>JAFGHU010000240.1 GCA_016929955.1 Bacteroidales bacterium | reverse complement strand
TAAATTCAGTTTGCAAAAGTAATAAAAGATTACAATAACGAGTGCTTAGATTTACTTTTTCTATCAAAATGAATTTTGGTATTTTAGCCTGAAATTTAAACGAGATAACACCATAATTTAAAAGCACAGCTCATGAAAATTGTAACTTACAATGTAAATGGCATTCGAGCCGCTATGAAAAAAGGATTTATCGATTGGTTAAAACAGGAAAACCCTGATATTGTCTGCATTCAGGAAACAAAGGCACAGGCCGATCAAATTCCTGTTTTTGATTTTACGGAAGCCGGTTATCATACCTATTCCTATTCTGCGCAAAAAAAAGGTTATAGTGGCGTGGCTATTTTAAGTAAGCAAGAGCCCGATCATGTAGAATATGGCATGGGCATTGAAAAATACGATTTTGAAGGACGCTTTTTACGTGCTGATTTTGGTGATCTTTCGGTTGTAAGTGTTTATCATCCATCCGGTTCTAGTGGTGATGCACGTCAGGATTTTAAAATGGAATGGCTGGCCGATTTTGCCGAATATGTTGAAAATCTCAAGAAAAGCCGCCCAAAATTAGTCGTCTCGGGCGATTATAATATTTGTCACGAAGCCATTGATATTCACGATCCTAAAGGCAATGCAAAAAGCTCCGGATTTCTTCCCGAAGAACGCACATGGATGAGCCATTTTCTATCACTTGGTTATATTGATTCTTTTCGTTTTTTAAATAAAGAACCCCATAATTATACCTGGTGGTCGTATCGGGCAAATGCACGTAATAATAATAAAGGCTGGCGCATTGATTACAATATGCTTACCGAAAATTTGCGCGAAAATTTAGCCGATGCAGGTATTTTACCCGATGCCAAGCATTCCGATCACTGTCCGACTTGGGTAGAATTAAAATTGTAATGAAATTCCATATTGAGGGTTTCACTCGAGTGAAGCCCTCCATAACTTAAAGCCCTCGCTCCAATGTGTTAAAGTGAAAAGGTTTTATTCCTCCCCTTTTGTTTTATTTAGGTATTGGCGATAAGCCAAACGGGTTTCTGCTTTTTGCATTTCGCGTTCTAAAACTAAATCGGCCAAACCGGAAGTAAGTTCATCGCCTACACATTGCTGCATAAGGGCATTGAATTTTTGTTCGTGAATATCCAAACGATAAAAAATATTTACCAAGGCATGGAAATCGGTCTCGATATACCAGGCAATCGCAAATTGCAAATACTTTTTTAAATCGTTTTTCGTAAGATCCTCACGCAGTTTAAGGGCCGTTTCTTCTTCCTGCCCAAAATCCTTATTCAATAGTAACGCCGTTTCGGAAATAATATCCATGCCCTTTTGTGTTTTGCTTATTTTAGTCCATCACAAAATTAATAAAAAAGCATAGCGTACTTTAGAATTTGCAAATCTTAACGCTTGCTTCTTCGCGGCTTGCTCTCTTTTCTGAACTTATTTTCGCCTCTTGGCGTATATTTTCTTTCGCCCGATTTGCTTTCGCCCGACCGACTTTCGCTTGGCCGCGATTTACTTTTGGTTAATTCTACCTTCAGCTCTGCTCCTTGAAAATCTTTTTGATTGAAATGTTCCAAAACTTCTTGTGCTTTTGCCTGATCAACTTCGAAAAAAGAAAACTTTTTAAGGATTTCAATATCACCTATTTCCACAGCACTCAATTTCGGATTTTCATTGATCATACCCATCAGACGACCCGGATTTAATTTGTCTTTGCTTCCGACATTGATATGCAGGCGAGCCATATTCATTTTTTTGGCGCGCTTGTTTTTTTGATATCCATCCGCCGATCTTTCGTCGCGATTGGATCTTCTATCCTCACCCCGATCTCTTCCTCTGCGATCGCGTTCTCTTCCTCTTCCCTCCGTATTCCTCGAACCTCTTTCGTCTTTACCGCTTTGTGCAATATTGAGGTCGGGTGCATTTTTATAGTATTTTAAAAACGCATTGAACTCGTAAGAAACAAAATGCTGAATCAGTTCTTCACGCGATAAATGTTCTAATTTTGTATAAATTTCAGGTAAAAACTGTCCTATTTGACTTGTATTGACTTCGATATTCTTAACGTTTTCGATTAAGTTAAACAAGCGCACATTACAGATTTCTGCTCCACCCGGAACTAAGCGGCGCTCAAAATCTTTACCAATTTTACGCTCCATATCCCTAAGCTTACCTTTTTCGCGTGAGTGAATTAAAGAAATAGAAATTCCTTTTTCGCCGGCACGACCTGTTCTTCCACTTCGGTGAATATACACTTCATTGTCATCGGGAAGATTATAATTGATAACATGAGTTAATTTATCCACATCCAAACCACGGGCAGCAACGTCAGTGGCGACCAAAATTTGTAAATTTTTATTGCGGAAACGTGCCATTACTTTATCGCGCTGATCTTGCGACAAATCGCCATGCAAAGCATCAGCATTATATCCGTCGGCCATTAATTTGTCGGCTACCTCTTTGGTTTCCATCCGCGTACGACAAAAAACAATACCATAAATATCCGAATGAATATCGGCCAAACGTTTTAACGCTGCATATTTATCGCGGGCAGCAACCTGATAATAAATATGCTCTACATTTTTTGCTCCACTATTTTTAGTCCCAACGGTTATCTCGCGGTAATCGCTCATATAATTCTTGGCAATCTGCGCAATGCCCCTTGGCATAGTTGCCGAAAAAAGCATCGTTTGTTTTTCTTTGGGCGTATTGGAAAGAATTTCATCCAATTCCTCTTTAAAACCCATGCTCAACATCTCGTCGGCTTCGTCTAAAACCAAAAATTGAATAAGATCAACTTTTAGTCTTCTGCGTTTAATTAGGTCGAGCATTCTGCCCGGAGTTCCAACAACAATCTGACCTCCGCGCTTTAATGCATTTATTTGTGTTTCGATACTTGCTCCTCCATAAACCGGTATTACTTTTAAGCCTTCCATAAAAGAAGAAAAATTTTCTATATCCTTTGCAATCTGCAAAGCCAGTTCACGTGTTGGGGATAATATTAATGCTTGTATTTCGTTCGATTTACTATCAATTTGTTCTAAAATAGGCAAACCAAAAGCAGCAGTTTTACCTGTTCCTGTTTGAGCATTGGCTACTAAATCTTTTCGTTGATCAAGTAAATAAGGAATGGCTTGTTCCTGAATGGGTGTGGGCTCGATAAAGCCCATTTTGTCTAAGGCTTGTTGAATAGCAGGCTTTAAGCCCAATTGTTCAAATTTCATTGTATATATTTAAATTAACAGAATGAGCATCAAATCAATTATCCCATTCAAAAAAGTGTGCAAAAGTATACTTTATTTTCCAACAAACGCTTATAAATAAATAATTTATGCAAATGCAGTTCTTTAATTAAGATAACAATGATCTTGAATTACAATTGCTAGTCCAACGAATTCTTCCTATCTTTGCGCCACCATAAAATTTAATATTTTCTTAGATGCAAAAATCGATCATAATTCTTGCAGGAGGCGGTCCCGCTCCCGGCATTAACACTGTAATAGCTACCGTAGCAAAAGTTTTTATCAAAGACGGATTTCGTATCATTGGCTTAAACGGTGGGTATAAAGCACTGTTCGACGAAAAACCCAATATTCGGGAAATCGACTTTCAGCTTGCCGATCGTATCCACAAAGAAGGCGGATCGTCCATACAAATGAGTAGGCATAAACCAAAAGACAGTGAGTTTAATACCAAGATATTTATCGAAAACAATGTTAAATTATTAGTGACTATTGGAGGTGATGATACGGCAAGTACGGCCAACCGCATTTCTAAATTTTTGGCGCAAAACAATGTGTTTATCAGTAATATCCATGTGCCTAAAACTATAGATAACGACTTGCCCTTGCCTGAAGGATCACCAACTTTTGGTTATCATTCGGCGAAAAGCGAAGGTGTTCGCATGGCCACAACCATTTACGAAGACGCCAGAACCAGTGGCAACTGGTTTATTGTTAGTGCAATGGGAAGAGAAGCCGGACATTTAGCTTTTGGTATTGGAGCGGCCTGTCATTATCCGCTTATCATTATTCCTGAAATGTTTAACAAAACAAAAGTTTCTTTAGATAAAATTATTCGATTGATTATTTCTTCTATTTTAAAGCGTAAGATCTTAGGCATTAATTATGGCGTTGTAATTGTAAGCGAAGGCGTTTTTCATTCGATGGGTGATGAAGAAATTGAAAGTTCGGGCATTGTATTTACTTACGACGAACACGGTCATCCGGAACTGGGAAATTTAAGTAAAGCTCATATTTTTAATGTGTTGCTTCAACAAAAACTAAAAGAATTAGGCCTTTCCGTAAAAAGCAGACCGGTAGAAATAGGTTATGAAATAAGATGTGTTCCGCCTGTTGCCTTCGATTTGGTTTATTGCGCCTTATTAGGAATGGGCGTTAAAAAGCTCTTCGACCAGGGCGTTAGTGGAGCTATGGTTACTTCGGATCAGAGAGGCGATATTCATCCGCTTTATTTAAAAGATGTTGAAGATGCCGATGGAAAAATTAAACCGCGTTTGGTTAATATCGAATCCGAACGTTTTAAAATGGTTTACGAAGACAACCAGCAGTATATTATTGAAGCCGATTACGACACCGCAAAAAAATATGTTAGCAATCCGGTAGATTTTGATTTTCATAAGATTCTGAATTGGATCGAAAAAAAATAAAAAGGCGTTTTCCCTTTTTTATACAAACAAAAAAAACCTTAGCTTTGCGGCTTCTAAAAAGCAGCCGTTGTGCAGCTTAAATTTCGTCGAAAGAAAATGTGGAAGTATATAGCCAGGTGGATTTTAAGATATCGTATTAGTCATTTGATTATTATCGGTTTGATAACCTTATTTTTTGGTTATCAAATGCGCAGCATTAAATTGTCTTATGAACTTGCGCAGATGCTTCCCCAAAATAATCCTACGCTAATCGCTTATGAAAATTTCAAAACCGAATTTGGTCAGGATGGCGCAGTTATGTTTGCCGGCGCAATCAATCATGATGTGTTTAAGCTCGAAAATTTTGATGCACTCTACGATTTATCTCACCAATTAAAAGAAATTGATGGTGTAGAAGGTGTTGTTTCGATAGCGCAAATTTATACGCTCGTTAAAAATCCGGAAGAAAAAAAATTCGACTTTAAAGCCGTTATTGAAAAGAAACCGGAAACACAACACGAGCTCGATTCCTTAAAAACCATTATTTATTCCCTCCCCTTTTACGATGGATTACTGTACAATCGCGAAGCCGATGTGTTTATGATAATGGTTACGCTTGATAAGGATATCTTAAACACAAAAGAACGGGTTCCTTTAATCTATTCTATTAAAGATGAGATTGATAGCTATGCCAAGAAGCAAAATATCGAAATCCATTTATCAGGATTACCTTATATCAGAACCATTACTAGCGATTTAATAAAAAGCGAACTAAACAAATTCATTTTTTATGCGCTTTTTGTTGCCGCATTTATTTTACTGATCTTTTTCAGATCCTTTAAAATGGTGTTTTTCCCTGTACTAACTGTAGGGATTAGTGTTATTTGGACCTTAGGAATTACCGCATTAATGGGTTATGAGATTACGATCTTAACCGGAATTATCCCCCCCTTGCTGATTATTATCGGCATCGAAAACAGTATCTTCCTGCTCAATAAATACATTGCAGAATACAATATTCATCAAAATAAAATTAAAGCGCTTACACGTATGGTGAGCAGAATAGGAAGTGCAAACTTTCTGACCAATGCTACTACAGCTGCCGGTTTTGCTGCTTTTATCATTACCGGAAACGATTTGCTTGTTGAATTTGGTATTGTTGCTTCCTTAAGTATTTTGGGTATTTATCTGCTCACACTCGTTCTAATCCCAATATTCTTTTCGTTTAAAGGAACACCTAAAGCGCGTCAGTTAAACAACGTAGAAGACGGCATTGTTTCGGGCTTGGTCGACCGTATTTTAACAGTGGTTTCTAAACACCGCAACTGGGTTTATGTTTTCAGTCTTTCTTTGTTTATACTCGGCGTAATTGGAGTAAGTAAATTAAAAACAACCGGAAATATAGTTGATGATATTCCTAAAAGCGGCGTGCTCTATCAAGACCTGCTTTTTTTCGAAAAATACTTTAATGGCGTGATGCCTTTCGAGATTACTATCGATACTAAAAAACCACGTGGCGTTCTGCAACTTAGCACCATTCAGAAAATAGATCGTTTACAAAATGTGCTTTCAGAATATCCCGAACTTTCTCGGCCAATGTCTTTAACAGAGGTTGTAAAATTCTCTAAACAAGCTTTTTATAATGGCGACGAAACAAAATACGCGCTGCCCAATAATCAGGAGAAGAATTTTATTTTAGCCTATATGCCTAAGATCGATTCGGGGAATCAAAACACATTGAATAGTTTTGTTGACAACGATTTGCGTCGAACACGTGTAACTGTTCAGATGGCAAATATTGGTACCAACGAAATAGAAGCCTTGAAAAACGACTTACAACCAAAAGTAGACCGTATTTTTAATCCTGATAAATTTGATGTTGAACTTACCGGAACCAGTGTTGTATTTCTTGAAGGTACCAAATACCTGATTAAAAATCTGATTCAGAGCTTATTATTAGCTCTTGTCGTTATCTCGCTACTTATGGCCTTATTGTTTACTTCGGCCAGAATGATTGTTTTATCGCTTGTTCCAAATCTTCTTCCACAACTCTTAACGGCAGCAATGATGGGCTATTTTGGGATTCCGGTAAAACCATCCACCATCTTAATTTTTAGCATTGCTCTGGGAATTTCTGTCGACAATGCCATCCACTTTTTGTCGAGATACCGTTTACAATTAAAGCATAACAACTGGGAAATCAATATTTCCGTTATGAAAGCGCTTAAAGAAACAGGTTACAGTATGATTTATTCTTCCATTGTGCTGTTTTTCGGATTCTATATCTTTACTTTATCCAAGTTTGGCGGAACAGAGGCCATGGGTTATTTGATTTCGTTTACACTTTTTGTTGCCCTTATCTCTAACTTATTCTTGTTGCCTTCGCTTTTATTGACATTGGATAAATTTATGACCACCCGCGCATTTAAAGAATCCTTGTTGGAAGCTGCAGAAGACGATAATGATAATGACAATAACGAGCTCTAACAAAATCTTTTTTTAAGCTCCTTTTATTACTTTTTCCTAACTAATCAGTATAACGAAAGACAAAACATGGTGGGTGTTTTTAAGTAATCATAGTTTTCTCTGTGTCACTTTGAGCAACTTTGAGCAACTTTTGCCATAGGCATCCCCCTTGGGAGTGTAATAGCTTTTTCACAGAGGATCACAGAGAAGACGCAGAGTTGCACAAAGTATATTGAAAGATTATCCGTTATTTAAATACTGATTAGTTACACTTTTTCTTACCTTTGAGCCTTATCAATGCGTTCAAAAAGATTTAACTCAATGAAAGGAATTATCTTAGCCGGCGGATCAGGTACACGCCTCCATCCCTTAACGATTTCTATCAGCAAACAAATGTTGCCCATCTATAATAAGCCAATGATTTATTATCCTTTATCGGTGCTTATGATGGCCGGAATTCGCGAAATATTAATAATATCCACGCCTCACGATTTGCCTCATTTTCAGAATTTATTTGGATCGGGCGAACATTTGGGCCTTAAGTTTACTTATAAAGAGCAAGTAATCCCTAATGGATTGGCTCAGGCTTTTGTTATTGGCGAAGAATTTATAGGAAAAGACAAGGTAGCTTTGATTTTGGGTGATAATATTTTTTATATGCAAGGGCTCTCAAAACTATTAAGAAGTGTAAACGATCCAGATGGCGGAGTTGTTTTTGCCTATCAGGTAAACGATCCTGAACGTTACGGTGTAGTCGAATTTGATAAAGAGATGAAAGCCATATCTATCGAAGAAAAACCCAAAAATCCCAAATCGAATTATGCGGTTCCGGGTTTGTATTTTTACGACAATTCGGTAGTGGAAATAGCCAAGAATATTAAACCCAGTGCTCGGGGCGAATACGAAATAACCGATGTAAACAAACATTATCTGCAACAAGGCAAACTGAATGTAAGCGTTTTAAACAGAGGCACAGCCTGGCTCGATACGGGAACATTTACATCGCTAAACGAAGCTTCGCAATTTGTAGAAGTTATCGAAAACCGACAAGGAATGATGATTAGCAATATCGAAGAAATTGCCTATCGTATGGGCTTTATCAATGCGGACCAACTGCGTAAATTGGCAGAACCTTTGCAAAAAAGTGGTTATGGCGATTATTTATTGCGTATTTTAGAACAGTAAAAATGCCTGAAAAGAGCCTATTCCATTGCGATAGCTTAAATTAACAGGTAATTATTCATCGGCCTTATTCTTATGCAAAAACAAGTTAGAAACAGGAAATTTAAGCCTGAAGATTTTTAATTATCAAAATGCTTTGTTTACTTTTGTCGCAACTAAAAACGGACCATGCACACGATCGAAGAATATCAAGAATTTATTCAATCCGCTATTAACAAAGAATTAGTTCAACGCGAACCCAAAGAATTATACGAACCCATCGATTACACTTTAATGATGGGAGGCAAGCGCTTAAGGCCCTTACTCACTTTGTTAACCTGCGATATTTTTGATGGTGATATTCATCAGGCTATATATCCCGCATTAGGACTGGAAACTTTTCATAATTTCACTTTATTACACGATGATATTATGGATCAGGCACCAATAAGACGCGGATATCCTACCGTTTATAAAAAATGGAATGCGAATCGGGCTATCCTTTCGGGCGATACCATGATGGTGATGGCTTATGATTTTATTCTTCAATCGCCAAAAGATTTACTTTTCGATATTTTTACGGTTTTTAATCGTGTTGGAAAAGAAGTTTGCGAAGGCCAGCAATACGACATGAATTTTGAAACGGAAAGCAAAGTTACTTTAGACGAGTATCTTAAAATGATTCATTTGAAAACGGCAGTTCTATTGGGTGGCAGTATGCAAGTTGGCGCAATTATCGCACGTACTTCTGCTGATAATATCCAATTAATTTACGATTTTGGCGAGAGCGTAGGCATGGTTTTTCAACTTCAAGACGATTTACTCGATGCCTTTGGCAATGAAGATGTGTTTGGAAAAAAGAACGGAGGCGATATCCGCACCAATAAAAAAACATTCTTGTATTTAAAAGCGCTCGAACTGGCATCACCCGCACAACAAAAAGAATTGATAGAATTGTATAGCATCCAGAGCGAAAACGACGAGCAAAAAGTGGCCCGTGTGCTTGAAATTTTTCAAGAACTGAATATCGAGAATGAAACCAAACGCTTGATGGATTGCTATTACGACAAAGGTTTTAAAATTCTGGAAAAGATCGATTTAGACGAAAATAAAAAACGAGTTTTAGTTAAACTGGCCAATAGCTTAATGAAAAGAGCAAACTAATTCTGACGCTTTTCTTCCAACGCTAAACTTATGCGTTCCCACTCGTTTAAGCGACTTTCGAGATTGGTTTTTAGCTTCTGATAACTTTCGAAAAAAGAGCTGTCTTTTATAAGCTCCTTATACTTTTCCGGATCGGCCAATTGATTATCTGATTTTTCAATTTCGCTTTCCATTTGCGTAATTTCTTGCTCTATAATTTTCAGTTTATTTTCAATTTTACGAAGCTCCTTATCGTTTTCTTTTTTATCGAGATAGGCTTGTTTGTTATCCGATATGCTTTTATCCCTTTCTACAAACTTATCGGCCAACCCCAACTTTTCCAATTGCTGAAAGTTCTCGATTTTTCGCTTTTCCAAAAATTGCTGAATATCACGCAAATGCGTTTTGGTGCTTGCCTTTTTAAACTCAATCACCTTATCGGTTAAGCCTTGCAAAAAATCACGATCGTGCGAAACAATAATCAAACTGCCGTTGTATTGCATCAAAGCATTTTTCAGGATGCTTTTCGATTGAATATCCAAATGATTGGTTGGCTCATCCAAAACCAAAAGATTATAAGGCTCTAATAAGAGTTTTGCCAAAGCCAGCCGCGATTTTTCTCCGCCACTTAAAACGCTAACTTTTTTGTCGATACTCTCGCCACTAAAAAGAAAAGCGCCCAAAATGTCTCGCACTTTTTTTCGTAAATCGCCGGTTGCTACGTCATCAATGGTTTCAAATACTGTTTTATTTAAATCGAGATATTCTGCCTGATTCTGAGCATAATAACCCATTTTTACATTATAGCCCAACTTAAATTCACCTTCATAATCGTGCTCGCCAACAATAATTTTTGCAAGCGTTGTTTTGCCCATGCCGTTTTTGCCGACAAAAGCAATCTTTTCGCCTTTTAGCAATACAAAATCGAGCTGTTTTAAAACCAAATTATCGCCAAAGCGTTTGTTTAACTTATGGGTTTCCGCAACAATTTTTCCTGATGAAGGGGCATCCTGAAAGCGAAATTTGATGGAGGACCGATCGATGGTGTCCACTTCGATCCGCTCCATTTTTTCGAGCATTTTTACGCGTGATTGAACTTGTTTTGCTTTAGTGGCTTGGTACCGAAACCGCTCGATAAATTGCTCTATATCCTGGATTTGCTTTTGCTGATTAATATAAGCAGCTTTTTCAGCCAACATACGTTCTTCGCGCTCCAGAACATAAGCGCTATACGACATTTTATAATCGTAAATGCGTTTTTTGCTTATTTCAATCGTACGACTCGTTACCGAATCCAAAAAAACACGATCGTGAGCCACCAGTACCACAGCCCCAAAATAATTTTTCAGAAACTGTTCCAGCCATTCAATAGATTCAATATCGAGATGATTGACAGGCTCATCAAGCAGTAATAAATCGGGCTTTTGCAATAGGATTTTAGCAATTTCGACACGCATTCGCCAACCTCCGCTGAACTCGGCTAGCGAGCGCGAAAAATCTTCGGATGTAAAACCCAATCCCAACAATACTTTTTCTAAATCCGCATCCCTGTTTTGACCGCCCAACAATTGATAGCGCTCTGTTGCAACGCTAAGCTCATGCGCCAAATTCATATACTCGGCACTTTCGTAATCGGTTCGGCTTGTGAGCGCCTGATTCAATTTTTCTATTTTCTTTTCTAAGCTGTTGATTTGATGAAATGCCTTCTGTGTTTCATCGTAGATGCTGAGTTTACTATCGTTTTTAAGTTCTTGCGGCAAATAGCCAATCGTTTTGCCTTCGGGAATAATAATTTCGCCTCCATCCAACTCCAATTCGCCGGCCAGCAATTTTAATAAAGTCGATTTTCCGGTTCCATTGGCGCCTACCAATCCGATTTTATCGTTCGAATTGATCAAAAAAGACACCTGATCAAAAAGCAGCTTGCCGGAAAAAAGTATACTAATATTCTGAACTAAAAACATAGGCTGTTTTGTAAAAAAACCTGTCAGCGCATTACTGACAGGTTAAGTTTTATCTTTTATCAATCTTATACCTCAAGCAGTTTAGTCGCAAAATCGCGACCATATGCCCGGCATTTTTCCAGTTCAACCTCATTTGGCGTAAACTTAAAAAATAAACCAACCGTATAAAAATCGAGTTTTAAATTACGTAAATTATTTTCAATCAATTTTGATCCTTCGCCACTCCATCCATAAGAGCCGAATGCACCTGCCAGTTTACCTTTATCGCGAAGCGGATTAATAATTGCAAAAAGCTTGTAAATAGGCAATAAGATATTTTGATTGATGGTTGGCGAACCCACAATAATTCCGCTCGCTTTTTCCATTTGCATATCCAATTCGCCAATACTCGATTTTTCAACATCCAATAAAATAGCATCCACTTCGCCAGCTTCTTGAATGCCTTCCGCAATGGCTTCGGCAATCAAGGCCGTTTTATGATAAGCCGAAACATAGGGAATAAACACATATTTACGCTCGGGCTGAGCCAAAAATTCATTGGCATATTTTTCTGAAAGATCGACGTATTTTTGCCAGTTCTTGCGCAATAAAGGCCCATGACCGGGCAATATGGCCTTAATGGGTAAAGGCTTAATTTTTTCGATCGCTTTTAGCATAAACTTACTAAAAGGTTTTAAAATTACATCGAAATAATATTTAAAATCCTTATCAAAGTCGCCCACTTTATCGTCCCACATTGCATCATTCGCATAATGAGAACCAAAAGAATCGCAGGTAAAAAGCAAACGATCTTCGACCAAATAGGTATACATACTATCGGGCCAATGCAAATTTGGAGCGCCAATAAACCGAAGCGTTTTATTTCCCAAATCAAGGGTTTGCCCATCTTTTACAATTTGATACGGAAAATCGGCTCCCATTAAATCTTTGAGATAGCGAATGGCATTTCCCGAACCAATTACCGTGGCTTTTGGAGCCATATTTAACAAATTTCGCAGATTGCCCGAATGATCGGGTTCCGTATGATTAACAACAATATATTCAATCTCAGCAGGATCGACTACGCTTTTTATTTTTTCGATATACGTTTCCCAGAAGCGCTCTTTGCTCGACTCAATAATTGTTTTTTTCTCTGCGTTGATAAAATAAGAATTGTAAGTGGTTCCGTTTTCGGTTTCCATAACCACATCAAAAGTTACAATGTCTTTGTCTAAAACACCAACCCAATAAACATCTTTAGTTATTTCGATATTTTTTTGTTCACTCATTTTTATATGCTTCTGTTTTTTTTTGAAAATTACTCAAGATCTAATAAAATTTGACCATCCTCTTCACTGCCTTTTCTATCTTTGATCGGTTTGCTCTCTTTACTACTCGCTTTTTCGTCGATCATTTTGTGCTGGTCGTCCATTTCTATTTCGAATTCGACTTTTTGAGCCTCTTGTTCCCCTTTTGTGTCTTCTTGTTGCTGCTCTATAAACTCGTTTTCTTCGGCCTTTTCTTCTTGCTCCATTTCAGGATATTCTTCAGCAATAGGTTTTAGCCAACTCGATTTTACTAGTTTATCAACGCTAAGCCGCTTCCCTTTGGCTTTATAACTTTTTATTCCGATAAACTCCTCAATATCTATTTTTTGAATTTGATTTTCTTTACCATTGGCCGGCTTTATTTCTACCTTGATTAAAGGTTTATAATCCATCGAAAAATCGAGCAGTTTCGCTTTTGGTGAATCGCCAATAAAATTGACTTTTTTATCTGAAACTTCAGGGATAAATCGTTTCAGATAGGGCATTTTCGAACTTGCTTCGATATATAAAGCACTGATTATCTTGCGCGGATCATATTTTTCGATCCGCACTAAATCTTCTTCAAAGTGATTGGTCAGGTCGAAATTATAGAATTTATAATCGCCTGAACTCATCAACGTAAAGATCTTTTCATCGCCCGAAAAAGCGCCTAAATATTTTCCGCGCTCATCGGTATTCAGCCTTTTAACACTATCATCGAACCAAATATCGATAGCACCAAGCGTTGAAACTCCATCTTCCTTTTTAATGATTTTTGCAATGGGTTTTTTTGTAAGAATATTTCCTTTGGCACCTCTTCCTTTGATGGCTAAATCGCTAAAATCAAAATCGAATACCGTTTTTTTTAATTTGGGATTTGGACGCAAAGTAATTTTTAATAATTCAGCTTCACCATTTGGGTTGGCCGAAAAATAAAGAATTTTAGCTCCCTTCTCCTGACTCGAAAAAACATATTCTTTATCCCGTGTGATTGATGTAACCGGAAAGCGTTTTACATAGCTTACCCCTTTTAAACCATCGCGATAAACGACATTATAAACCGTGCGATCATCGCCCTTTTTAAAGACATCGATATGAATAATATTTTTCCCGACAAATACTTTTCCGTTGACTTTAGTTACCAAAAACTTACCGTCTTCACGAAATACAATAATATCGTCGATATCGGAACACATCCCCACATATTCGTCTTTTTTCAGCGATATACCGGCAAACCCGTCTTCTCTGTTTACATAGAGTTTTTGGCTTGCTACTGCAACCGTTGCCGCATCGATATTTTCAAAACTTCGGATTTCGGTTTTCCGACCTCTTCCTTTTCCAAAACGCGTTTTTAAATCTTTAAAATACTCGATGGCGAAATCGATCAAATGTGATAAATGAAAATCAACTTCTTTCAGGTCTTTATTTAGCGCCTTGATTTGTTCATCGGCTTTGAATGAATTGTATTTGGATATCCGCTTGATTTTTATCTCTGTCAAACGTGCAATATCATCGTGTGTAACTTCGCGAACAAAATGTTTGGTAAAAGGTTTCAATCCTTTATCAATAACCTCAATAACTTCTTCAAAGGATTCGCAAACTTCGATATCGCGATAGATCCTATTTTCGATAAATATTTTTTCGAGCGAAAGATTATGCAATTGCTCTAAAAGTTCTCCTTTTTTAATTAAGAGTTCTTTTTTTAGCAGTTCTACGGTTTGGCTTGTCGACCTGCGCAAGATTTCCTGAACACCAATAAAAGCAGGCTTATCGCCTATAATAACACAAGCGTTTGGCGAAATTGAAACTTCGCAATCAGTAAATGCATAGAGCGCATCGATAGTTTGATCCGGCGATACACCCGGTGCCAGATGCAATAGAATTTCTACTTCCTGAGCCGTGTTATCATCAATCTTTTTAATCTTTATTTTGCCTTTGTCGTTGGCACTAATAATACTATCGATAACAATATTTGTTGTTTTCGAAAAAGGAATTTCAGTGATAACCAGCGTTTTGTTATCGAGCTGATTTATTTTGGCACGTATGCGCACTTTACCACCGCGCAAACCATCGTTGTATTTGCTAATATCGATATAACCACCTGTTTGAAAATCGGGATATATTTCGAAGGGTTTATCTTGTAATATACGAATAGACGCCTCTATCAATTCGATAAAGTTATGGGGCAATATTTTGGATGCTAATCCCACGGCAATTCCTTCAACACCTTGCTGCAATAAGAGCGGAAATTTCACGGGTAAATCGACGGGTTCTTTATTTCTTCCGTCGTAAGACAGTTTCCAGTCAGTTGTTTTCGGATTAAAAACAGTATGCAAGGCAAATTTGGATAATCTAGCTTCGATATAACGCGGAGCTGCAGCACGGTCGCCGGTATGGATATTCCCCCAGTTTCCCTGCATATCGATAAGCAAATCTTTTTGGCCAATATTGACCAAAGCATCGCCAATGGAAGCATCGCCATGCGGATGGTATTTCATCGTGTTTCCAATGATATTGGCTACTTTATTATAGCGGCCGTCGTCCAACTCGCGCATAGAATGCAAAATGCGCCTATGAACCGGTTTCAATCCATCAAAAACACTAGGGACAGCGCGTTCTAAAATCACATAAGAAGCATAATCCAAAAACCAATCTTCGTACATTCCGGAAATTTGCAAAGCCGACTGCATTTTGCCCTGCAAATGTTCGTTCAGTTCATCATCTTCAGCATTTTTATGCGCCTCAAAATCGTCCAATTTATCTAATTCTTCATTCATCCAAAATTTCTATCCTTATCTTTTTAAAATAGCTTGCAAAAGTACAACATCCCTAAGACAAAACTTCTTGAATCGACTATTTTTTTACTAAATCCTCTTAAAAATCAGGCGGTACTGCTCCGAAAAGCGACTCTAAATTCTGTCAAATTAATATGCGTGTCAAATTTACACCCTTTCGATTAGTTGTCAAACCAAGATCGAAAAAAGATTTAAACAAAAGAAGGATTAAAAAGCAGTTGAATTTACTTTAATAGCAGAACCTATTATTTTCGAATAACAATATTCTGGCCATACCAGCGGTTTCCTTTTTTTACCTGAAGAACATAAATGCCATTGGCATAATCTTTCAAATCAATAGTGTTTGAAGCATTGAATAAAGTTTTCTTATAGATTAATTTTCCGCTCAAACTATGCACTTCGAGTTCTATTTCTTTACCATCAAATGCTGTAAAATCAATTTTAAACTTACCACTTGAAGGATTTGGATATATAGCATCAGCCAGATTTATCAAGGGCGCTATTCCGGTTCCAATAGAACTTTGATATATTGTAGTTTCCCACAAACCGCGGCCATATGTAGCGGCTCTTAACTTGCTTTGTGATGGATCTACAGGATCGTAATAAATCTCCAATTCGCTAACCACGACATTGGGAAGCCCTGTGCTAAATAAGGTCCAGGGACTGTCGCCCAATTTTAGATAAACACCTACATCGGTACCTGCATAAAGCTCTACTTCGTTGGTATTTAGTTTGTTTTGAACGATTGTATTGCAAGGAATTTCAGGCAAGCCTTCGGCTATATTTACCCAGGTTAAGCCTCCATCCGAACTCTGATAAACGCCATTGGGCGAATACCCGCTCATGGCACGCCAAACGGTATTAGGATCGTCGTGTTTAACAGCAAGGTAGTTGATATAGCCCGATCCCATAGGTAAATTACCGGTAACATCGATCCAGGTTAATCCCCCATCGTTGGTTCTAAACAATTTTGAGCTTGTCGAAACATAAAGCGTTGCCGTATCTGAAGGAGCTATGGCCATAGCTTCTAGATTTGCGCCTTGAAAACTACTGATTTGTTCGAAAGAAACGCCACTGTTTTTTGTTCGCCAAACTTCTTCATAGCCAATATACAATACTTTAGGATCGATAGGATTGATAATATAGGGAGTTACCCAGGCGCCTTCTAAATCGCCCGGAATTTTAGAGGAAATCTTTGTAGTGGAGAGCCAGCGATTTGTAGTCCTATAAATCTCGCCATTTACATAAGCACCGTACTGGATATTTTTATTGGTATAATCGATAATGCATTCCGTTCCGTCACCACCTGTAACATCTTCCCAGCTGCTTTCGTTATTCAGTTTTGTTCCGTTGTCTTGCAAGCCTACAATGGTTTCGAACGGATCGGTGGCAGAAGTACCTAATCGGTAAATCTGAGAATGGACAATTCCGTTAGAGATATCTTCCCAGTTTTCAAAGTCGTGGGTTTGATAAATTCCCCCGTCATTTCCTTCAAAAAATTTTCCTGTTAGGGGTTGAAATCCCATAAAATGCTTGTCGGCGTGAACGGCAGGCGAACCAAAACCACCGTACCAATGGTTAACCATATCAAAATCCAAACCTCCATTAACCGACATCCAGGCATTAACACCTCCAATAATAATTTTACTGGTGTCTGTGGGAGAAACGGCTATGGTTAAATCGTACCAACCCTGACCGCCATCATCTGTCCCGAAATCCCAGCCCAATAGGTTAGCACCATCATTAGATCCATCATAAACCAAGTCGAAATTTGCTCCATCGTCAATAGATTTATAGATTCCGCTTAAACCGTGATCACCATTTGCAACAACAGCGTAAACACAGCCTGGAGCTGCTGGACTAACTGCAAGTTCAACACGGCGCCCACCATCAACGGCTAAGGATTGAGTCCAGGTTTCTCCATTATCTGTAGACACATAAATTCCTCCCGATTTTGTAGATCCATAGAGCACATCAAAATTGCCCGGCTTTTGCTTTATATCGATAAAAACTAAAGAAGAAACTTGTTTCCATGCTAATCCTTGTTCTTTTTTAAATTTAGAATAAAAACTTTTGTAAACCCCAAAATTACCGGCCGCAATCATATTTATATTCCCGACCGGATCGAGGAGTACACGGTTAATAATTGCGCCCTGATCCGTGGTAAAATCAAGGTTCATCGATTCCCAATTTGCACCGGCATCAACTGATTTTAACAAACCGATACTGCGTGTATCATACGCATCTCTGTCGCCGGTAGCCAAATATATCGTTTGAGAAGTAGCGAAATTTGAAGGGATAATGATATCGCTTACGCCTAAAGATTGCATGTCGTCATTTAAAACCGACCAATTTTTTCCTCCATCAGCAGTAACCCACAGACCACCTGAAGCCGTTCCTGCCCAAATCATATTGGAATCTGAAGGATTAAAAGCCAAAGCATTAACTCTTCCTATGCCTGCATATCCGCCTTCGGAATGACTTGGCCCCAAGCTAACCCAGAGTTCGCCGCTATTTTTAAAGGCCGATTTGCTTTTTTCTTCTTTGTAGATAGCGTTTATATCGGTTGAATTAAATGCTCCGGTTTGCGCATCAACCCGAGATTTCCAGAAATATTCCCAACGCTTAAACTGTTTCCAACCTGGGGCTTTGCGAACCACACCTTCCTTATCCGTAAAATAACCTCTTTTTACTTGGTAGGGCTCCCAATACGTATTGAATGCTTTTTGATAATCGTAAAAAGTATAGGAAGACGACGATTTTTCGGTAGGAAGATTTTCCATCCATGGCTGCGCATCAACTGCTATAATAACGAAAAAACTAAGAATGAAGAGTATACATTTTTTCACGTATAATAAATTTAAATTGATGTTAATGATATTAATGTCAAAGAAACAATATTTTACGCAATAATGACAAGCCTGAGCGACTAATTTTTAAATTTTTTCCGTTAATTAATACAAGTTGATTCGAATCTTTATTGTAGGGCTCAATTTTGGAAATGGCTGAAACATTGACCAGGTAAGAGCGGTGAACACGCACAAACTGTTGTTTAGAAAGATTATCCTCGTAGGTTTGCAAGGCACTTAATTTTAAATAACTATGATTTTTTGTGTGAATTTTTACGTAATCGTCTTGTGCTTCTAAATATAGAATATCTGTAGTCGGGATAACAAAAATTTCGACTCCATCCTTAACCACTATCCGATCGAGAGGCTGCGCATTTTCCAGGATATTCTTGAGTTTAGGAATCGCTTTTTCTAAATTCGCTTTTGAATTAGATCCGGCGCTAAGCACTTTTTCAACCGCCAATTTAAAGCGATCAAATGAAAAGGGTTTTAAGAGATAATCAACGGCTTCTAATTCGAATGCTTTAACGGCATATTCGTGATATGCTGTTGTAAAAATTATTCGCGGAGAATGGTCAAGAAGCTCCAGCATTTCCAGCCCGGTTAATTTGGGCATTTCTATATCCAGAAAAATAAGATCCGGCTTTTCCGATTGGATTGCTTTTAGCGCTGAAAATCCATCGGAGTATATGCCGCCAAGACTAAGTTCAGGGATATCCGATATCCATTTTTCAAGCAGCTTTTGAGCCGGCAGCTCATCTTCAACAATAAAAACCTTAAGTTTTTGCATCTTTTTCTCTTTGAGGAATTAAAATACGAACTTTAAATACATCCTGAGTTTTTTCGATACTAAATTCGGCGGCATTTTTATAAATCATTTCCAATCGCTTGCGCACATTTTCAATGCCATGGCCCGATCCTTTTTTAACATTGGCCGATTTGTCGTACGAATTCTCAATCTCGATAACTAATTCCCCGGCTTGTTTTTTGCCGGAGATATAGACTTCAATAGCACCTAGTTTACTCCCCAAGCCATACTTTATGGTATTTTCGATAAGGGGCTGCATAAGCATCGCCGGAATTTTCAAATCCAAAGCGTTATCCTGAAAAGCGTGAACAAATTTTAAACGATCGCCAAAGCGAACCTGCTCGATCGCCATATAGCGTTCTAAATTTTCAAGTTCTTCTTTAAAAGCAATTTCTTCCTGCTTGTCTTTTTCGATGGAGAAACGCAAAAAATCGGCCAATTGAATAAGCATCCTGCTTGCACTTTCGGTATCGGTTTGTATTAAAGCATTTAAACTATTTAAACTGTTGAATAAAAAGTGAGGGTTCAACTTTGAACGCAACAAATCAATTTCTGTAATTTGCAAAGTAGAACGCAGCTCGGCTTCCATTTCTTTGCGCTCTTGCTCTTCTTTATTGTTTTCGTATAAATAATAAACAACGATTAAAATGATATAAAACATAAAACCGTTTCCGTATCGCCATGCGATAGAACTCCATATCAAATCGACATATTCCGTGGAATTTGAAAAAATCAGACTTAAAAGATAAGTTCCGCCATACACCCATAAGCTCACAATAATAATGGCCGAAGCCAGATGATCGAGAGCGAAAGGCAATAAATTATTTTTATCCGGCTGGGTGATACGGATAAAATACCAAACGCCAATTCCGATAAGAAAATAGAGGCTTCCGAACAGCAAACTATCCATTAAAGCATAAAACCACGAAACAGAAAACAACTGAAAAAAGGCCAGGGTTTGAATGCCGATAAGCATAACCCAGGCCAAAATATACAATCCAAAAATGGTTTTGTTTACAAAAAGCGGATGTTTCATAAAACCATAAAATTTCAAACGTCTTTATTCTGACAAACTTAGTAAGATTTTATTTCTCCGCCACCAAACAACACAAAGCCTTTAATTGTCAGTGTAGACTTTCCTTTTGGTGTATTCTCTTCGGATTTACTTACATATCGTTTATCCGAAAATCCTCCAAAAATAGAAACCACATCCACATTTAAGGTCCAATCGGCCGGAACAACAATACCGGAGCCGCCAAACATAAAGAACACATCCAATACCTGATTTCCGGGAGCCAGTTTAGCATTGTTCATTCGGATTTCTGAACCGCCAAAAATGGCAGTTAATCGGCCTCCTTTGAAATTCTGACTGGTTACTACGCGCTCTCCACCACCAAAAATAGCAACATTATCGATATAATCTTCTTCCATAAATTCGGCTTGGCCTCCATGATCTGCTCTTGCATCTGCATCATCGCTGTTTCTGAATTTTTGTTCCCAAAACCTTTGTCCACTAGCTCCATCAGACCTTTTAAACAACATAAACAAACCCACGGCTATAATTGCCAAAGGCCAAATAAGTCTGCTTGTATGGAAAGGGAGCACAAAAATATCGGGAATCCAAAAAACCACTCCAACCGTAATCAAAATAAAACCGGCTGTACGATTGTTTGAAAACAAAAGATTTAAAGCTCCTATGGCGATAAGCAATGTTTTCCAACTAAAAATATAATATCCCAAACCGGGAGGAAGTATATTCATATTTCTGAATAAGAATAATAAACCAACAACTAAAATAACAATGCCCGTAACTACGCGACCATTTGAATTCATTTTGTGACGATTTTCCATAGTGTATAATTTTTAAAGTTTAAATTTTCAGCGAAACTAAAAGCATCTGCAAGAGAAATCAAGAAGTTTTCGGCGAATGGTAGTTTAAACTCGGTGAATGACGAAAAACCCTTATTTTTGCAGAAAATTTAAGGAAACGAATGAAAATTGCAGCTTTGGTCTCAGGGGGTGTCGATAGCTCCGTAACTGTTCACTTATTAAAAGAAATGGGTTACGAGCCTGTAATCTTCTATATCAAAATCGGTTTGGAAGATGAGCCGGGCTATGTTTGTCCGAAAGAAGAAGACATCGAAATAACAACCTATATCGCCAAAAAATACGGCTGTAAAATGGAGATTGTCGATCTGCAAAAAGAATATTACGATACGGTTATTCAATACACGCTGGATACTGTAAAAAAAGGGCTTACGCCAAATCCGGATGTGATGTGCAACCTACTCATAAAATTTGGTGCTTTTAACGATAAATACGGTCATGAATTCGACCGAATTTCAACCGGGCATTACGCCGGTATTGAAGTTCGGAATGGACAAAACTATCTGCATACCGCCATTGATAAACACAAAGATCAAACCTATTTTTTAGGTCGGATTACGAATGAGCAATTGCAAAAAGCGATGTTTCCATTGCAAAATATAGCCAAGCCCGAAGTGCGGAAAATCGCACATAAAATCAAGCTTCCTTCAGCAGGAAGACCTGACAGTCAAGGGATTTGTTTCTTAGGCAAGATAAACTACAACGATTTTATCCGCCAATATGTGGGCGAAAATAAGGGCGATATTGTTGAGCTCGAAACCGGAAAACGCCTGGGCGAACATCGCGGCCTTTGGTTTCATACCATTGGTCAACGCAAAGGATTAGGCTTGAGTTTAGGTCCTTGGTTTGTGGTAAAAAAGGACATGGAAAAAAACATTCTTTATGTTTCAAATGGCTATGATCCCATTACGCAATACGACGATAAAATTTGGTTAGCTGATTTTAAATTCATCAACGATATTGCTGATCGCGATTACTCTGTTTTTCAAGATATTAAGTTTAAAATCCGGCATACGCCGGAATTTATTAAAGGTCAACTCATTCAAAAAGAAAATCAATATTTTATACAATCCGAAGAATCAATAGCCGGAATAGCTGCAGGACAATTTGGAGTGATTTACGATGAGCAAGAAAAAATTTGTTTGGGAGCAGGAGTGATCAATAATTCGCTAAAATAAGACAGCCAATTTTTTCTTAAATTTGAATTGCCTTACTCAATTGTTGTATTTTGGCATTATAATATTAAAATTAGCAGCATTATGAAACTCAATAAGCTTTATTATTTCGTCTTTTTTTTAGCATTCAGCAGCCTTATAATCAGTTGTAACAAAGAAGTAAACGAAACCGATCCCGTAATTGTAGAACCTCAACGAGGAGATGTAGTCCTAGCAACAAAAATTGGAGACTACACGATTAGTCTTATTAATATCGGTATACTATCTTCAGGTGTATCTACAACATTAGTTCCTGAATCAGATGTGGAATCGATAAGACTGGAATACTTAACCGTTGATAAAGATGGGGAATTGACAACCGCAAGCGGCAGTTTATTTGTTCCAAAAACGCCGGGCAACTATCCCTTGCTGAGTTACCACCATGGTACGCTAATTAAACGAAGCAATGCACCTAGTTATCTGGGAAACAGCTCTGTTGAAGGTTTGGTTGGAGCGCTTAGTGCTTCTACGGGATTTATCAGCTGCATGCCCGATTATTTGGGACTAGGTGTTTCTGAATTGGTTCATCCTTATTTACAATCCGAATTATCGGCATCTGCAAGTATTGATCTGCTGATTGCGGCCGAAAATTATTGCGACGAGCATGGAATTACTTTTTCCACAGATTTATATCTTTGCGGTTATTCCGAAGGAGGTTATGTAACTATGGCCACCCAAAAAAAATTAGAATCTTCTTATACCAGCCAATTTACACTTAAAGCATCCGCTCCTATGGCAGGGCCTTATGATGTGGAAGCTACCGCTGATGGTTTGTTGGCTATGAGTACGTATAGCTCGCCGGCCTTGATTGGTTTTATTTTATATGCATATAGCGAATATTATGATGTGGTTGATTTGAACGATGTCTTCAACGCTCCTTATGCCGCACAAATTCCAACTTTATTTGATGGAACTAAAGATTTGGCTACTATCAATTCCAGTTTAACAACAGACATGACAGCCTTATTGAACCAAACTTTTGTTGATGATTACAAGTCGAATACAACAAACAATTTGCGTTTAGCTTTTCGCGAAAATTCATTGTTGAATTGGAATCCGAAAACGGCCATGCGACTCTATCACAGTCAGGAAGATGAAATCGTGCCTTATGCCGTAAGTGTTAATGCCGAACAAGTTTTAAGCGCTCAGAGCTCCTCAACAGTTGAATTAATTACTTTCCCAACAGGTTCACATACAAATGCGGCTGTTCCTATTGTTCTGGCAGCTTTGGAATGGTTCAATTCGATAAAATAAGGCTTATTGATTTTCTTTAGCTTCTTGCATCGGATTTTTTACCGATGCTCTCTTTTTTTCTTTAAAAAGCTCGAAACGTGTTGGCTCTTTTCTTTCAGGCCAATAATTATTGTTTCGATCAACATCGGCAGTTTCTAAATGCGGGTCTAAAACAATTTGTTGGATCTCTTTATCCGTGACAAATACTTTTGAAATATGTTCGTCGTTTTGCTTCCATATTTCGGCCGGAATCCTTTGCGTTTCTTGCGTTCCATCGGTATAAGTAAACTCCAAAATCAGAGGCATCACTAAGCCGCCAACATTCGAAAAATCAAGCTGATAATAGTTTTTATTCGCATCGAACAGGGCTTTTTCCTCATCGCTTAAATTGGCCATATAGTTGGCATAATCATCTTTATTTTTCATTCCAACCTCAAAAGGATTATAATGATTGTAGAAATCGAGTGTGCTTGTATCCTTCTCTGTATGAACTTGTTTTAGCAGCTCCTTATTTCTGATATTGGAGATATAAGCATCTCTGTTCTCATACTTTTCTTTGGCATCGACAGGCAATTCCTTTTCCGGATTTTTAGTGTTAATACGGAACCAGGTAACTTTATCCAAGGCAATATCCACATGGTCGGTACCGTAAAACCAGCCTCTCCAAAACCAATCCAAATCAACCGCCGAAGCATCTTCCATCGTGCGGAAAAAATCTTCTGGCGATGGGTGCTTAAACATCCAACGTTGCGCATACGTTTTAAAAGAAAAGTCGAACAGCTCTCTACCCATTATAGTTTCTCTTAAAATATTCAATGCTGTGGCCGGTTTCGAATAGGCATTCGCATGAAACTGAAGTAGCGATTCAGAATTAGTCATTATAGGCATAATATTTTTCTTATCGCCTTTCATATAATCAACAATAGCATAGGCCGGACCATTGCGCGAAGGATAATCGCGCTCCCAGGCCTGCTCGGTTAAATACTGAAGAAAGGTATTCATTCCTTCATCCATCCAGGTCCACTGACGTTCGTCAGAATTCACAATCATAGGAAAGAAATTATGGCCGACTTCGTGGATAATAACGCCAATCATTCCATATTTTGTGCGTTCGCTATAGGTTCCGTCTTTTTCGGGCCGACCGCCATTAAAGCAAATCATAGGATATTCCATTCCTTGTTGAGCCGTATGCACAGAAATTGCGGTGGGATAAGGATAATCAAAAGTATGTTGCGAATAAGTTCTGATTGTATGCGCTACAACTTTGGTCGAATATTTTCCCCATAGCGGATTTCCTTCCTTTGGATAGAAAGACATGGCCATAACTCGGCGATTGCCAAATTTAACCGCTTGAGCATCCCAAATAAATTTACGCGAAGTCGCAAAAGCAAAATCGCGTACATTTTCAGCTTTAAATACCCAGGTTTTTTCGGTTGTCGCTTTGTTTTTTTCTGCCTTAACTGCTTCATCTTGATTCACAATAACAACAGGAACATCACTTTCAGAAGCCTCATTAAAAAGCGCTCGTTGTTTTGCGCTCAAAACTTCGTTTTGATTTTGCAAAACGCCGGTAGCGCCAACTATATGGTCGGAAGGAACCGTAATACTGACTTTAAAATCGCCGAAAGGCAGAGTAAATTCGCCGCGACCAAGAAACTGCTTGTTTTGCCATCCTTCAACTTCATTATAAACGGCCATACGTGGGTAAAACTGAGCAATAATATAGAGGTAATTATCGTCTTCGGGGAAATACTCATAACCCGAGCGCCCTCCCATATTCACATGATCGTTGATATTATACCACCATTTGATACGAAAACTAAACGATGAATTTGGCTTTAGCACAGCAGGCAAATCGATGCGCATCATAGTGCCATTGATCGTGTAGTCGAGCGCTTTTCCTTTAGTATCTGTAACTTGATCTAATTTGAAACCACCGTCAAAATCCGATTCCAAACGTTTCAAGGCCGTCAAATTCATCTTAGCACGCATTTCCGATGTCGTTATTTTATAGCGATCGGAATCTTTTGCTCTCATATTTTGATCGAGCTGCACCCATAAATAGGTCAATTCATCAGGCGACTGATTGGAATAAGTTATTGTTTCTTCGCCACTAATACGCTGTTTTTCATCATCTAAACGAATAGTAATTACATAATCGGCCTTTTGCTGCCAGTAGGCATGACCGGGAGCTCCACTTGCCGTACGATATACATTTGGTGTTGCAAATTCTTCTTTTAATTGATGAAATTTACTGGGGTTTTGCTGTGCGATAAGCTGAGCACTTGCAAGAACAAACATTGCTGCTATTAAAAGTCCTTTTTTCATGGTTTAGGTTTAGGTTTGGTTTACGATTGGATTACCAAAAACGGGTTTCAATCATCAAGAAAATGGCTATCAATCCGGCAGTTGCAGAAATCGTCATTTTCCAGAAACGATGGTTTTGATAAATAAATCGGGTGTAAATATACAATAATATAAAATAAATACTCACTATTAAAAGCTGACCAATTTCCAATCCGAGGTTAAAGGCAAACAAAGGCTGAAGAATAGACACTTCTTTTCCCAGTAAAAGTTTTAAATAGTTCGAAAATCCCATACCATGAATCAAGCCAAAAAGAAGCGAAAAAGCGTAATGGAATTTAGTTTGACGATTGGTTCTTGGGAAAAAATTTTGAACAGCCGTTATAAAAATAGTTACCGGGATTAAAAATTCGATAATCGTAGCCGGAATTACAATATAATTTAAGGTGGACAAAGCAAGACTTACAGAATGGCCTAAAGTAAAAGACGTTATTAAAATGGCAACACTTTTCCATTCTTTGATAGTATAAGCTGCACTTAGCGCCAAAAGAAAAAGCATGTGATCGTAGCCTTGCAAATCAATAATATGCTGAAATCCCAGCTTTAAATAGAGTTCAAATTCGGTCATTTGGTTTATCTTTGAAAAAAAATCAGCGTGAAATTAAGAAAAAAACAACACGTGCTCCGTTTTCTCCTGCTTACTTTTCTAATCTTTGTAAGTAGCTTTATAAGCGCACATCCTTTTTATGTAAGTATTTGCGAAATGAATTACAATAAAGAAACCAAAAGTTTAGAAATAAGCTTACGTGTTTTTACCGATGATCTGGAAAAAACTTTGCAGGATTGGAGCGCCGAAAAACTGTATCTGGGCGAAAAAAACGAAAGCGCAAACTCAGATATATTATTAAAAAAATACATTTTAAATGTACTTGGTATTGCCCTCGATGAAAAAAATATTCCGCTCCACTTTGTGGGAAAAGAAATAGAACAAGCCTTAACCTGGATTTATCTTGAAACAAAAAATACAGCGGATTTCGACAAAATTGAAGTGGAGAATCGTATGCTTTTTCAGAGTTTTCCTACACAAACCAACCTAATCCATGTGAATAATAAAGGTGAAATAAAGAGTCTGCTATTAACCAAAAACAATCCCGCCGGTGAACTAAATTGGGATTAACACAACCTGATAACCAATGAAATACAAATATTCAACTAACGGGTTAACCCGTTGGTTAAAAATAAAACATTATTAGTATAAAATATTCGCTCATCGATGGGCTGCAGCAATTGCAGCAACGCTTATCTTAATATCTGGAATTTCGAGCAAAACATGGGCGCAGGCTTCCATTGTTGATCCGGTAGTAATCACATCATCAACCAATAAAATATGTCTTCCTGCTAATGTATCTGGATGGTGAACATCAAAAATAGCTTTTACGTTTTCCCATCTTTCTATTTTGGTTTTACGCGTTTGTGTTTCAGAAGCTTTTTTTCGGTATAAGTGATGTGTCGATACTTCAATATTCATTGTTTTCGACAATCCATTAGCAAAACATTCGCTCTGATTATAGCCTCTTGATTTTAGTTTTTTTGGATGCAAAGGAATAGGAATGATATAATCCACTTGCTTAAAAGGGTGGAATGCTTTCAATTGGGCACCATAGTGCTTTCCCAAAAAAAAGCCAAGTTCTTTAACACCTTTATATTTAAACTGATGCATCAACTTTTGAACCTTATTGTCTTTATGAAAATAGAGCATAGCCGTGGCTCCTTGAACCGGAACCTTACCCCAAAATACAGCATGTAAAGGATTTGCGGCATCTTTATGCCATTGCGTATAAGGCAAATGGCCCAAACAATGGGTACAAATTAGCGATTCATTTTGGTTTAAAACACTTTGGCATAATTGACAAGATGGAGGAAAAAACAAAGTCAAAAAATCATTTATAAAAGTAGGCATATACCGGTTTTAACTTGGAAAAATTGTTTAGCTTGCAAAATGATTCCGCTTCTAGAAATAAATAATCTTACGATTAGTTTTAAACAAAACAAGCAAAAAAACATAGCTGTCGATCAGCTAAGTCTTCGTGTTTATCGTGGCGAAACGCTTGGTATTGTTGGCGAATCAGGCTCAGGCAAATCTTTAACTTCTTTGGCCATAATTCGTTTATTATCAAAACAAGCGCATTTAGATTCAGGCGAAATTGTTCTGCATCTCAAAGATAATGAAAAATCAATACTGACTCAACTCAGCGAGAAGGAATTACGAAAATTAAGAGGTAAACATATCGCTATGATTTTTCAAGAGCCAATGACTTCTTTAAACCCCGTAATGCGCTGCGGAAAACAAGTTGCCGAAATTCTTTTATTGCACCAATCGATAAGTAAAAAAGAAGCCCGACAAAAAACAATACAATTATTCAAGGAAGTAAAATTGCCCCGACCTGAAGCTATCTATAATGCTTATCCGCACGAACTTTCGGGAGGACAAAAACAACGCATAATGATAGCTATGGCAATGGCTTGCGAACCTGAGCTCCTAATTGCCGATGAGCCCACAACCGCCCTGGATGTTAGTGTTCAACAAGCGATTATCGAACTTATTCAACACCTCAAAACCAAATACAAAACCACCACGCTTTTTATTTCTCACGATCTGAACTTAGTTGCCAATATTGCCGATCATATTGCGGTTGTTTACCAAGGAAAAATAGCCGAATATGGTAGCACAAAAGAAATCTTTTCGAACCCCAAAAGCAGCTATACAAAAGGCTTATTGAAATGCAAGCCTCCTATCGATAAACGGCTAAAACAGTTGCCACTTTTAGAAGACTTTTTAGCAGCAGATAGTAAATCCAGACTAAACTTTTTATTGGGTTCTACGAATGAAATCTCAAGCGAAAGTCGAAAAAAAAGACTTGCCGAACTTTATAAACAAAAGCCTTTATTAAAAGCCGAAAACGTATCGCTTAGCTATCCCTTAAAAATATCGTTTTTTGGGAAAACATTAAGCGAAATACGTGCGGTGGATCGGGTAAGTTTTGCGCTGTATAAAGGCGAGACCTTAGGTTTGGCCGGCGAATCGGGCTGTGGCAAAACGAGTTTGAGCAGATGTTTATTACTACTCAATAAAGCTTCTGAAGGCAAACTCTATTTCGACGACAAGGATGTCTTTAAATTTTCATCAAAGGAAATAAAATCATTCCGAAAAAAAGTTCAAATTGTATTTCAAGATCCTTATGGATCGCTTAACCCCCGCATGCAGATAGGGCGAGCCATTATGGAGCCTATGATTGCACATCAGCTTTATACAAAGCAAAACCGCAAGCAAAAAGCACTCGAATTCATGGAAAAAGTAGGTCTTTCACCTGCGGCTTTTCACCGCTATCCACACGAATTTTCGGGTGGACAAAGGCAACGCATTTCTATAGCTCGTGCATTGGCCGTTAATCCTGAACTATTAATCTTTGACGAAAGTGTTTCTTCCTTGGATGTTTCCATACAAGCACAAATACTAAATTTGCTTAATCAATTAAAAGAAGAATTTAAGCTGAGCTATTTATTTATTTCGCACGATTTATCGGTGCTCAAATATATGTCGGATAGGATTATGGTTATGGATTCAGGAAAAATTATTGAAATTAATGATGCCGACCAATTGTTTGCCAAACCAAAACACAGCTATACTAAAAAACTTTTAAGAGCAATTCCAAAAATTAGTTTTGAATTATGAAACAAAAAATTATTGTCATAGGAGCCGGATTTGCCGGTTTACCTTTTGTAAGAAAAATTGATGAGAATCTCTTTGATATTCTGCTTATCGACAAAATAAATCACCATCAATTTCAACCTTTGTTTTATCAGGTAGCTACTTCACAAATAGAGCCGTCGAGTATTTCTTTTCCCATCCGGCATATTTTTAAGAACAAGAAAAATGTTCAAATCCGCATGGCTGAATTGGAAAGTATCGATTCCTCTAACAAAAAAATAAAAACCTCAATTGGTGAATTCGACTACGACTATCTTGTTATTGCAACGGGTTGCAAGACCAATTTCTTTGGCAATGAAGAAATTCAAAAGCATTCCTTTTCTTTAAAAACAACCTACGAATCGATTACCATTCGCAATCATATTTTAAACATCTTTGAGAAAATTCTTTCCGCTTCTGAATCAGAAAAGGAAGCTCTGTTTAATTTGGCCATTGTTGGCGCAGGCCCTACAGGTGTTGAATTAGCAGGCGCTTTTGCCGAAATAAAAAAGAATATTTTACCTAAAGATTATCCCCGCATCGATTTTTCGCGCTTTAAAATCTATCTGGTTGAGGGCAGCAAAAACACGCTCAACACCATGAGCGACAACGCTAAGATCGCTTCAAAAAAATACCTGGAAAAAATGGGTGTTACGCTGCTCACCGAAGTGTTTGTTAAGAATTACGACGGTCAAGTGCTTACTTTCAGCAATAAACAATCGATTAAAACGCGAACCGTAATTTGGGCGGCCGGAGTTACAGGAAATGCCATTCCGGGAATTCCGAGGGATGCACTTGTTAGAGGAAATCGAATTCTTGTTGACCGCATAAATAAAACCCAATTTAGCGATACTGTATTTGCCTTGGGCGACATCGCTTATATGGAAACACCAAAATATCCAAACGGACATCCACAAGTTGCTAATGTAGCGATCAATCAAGGTATTAATTTGGCTAAAAATTTAAATAAACTACAAAAAGGAAAAGCAATAAAAGCGTTTGAATATAAAGACCGGGGATCTATGGCAACCATAGGAAGAAACAAGGCCGTGGTCGATTTCCCTTTTATCAAATTTAAAGGCTATTTGGCCTGGCTTATTTGGATGTTTTTGCACTTGATGCTGATTTTAAGTGTTAGAAACAAACTCATCATTTTTATCAATTGGGCCATCGAATATATTACAAAAGATACGTCGTTAAGATTGATACTTACGGATGACGAAAGCAAAAAAAAGGCCGGTAAACTATAGCTTACCGACCTGTTAACTAATCTAATAATTATGAAGAATATCTTATTGGTTTAAGCCTAAACCAAAGCCAAAACCTCCCGGGCAGTTAGCTCTTTGCATTCCGCCTCTTTTTCCGCGCATGCCATTTTTAAAATTACCTTGGCGACCTTGACGAGCATCAAAAAGTACTTTCTGATCGTCGGTTAATAAAGCGCGTACGGCCAAACGATGTTCTGCAGCATTTTTTCTTACTTGCGCTTGTACGGCACTCATTTCATCAATCAATTTCGAAATGGCTTTAAAATCTTGATTATCACCAACTCTCAAACTTTGCATTTTTGCACGCATTTCGCCCAATTGATTGCGTAAGGGCAAATTTTTCTCTGTTAAAGCCAAACGTAAATCTGTTACCTTTGCTTGTTGTTCATCACTTAAATTCAAAAAAGCGCAATTCGCACCAGGATTTCCCTGATTAAAACCTTGGCCCGGACCATATCCTTGACCATATCCCTGGCCTGCTCCATTATTCATTCTTTGTCCACGTTGTGCATCGGCTGTAAAACTCATGCCTACCAACAATACTACTGCTAAAATACCTGTTAAAATTTTATTCGTTTTCATATCTAAAATAATTTATTGTTTTTAATTTCTGAACCTTTGACTTTGCCCCAAAGAAAAGGTTTAAAATAAGCATCATTTTTTTTGAAAAAACAAAGAATAAAATTATAATGATTTGATATTGTGTTTATTATCTATTTATTATTGTGTTCAAGCTTTTCCACTTCAGCTCAGAAAGGGATTGC
>JAFGHU010000239.1 GCA_016929955.1 Bacteroidales bacterium | reverse complement strand
TCCCTACGTCGGCATTACCCGTGTCAGGTTCAAAGAGTATGTTCTCAGCCCGTTATATTTAGGCACCCCTACTGTGAAATATCGGTGCAAAAATACAAAAAATTAAGGTGTAAATACTCGATTTAGGAAAAAACTTCGGTTTTAAAACCGGCCTTTTCTACTTGCTCGGCAATTTTGTTTAATGTAAGTGCATCTACTTTACGGATACTATTTTCGGGGGTTTCTCTTTCGATAGGATATAGCATAACACACTGTGGTTTAACCTCTTTCAATAGCTCTATCCAGGCTTCCACCTCGCTACTACTTGTGTTGTCTATTCCGCTATGCTGATTAAATCCTTGCACAAAAAGTGCTTGAACAATAAGCTTTCCGTTAAATTTTTTCAAATAGTCAACCACTTGAGCCAATTTTAAATTTCCGTTGGGTTGATTTATTTTTTGAAAAGTACCTTCTGAACCGGCATCCAATTTCAATATATTCTTATCCACCTTTAAAAGTGCTCCAATTATCTTTTGGTTATGGATAAGCGATGCATTGGATAATACGGTTATCACAGCGTTAGGGAAATACGTATTTCTAAGTTGAATAGTATCGTCGATAATACCCACAAAATCGGGATGCAATGTAGGTTCTCCATTTCCGGCAAAGGTAATAGAATCAATGGGTTGAGAATCGTTTTTTCGTTGAATTAAGACCGATTGGAGACGATTGTAGATTTCGCCTCTGGTAGGCAGCTTAATTTTTTTTGTCGCTTTTTGCGACCATCCGCATTCGCAATAAATACAATCGAAAGTGCAAAACTTATAATCCGTGGGTAAAAGGTTGACGCCCAGAGAAACACCCAGTCGGCGACTCTTTACAGGCCCAAAAATAATATCATCGAATAAAAATCCTCCCATTTCAAATTTTTTGCAAAATAAAGAAAAATGCAGGAGAAATTTACGGAAATAGCCATGTGGAATTGCTTTATTTTTAATTTTGACTCAGATATGTCCGTAATTAAAGAAATAGAAAAGTTACTTAACAAGGATTTAAAGAGCTTTCAGCAGGTTTTTAGTACAGCAATGGATTCTAAAGTTCCTTTGCTGGATATTGTTTTACGGTATATTCATAAGCAAAAGGGAAAGCAAATGCGCCCTATGTTTGTTTTTTTGAGTGCACATCTGGCAGGTGAACCAAAAAAAGCCTCAGCAAGAGCCGCAAGTTTAATAGAACTGCTTCATACGGCTACTTTAGTGCACGATGATGTTGTAGACGAAGCGGAAAAACGGCGTAATTTATTTTCGATAAATGCACTTTGGAAAAATAAAGTAGCTGTTTTAGCCGGCGATTTTCTCTTATCAAGAGGATTATCTTTAGCATTGGCTGCAAAAGATTATGAAGTATTGGAAATTGTTTCGGAAGCTACACGCGAAATGGCCGAAGGCGAATTGCTCCAAATCGAAAAGGCGCGTAGATTAGACATCAAAGAAGAGGTTTATTTTGAGATTATTCGAAAAAAAACGGCTACTCTAATCTCCTCTTGCTGTGCTGCAGGTGCGGCTTCTGTTGGCGCCAACATTGAAACAATTCTAAAAATGAAATTGTTTGGCGAATACGTTGGGATAGCTTTCCAAATTAAAGACGATCTTTTCGACTTTCAAAAATCAAACAAAATAGGGAAACCTCAAGGCATCGATATTAAAGAACAAAAAATGACTTTGCCACTTATTTATATGCTAAATAATTTGTCGGCTACTGAACGGAAACAGGCCATTACCATAGTTAAGAAACACCATAATAATCCCGAAAAAGTTTCGGCTTTGGTGAATCAAGTAAATGCAAGTGGTGGCATTGCTTATGCAGAACAACAAATGTATGTGTATCGCGATAAAGCATTGGCCATTTTAAACGAATTCCCAAGGAGCGAATACCGTCTGGCTTTAGAAAACCTCGTCAAATATACTTGTGAGCGTAAAAAATAAAATCTGATTTTGACTTTGGCAAAACCCGATTTCTTAATTTTTAATCTTTTTGAATATGCACATCCATTTGCGGAAATGGAATATTTAAACCTTCGAGTGGGAAGGTTTTATACACTTTTTCATTCATCTCAAAAAATACAGGCCAGTAATCTGCCGCATTTACCCAGGCACGCACAACAAAATTTACGCTGCTATCACCCAATTCACTCAAAGCTACAAAGGGTTCAGGATCTTTTAAAACGCGCTCATCAGAAGTGATTAAATCGAATAATACTTTTTTAGCAAGATCCGAATTATCGCCATAAGCAATACCAAATTTCCAATCGACGCGTCGTGTGTTTTGTGTTGTAAAATTGACCATTGATCCCGAAGACAATGCACCATTAGGTAAAATAATTGTTTTATTATCAAAGGTAGTTAGTATTGTATTGAAAATTTGAATTTCTTTTACCAAACCCGTATAACCCTGCGCCTCAATAACATCGCCGGCTTTAAAAGGTTTAATGATCAGAATGATAACTCCACCGGCAAAATTCTGCAAAGTGCCACTAAGTGCCATACCAATCGCTAAACCAGCAGCACCAAGCAAGGCAATAAAAGAGGTCATTTCAATACCCAGCATGGTTAATGCCGATATAATAACAAGAATCAATAATGTAGTGTAAATCAGCGAGCTGACAAAAGGAACCAGAGATGGATCGAGATTTCGCTTTTCCATTACCCGACGTGCAGAATTCCGAATTAGCCTGGCCGCGTAAATACCTGCTAATAAAACAAGTACAGCATAAATTATACCGGTGCCATACTTCACAATTAAGGGAGAATATTCAACCCAAATATTTTCTATCATAGTTTAAAATATTTACGCAAAAGTAAGGAGGTTTTTTTGAATATGAAAATGTATCTGAATAGCTGAAATTCCAGCATCTTTTGTAAATTTGATGAAAAATATGCATATGAATAATTTAGAACAAAAAATCAATGAACTTGCTGAAAAATATAGCGATTATACAGCAAAAAACTTGTCGAAACTTGTAAAAATAAAATCACTTAGTTTAGGCGAAAAAGAAGTGATGTTAGAATTAAAAAAACAAATGGAAGAAGCCGGCTTTGACGAGGTTCGGATTGATGGCTTGGGAAATGTGATCGGCCGAATTGGAAGCGGTAAAAATATATTAGCTATTGACGGTCACATGGATACAGTTGATTTTGGAAATCTCGACAACTGGAGTTTTGATCCTTTATCCGGAGAAATAAAAGACGGATTTGTTCATGGTAGAGGCACTGTCGATCAAGAGGGTGGTCCTGCTGCCTTTGTCACTTCCGGAAGAATTTTAAAGGAATTGGGATTCGACAGAGACTGGACCATTTATTTTACAGGAACTGTAATGGAAGAAGATTGCGATGGCTTGTGTTGGAAATATCTTTACGAAGAAGAAGGAATTCATCCCGATTTTGCTATCAGTACCGAACCAACTAATTTAAATATATACCGAGGTCACCGCGGCAGAATGGAAATAGCGGTAAGTTTTAAAGGATTATCAGCACATGGATCTGCTCCCGAAAGAGGGGTAAATGCTATTTATAATGCTTCTCGTGCTGCATTAGCCATAGAAAAACTCAACGAGAATTTGGCTTATGATCCTTTTTTAGGCCGGGGAAGCGTTACAATTTCGGAAATTAAATCGGGCAGCCCATCGCTTTGTGCTGTTTCAGATTTCGCACGAATTCATCTCGATAGAAGATTAACCTGGGGAGAAACAAAAGAATCTGCAGTTGCAGAAATTGAAGAAATCGTAAAAGATTTAGATGCAAAAGTGGAAGTTTTGCATTACGAAGAAACTGCTTATACCGGCCTAAAATATGGTATGGAGAAGTATTTTCCAACGTGGAAAATGGAAGAAGATTCTACGGTGGTTCAAACCGGAGTGAAAGCGTTTGAACGTTTATTTAACAAAAAACCGGTGGTTGATAAATGGACATTTTCGACAAACGGTGTAACCATAAATGGATATTATAAAGTACCTATGATTGGTTTTGGTCCCGGAAATGAAGTGATGGCTCACGCGCCAAACGAAAAAGTGCCTGTCGACGACTTGGTAAAAGCTTCAGCATTCTATGCGCTCTATGCCTATCTAATTGAAAAATAATTGATTAACAGCTTATATAATACTTATGAAAAATCTACACAAATTGATAAATACGATCGTTTCTCGCGAAACAGATCATCTATATAATACTGATTTCTTGCTGACTTGGGAAAAATCAATGTCGGACATTAAACAAATATTAGATATTACGGAAGCTTTAAAAGGTTTGAGAAAACACAATATCGACACGAGCATTTTTAAATCAGGATTGGCCATTTCTCAGTTTCGCGATAACTCCACCCGTACGCGTTTTTCTTTTTCTTCTGCAGCCAATTTATTAGGCTTGGCTTTGCAAGATTTGGATGAAGGAAAATCGCAAATATCGCATGGCGAAACCGTTAGAGAAACAGTTAATATGATCTCATTCCTGTCTGATATAATTGGCATTAGAGATGACATGTATTTAGGTGCAGGAAATGCCTATATGCGAGAAGTTGGCGCTGCTCTTGACGATGGTTTTACACAAGGCGTTTTACCTCAACGTCCGGGAATTATCAATTTGCAATGCGATATCGATCATCCTACACAATCGATGGCCGATTTAGCACATTTAAAAAACTATTTCGGATCGCTCGAAAATTTAAAAGGGAAAAAATTGGCCATGACCTGGGCCTATTCTCCAAGTTACGGCAAGCCTTTAAGCGTTCCCCAAGGTATAATTGGTCTCTTAACTCGTTTTGGAATGGAAGTTGAATTGGCTTATCCCGAAGGCTATGGACTAATTCCTGAGGTGATGGAAACAGCAGCTAAACAAGCCAAAGAAACCGGCGGTAGCTTTAAAGTGGTAAACAGTATGGACGAAGCCTTTAAAAATGCGGATATCGTTTATCCTAAAAGTTGGGCGCCTTTCGAAGTTATGGGACAACGTACCGAATTATTACGAAATAATGATCGTGATGGATTAAAAGCATTGGAGCAAAAAGCACTGCAAAACAATGCCAAATTTATGGATTGGGAAGCTGATGCCGAAAAGATGAAACTAACCAAAAATGGATCGGCATTGTATATGCATTGCTTGCCCGCTGATATTTCTGGAATTTCCTGCAAACACGGCGAAGTAAGTGCAGACGTTTTTGAAAAATACCGTATCGAAACCTATAAAGAAGCCGGTTATAAACCTTATGTTATTGCCGCTATGATGCTTAGTAATCGCTACAAAGATCCGGGAAGCGTTTTGTCTGAATTGCTTAAAGCAGGCGTTAAACGGATGATGTAATAGATAAGAACAAATGAATTTCGAGTATCGATTAACGAATGCTGATTTCAGAATTTTGTTTTCCTGATTGTCATCCTTCGAGAGCTTTGCAGGGCGATAGATTTTGATTCAAATTGAGGCAAAATCAGATGAAAAACCACAGTTTACTTCCGTAAATGAGGATTT
>JAFGHU010000238.1 GCA_016929955.1 Bacteroidales bacterium | reverse complement strand
GCTTACCCTAGGCTACCAATATTTTGCACCTACGGCGCATTGCTCAACCTCAACATTAGCCTTAGCCTCATCCTTTGCTATAAAGCTTTTTGAGTCTCTTTAAACGCCTAACCAAATCTATTAATTCCTTAGTCTACCAATTGCCAACCGCGCCTGTATCGCCGCCAAAAGAAATTCTGCTTTCTATCATTAATCGGGCGGCTCTTTTCTTTCGTTCACTACATAACCTAGGGCTGCGCTCTGCCAAAGGCATCCCTTTGGGAATTGCAATTGCTTACCCTAGGCTACCAATATTTTGCACCTACGGCGCAATGCTCAACCTCAACCTTAACCTCATCCTTTGCTGTAAAGCTTTTTGAGTTCTTTTAAACGCCTAACCCGATCTACCTAAAACCTATACGAAAAATAAAATCCGTATTCATCCGAATTGGCATAAGGGACCAAAGAAACACCTTTGGCTTTCTTAAAAGGATTGAAATTTTTAAGCGGCTCAAAATAATACACCAGATGCGTCACAGCCATACCAATTCCTGCACCAACCAATACATCAGAAAGCCAATGCTTATTATTCAACATCCGAAAAGTTCCGGTAGTCACAGCAAAAGCATAGCCCGAATAGGCCACTAAGGGCACTGTTTCAGAAAATTCGTTATACAAAACAGCGGCATTGGTAAAAGCCAGCGTCGTATGTCCCGATGGAAAAGCATAATCAAAACCATTGGGGCGGGTTTTACTTATTACATTCTTCAAGGTATGTGTAATACCGGCGCTGATTACATTCGAAATCAGTAAATACTTGGTTTGATCGAACCAATGATGCTTACTCTCTACACCCAGCACATCCGCCAAATAAAGTGTAGCTACCGGAGCATATTGCGCATAATCGTCAATAGAAACTTGATAAGTATTGCCAACAGCATCACGTATATTTGTATTCAGTCGATGTTCAAAATCACTTCCACTCATAAGCGCACCAACACCAATAAGCGCCGCAGGCAAAATGCTTTTTTTATAGATCGCTTTTGTAGCTATACTATCGGTCGATTGTCCTTTAGAAGGCAATGCAAGAGCAAAAAAAATAAAGAGTGAAACACTACTTTTTAGTCGCATAATTAGATAATTAAACGAACACCACCCAATTCTTCAATATGGTAAGGGAATTTATTTCCGGGCACTCCGATAAACATAAAATTAGGTAATATCCCCCATTTATTGGCCAATTCTTGAATAAGCTCAGGTCCAAAATTACCTTCTACTATTACATAATCGATAGTCATTTCCGGATAAAGTCGGTTTAAAAAATTCAGGTCTGCTTTTAAAGTAACAGGCGGTTTTTCACCTTCTTTCATCACCGTAACTATCTTTACTTTACGCGTTTGCTCATTGCGTAAAATATAAAGCATCACCTTATTCAGATTGTCGATATGATCGCCTTTGGTAAAAAAGACAAACTCTTGCGAATTAATTTTTTGAATAAGCTTAATAATACTCATATCTAATTTTCGCACATTTCTTGTAATTGGATCGACCATATAATGCACCACCTTAATTATTGCCCTAAGCACACTAATTCTATTTAACATTATGATGATCAATAGTATGGTCGGTACAAAATAATCCATAAAAATGGAAAAATTAGAAAGTTGATCCTCTTCGGGTTCCATTTTGATATTCCCAACCAAAGCAATAAAAACGGCTGCTAGTGCAATAATCAAACTATACCAGGGCGCAATTTCCGGACGAGGTAATTTTGCTCTTCGTATTTTTAAGAAAATATTTCCAATAGCAAATAAAGCCATCACCGAAAGAAATGAAATGGTGTAAACGCCTGCTAAAATTGCTACTCTACCATTGGTGATAAACAATACGGAAATATTCAGGATTAAGAACATTAAAATAATTCGTGTCGAACTTCCTCTTTTATTCTTTTTCAAGAAAAAAGGAGGCAATATCCGATCGAGTGTCATACGCTCCAGCAAACCTGAAACGCCAACATAAGAAGTCAATACGGCGCCACTCAGAACCAAAACGGCATCCACAGAAACAATAAAAGCCAGCCAGCTTCCCCCTGACACATCGCCCATATGCGACAACAAAGTATTTCCGTATAGTTCTCTTACTTCGGGTATAGGAACGATTGACAAAGCAAAGAAGGCCATCAAAGGATTTAATACACTAACGATGATCCACATATTGCGCAGCGTTTTAGGAAATACGCCTCGCTCCTGCTCTTCAACAAAGTTAGCTGAGCTTTCAAATCCCGAAATACCCAACATCGATACGGAGAAACCTAAGAAAATGGCCACTCCAATACTGCCTCCTTCTACCGGCATATGCCAATTTTCTCCAAATTGGCCAAATCCATTCTGAAAGAGAAAATAAAGAATGGCTCCGGACAGAATGACTATCGACGTCAGGTGAAAAAGAAAAATAACAATAGCAACCAACGACGATTCTTTAATACCAATAATGGTTAATCCTGCAAAAAAGAGAAGAACCACTATGGTTGCTGAAATGACTTCAATATCAGGAATAATCGTATGCAGATAATGCATGGCTTCGTTGGCCGAGATCACCGACGTGGCCATATAGGATAAAATGGTAAGTGCAGCAGCAAAAGAAGCTGTGTTTTTGCTTGTGGTGTTGAGTAAGGCATTGTATGCACCTCCATTTAAGGGCAAAGCACCTACTACTTCGGCATAGATTTTCCGAAACAAGAAAAGTACAAAAGCTACAATTAATAAGGTTACCCAGGCATATTGTCCGGCATAAATAATGGACAAAGCTGACACATACAATACAGAAGAACTAATATCGTTGCCACTTATGGCGGTAGCGGGTAGTTCAGAAAGTTTTTTATTTAATTTTACTTTCATGACAAATTTTTCAGGTCGCAAAGGTACTAATGTATATTATAAAGCTATAATAAAAATCATTTTTAATACACCAAAATGAGTAAAATAGAAAAGGCTATCTTGTTTCAAAATGTTTTAACAAAATAGAAAATTCAGGAATATTTTCCGGCGTAAACCACTGAATATCCTCGTTTTTCCTAAACCAGGTCATTTGACGTTTGGCATAACGGCGCGAGTTCGTTTTTACTTTATCCACCGCCCAATCAAAAGATTCTTGTCCGTCAAGCCATTGAAAAAATTCTTTATATCCAACGGTGTTTAAGGCATTTAAATCTTTGTAGGGATAAAGCTGCTTTACTTCGTCGAGCAAACCTTTTTCAATCATTTGATCGACTCTTAAATTAATTTTGTCATTTAAAAGCATTCTATCTTGCTCCAGTCCTATCCAACAAATCGTAAAATCGCGTTTTTTCTTTTGCCCTATACGTAAGTCGGAATAAGGCTTTCCGGTTGTTAAACAAACTTCAAGCGCCCGCAGTAATCTTTTGGGATTTTGCTTATCGACTTGGGCATAAAAATCCGGATCAAGCTTTTCGAGCCGGTTTTGCAAAGCTTCAATTCCTTCATTATCGTAGAGGCGTTTTAGCTGCATTCTCACTTCTTCTGAAGCATCGGGCAAATCATCAATACCGTAAGCTAGAGCATCCAAATACAAACCCGAACCACCAACCACAACAACGGTGTCTTTTTCTACAAAAAGCTTTTCTAAAAGTGATAAAGCATCTTGTTCAAACGAAGAAACATTATAGTTATCGTGAATGGATAAATTCCCAATAAAATGATGTTTGACTTCTGCCAGCTCCGCTTTTGACGGCGTAGCTGTGCCGATATTCATTTCCCGATAAAACTGACGCGAATCTGCTGAAATAATTTCCGTGCTCAGAAATTTGGCCAATTGAATGGCAAAAGCTGTTTTTCCAACAGCCGTTGGTCCGACAACAAAATAAACAGTCTTTTTGCTCATTGTGTCTTTTCTAAGTCGATCACTAATTTATTAAACTGCTCTACAAACAATTCCCAGCTGTATTTCTTTTTATACACCTTTATATTTTCTGAAAATTCTTTGGCTCGATTATGTGCATAAAAGTCGAGGATATTAGAAGCGATTTCTTCCGGATCGAGACCAGAGACATAACCCACTTTTTGATGAGGAACCAATTCGGGCAATCCGCCTACATTGGTAACCAATATCGGTTTATTGAAATGATAGGCAACCTGAGTAACACCACTTTGTGTGGCATTTTTATAGGGTTGAACAATTAAATCTGCTGCCGCAAAATAGCCAGGTATTTGACTATCCGTGATAAAAGAACTAAAAAACAGCACGCGATCTTTAATCCCAAACGCATCTACCAAATCAAAATAAGGTTTTGAATCGCTGTAAAACTCACCGGCCACAATTAATTTCACTTTTAAGTCTTTTAATTTTGAACTTGCCATTGCTTTTAAAGCAAGATCCAGCCCTTTGTATTCGCGAATAAAACCAAAAAACAATACATAATTCCAGGCGGAATCTAATCCCAGCATCTCCAAAGCAACCGAACGACTTAAACCTTCTCCAAAATGATCGTACAAGGGATGTGGACTCATTCTAATCGGTTTGGTATAGGCAAATCCTTCTAAATCTTTTTTTACCGATTCGGAAAGAACCAAGAAAGCATCCATCGCTTTTACAAAATAGTTCGAGAGCAGGCGATCTCCAAGCCTCTTTTCGTGGGGCAAAACATTATGCGCCAATCCGATGCATTTTGTTATCTTATTTTTTCTGACTATCCTTGCTATTGTTCCTAAAGCCGGCGCCATAAAAGGAATCCAAAATTTAAAAATGATCAAATCCGGTTTTTCTCTTTTTAAGCGATAGCCGAGTTTCACCCAATTCAATGGATGAATACTATTTAAAGAAACATGGATAGGAATAGCTGAAATGGTCTTTTCTGTACTGAATTGTGTTTTACCCGGAAAGAGCAGTTTTGGATATTGAAGACTATAGGTTTCAATGCTAATATCATCACCGCAATTTTTCAATTCCTGCGCTAATCGCTCCGTAAACGTAGCAATGCCACCGCGCAAGGGATAGGCCGGTCCGATAATAACAATTTTTCTCAAGCTTTAGTTTTTATTAGGATTCAATCCTGCCGATTCAGCAATTAAATAATCGTTTTTATTGGCTGAACTTCTGGATATTAGCTCACCAATAAAACCAGCTAAAAAGAGTTGAGAGCCAACAATCATAGCCACTAAACCCAAATAAAACAAGGGTCGCTCCGTCATTTTATACACTTCATTAAAGAGCTTTTCGTAAGCTAAATAAGCGGCAATAACAAAACCGACAAAGAACAAAATTGTACCCCAAAGTCCGAAAAAATGCATGGGGCGTTTGCCGAACCTTGAGATAAAGGAAACGGACAATAAATCGAGAAATCCATTCACAAAGCGCTCCAAACCAAATTTTGTTACCCCATATTTTCTGGGATAATGTTTTACAATTTGCTCTCCTATTTTAGTATAACCTGCCCACTTGGCCATTACGGGAATATAGCGATGCATTTCGCCATACACCTCTACCGATTTTACGACATCGTTTTTGTAGGCTTTTAATCCGCAGTTAAAATCGTGGAGTTTAATGCGCGTAACACTTCGCGTGGCCCGATTAAAAAACTTAGAAGTCAATCGTTTGATAAACGGATCGTAACGTTTTTTCTTCCAGCCGCTAACAAGGTCGAAACCTTCGTCCATAATTTTGTGGTAGAGCGCAGGGATCTCATCCGGACTATCTTGCAAATCGGCATCCATAGTAATCACAACATCGCCTTGCGCATAACGAAAACCTTGACTCAAACCTGCGGATTTACCATAATTTCGTTGAAAACGAAGGCCTTTGATATTTGCGTTTTCTGCCGACAGTTGTTTGATAAGAGGCCACGAACCATCGTTACTTCCATCGTCGACAATAATAATTTCGTAGGAAAACTTATTTTCCTGCATAACGCGAGAAATCCATTGGCTTAACTCACCAATGGATTCCACTTCGTTATAAAGAGGTATTACTACCGATATATTCATGTATTTTATGTTCTTAAAAAAAGATCTAGTCAGCTTGTGCAGGATCTGGTTTTTTTGCAAAGATAGCAACAATTGCAGCAAGTATAGTACCAAAAATTAAACTCATTACTAAGCTCATTATAGCAATCATTCCTCCGCTAGTAAATTTAGCGCTCATTTCCAAAGCGCGATCTAAATCAGCATCAGAAATATTTGGATTTGCTTCTAAAATAGTTTCTTCAGCTTTAGCCAACTGACCGGCAATAAATTCAGGATCAATAAAGTTTAAGAAAATATATTGATAAAGAACGCCAATTACGGCTGCAATTAAAGTAATGTAAAATCCGGTTCTAAAGGCTTCGCCATACGACATAAAGCCATTATTAAACTTATCGCGCCAGGCTTTAGCTCCAATATACATTACAAAAGCTAAAATCAAATAGCCAACCATACCTAATCCTTTGACTTCCATCATTCCCAATAGCCATTGAATCAGCGAGAATGCTACCATTAAAATTCCGGCAATTACTCCGTAATTCACAGAATTCTTCCAAATTGATACTTTATTTTCCATAGTTTATCGATGTTTTTAGTTAATGTTTATGCAAACATAATAAAATAATTGTTTTTCTCTTAACAATTTATTGTCTACCAAACTGGATATACTTCGAGCTGATCCTGCAAATAAACCAGATAACTTTGCGGATTTGGATAACTCATTTGCGCCAACAACTCGGCGTATTCCCTAATTTGTTTTTTGTGCTTTTCCACAAATTTTCCTGTTTTATAATCAATTATCACCGTTTTATCTTTTAAAAACACCAAGCGGTCGGGACGATGAAATTGTCCAAAAGCATCGATTAAATCTGTTTCATTGGCAACGCTTAATCCATCTTCAAAAAAAGCGCTCAATAGGGAATGATTTACAATCTGATGGATATAATCGCTAATTTTTAGTTGATCCTCGGGTTTAATCAATCCGGAATACAAAGCGTTATTTATTGCCTTAATCACATCCTCTTTACGGTAAATATGAGCCAAAACCTCGTGTACGGCAATTCCCCACAATGCAGGTGCATCATCCTTATTCAGCTCGTCTAAAGGCGAATTGGATAAACTGATATGCTCGCGCCAACTTGCACCATCAAAGGCGTTTAAATAATAAAACTGCGTTTCATCAACAGGAGTATGATCCGGTTTTCGAAGATTTTCGCCAAATCGATAAATCGTATCTTCAATTAAATAAGACTGTTTATCCGCTAAATATTCACTAAATAATAGGGATGGTTTTATTGAATCGTAAAACGTTTCCGCATTTTTTTTGCTCTTTGTTGCTTTTAAAGTGTTTGATAAAATATAGAGACGATGTTTTGCGCGGGTCAATGCCACATAAATAAGATTAATATCGTCCAGTTTTTGATTTTCTTTTTCTTCGTTATAGGCATTAGAAAAAGGAGTTTCTTTAAGCGAACTAATCGTAAAAGGAAATGATTTTAATTGTTCGAATTTTTCCAGGCCCGGATTTAACCAACTTTTAGTACTTCTGGTATCCGTATTAAGGCTTTTATCAAAAAGCGCATAAATAACCACGGGGTATTGCAAACCTTTGGCTTTAAACACAGTTTGGATGGTAATAGCATTTAAACCATTCGGCATTTCGATGAATAATTCGTTTTTATGTTCTTCCCACCAAACTAAAAAATCGCTAAGCTGGTTGTAAGTAGATCTTTTAAATTCATGCAAAGCATCTAAAAAAAACTGAATATAAGGATCGGGCTCCAATATGTCGAATATCTTCAATACAGATTCGGCCAATTCATACACATCCGATTGATTCAATTCGTTTGGATTAATTTGGTAACCATTTTGATTGAGCAATTCGTAAAACCGCTTGGATATTCCTTTATCAGAAACGCTTAAATCCTTAACCAATTGATGAAAATCTGCCCAGGTATATGTTCCCAGACGATTATCTTTAAGCAGAAAACGGATCATCTCTACTTGAAATACAAGTTCATCGGGATAACGTAAGGAATGAAAAAAGCTTAATAAAAATTTGACCTTAGCCGATGAAGAAACACGCAAACCCACCGATGAAATAACCGGAATATTATGCTCCAGAAGCAAATCGGCATAGGCTGCTGCTATCCCGTTTTTTCTGACTAAAATCGTAATATCGCTATAGTTATAACCCTCATCCAATGCGCTTTGAATGGCTGCTATAACTGTTTTATATTCAAGCTCTTCATCTTGCTCTTCAACTAAACGAATATCAACCTGACCAAAACCCCGCTTGTTTTCGGCCTGCGTTTGAACAACCTGATCGTAAACCCGTTTTGCACTTGTTGGCAACCAATTGGATTGTTGAATAAATTGAAAAAAATCATTATTAAATTGCACGATATTTTCGTCGGATCGATAATTGACCTGTAAAAACGTTTCCTGATAATTTTCTTTTAAAATGCGTTCGCGATCGATGCTCAGCTGATCTTTCTTATTTAAAAGTGTCGGCAATTGAACAAATTGTTTGACTTCGCCTCCACGCCAACGGTAAATCGACTGTTTACCATCGCCAACCAAAAGGTTATAATTGTTTTCCGAGAGACTATTTTCGATTAGTGGAAGCAAATTATTCCACTGTAAGGAAGAAGTATCCTGAAATTCGTCGATTAAAAAATGGGTATACCAATTGCCTATTCGCTCGTAAATAAAAGGAGCCGGCTCACCGGCAATAGCTTGCGCAATAAGTTTATTAAAATCAGAAATATGCAGAACATTGGATTCGGTTTTGAGCTGAAAAACGATCTTTTCAATTTCGTTTAAAACAAGCAAAGGATAAATATGTTTCGAAATCTGCTGATACGTGAGGTATTGATCCAGATTATCATCGATAAATTCCATTAAACCAAGGAAATGGCTTTTTAAGTCCTCTTTTATTTCCTCTATTTTTGCGTTTTCATAATCCTCATTTTTCCCGTTTTCCCATTTATCATCATATATTGACGATAAAACTCTGGTTCCGGGCTTAATTTCTTTGTCTGAAAAATTGGGCTGCGCTAATTTTGAAAACCAATTGCAAATATTTCCTTTGCCGTAGTAAAAATTTGTGCAATCCAAATTTTTAGATTCAATGAGCTGCACAGCTTTTTTAGCGTCTCGGTTGACAAAGGCTTTAAACTTAGTAATCTCGGCAAAAACGTCTTCCTTAATTTTAAGCAAATCGTCGATGCTGAGTTTACGCAAATCGACAAGATATTCTTCTTTAACATCCTCCAATAAATTCTTGGCCAAAGCCCTAAGATCGGTATCAATTTTGCGCGATTTATCACTTCCTATTTTATGTAAGGAAAAATCGAGCAATACTTCTGTTAAGGTTGGATACTCCTCGCCTGCTCTGTTAATCAAATCATTAACTGCTGTTTTTAGTAGATTTGTGGTTTCCAATTCCACTTCAAAACTAATGGCAATTCCTAAATCGTGAGCAAAAGATTTTATAATGCGATGCGTAAAACTATCGATGGTGCTAATGGCAAAATCAGAATAATTGTGTAAAATTAAAATGAGCAACAATTGGGCTTGTTTTTGAATTTCTTCAATTGCCTTGTCCTTTTGTCCGTTGTGCTGTAGCGAAAAGGATTTCTTATGCGATGCAATTAGGGGATCGAAAATAAAATCGAGCTCTTGTCCTTCCTGATAATTGATTATTTTAATGAGGTAAGTCAAAATTCGATCTTTCATTTCATTGGCAGCATCTTTTGTAAAAGTGAGTGCCAGAATATGCTTGAAATTTTCAGGTTTTGACAAGCTTAGCTTCAAATACTCGATAGCTAAAGTGGTGGTTTTTCCAGAGCCCGCAGATGATTTATAAACAACAAAGTTTTTCATTGCTTTGGTCTTTTGTATTTATCAGCAATAAAGGGTCTGGTTTTGGCTTGCTCTGTTTGATTTGGAAGAATTTTCTCAGGCTCGACTTCCGTATCTTTTTTGGGCGTTTTTTTTCTTTTAAACAATTCATTTACAAAATTGAATTCTTTTCGGTAAAAAATTCCGATGCCTTGTGTGTAGGGCGCAATATTATCAAATAAATCGACGGTATTTGTACGGTTAAAGGCTTTTAATCGAAAACGCCCGTCTTTCGTTATTTTGACTTCCACATTGATATCGCCAACAATATTACTTGTATTCGAACTGGGGACATTGTTCATATTTTGATAGCCAAAATTACCGTCTACCGTCACACGCTCGTTAAACAATTGCGTAGAAAGCGCCACTTCAACTTCCTCATTGGTTATTGCTCCTCCCGGTCGGTATTTTATCCCCACATCCAGATCGTTACTAATCTGCGAAAGCCAATTTCCCAATTGATTAGCAACCAGTTGCAAAGAAGATCCCCCAACGCCCGAAGCAAAAGCTTCGTTTACATAGGTAGACGCAAAACTAAAACTATTTAAAACCAGGAGCGACAACATTTGCTGCGACATTTCAGCTTCGTTGGTTGTATCGATCTGGCTAAAAACAGATTGCCTGACTTCTTCTGTAGAATTTGGAAATTCGAATCCAAATTTAACATGCGGATTTAAGATTTGATCGCTAAGCCCGATTACACAATCAACCGGAACCCGCGTTCTAAACGAAGTATCCTGAATGGCACCAAGGGTATTAAGCGAGGTTTTTACGTGGTAAATGGCTTTCATATTTAACATCCCCGCATAAGGATCGCCTGTCCAGGAAATTGTACCGCCATCAACAAGATCAAAACGTTTTTTATACACATTTTTTATCGTAAATAAGAATGTTCCTTTGCTAACACGGTATTCGCCTGCCATCGTAAAATTACCGGCTCTATTCAGGTTGAGGTTTAAATCGCCTGATCCTTCTGCCTGAATATTGCCTAAATCTCCGGGCAAAATAAGATCGACGCTGGCCTCCGGATTAAGCGACAATTCCATATTTAAACTAAAACTCGAAGGTTCTGTCACTTTTTTTACAAGAGGTTTATCCGCATTTTCCTTTTTGGGATTGACAAAAGTGATAAATTCATTTTCCGACACATCTGCAGTTAAATTGATTGGGATAACCATTTCGGTTCCCTTATTTGGCGAGAGGTAGATTTCCATGCCCAAGTCATCGAAAGGACCATTAATTTCGACCGATCCGTTGACAAAAGCTTTTCCATAATACATCGAATTCATTCCTCGTTTGGTATTTAAACCCAATAAGCCTCGAGGCCAAACCGAAAGATCGACTCCAAAATCTTTTAAATGATTATGAAATAAACCCCCATATACCGGTGCTTGATTATTCAGTTCGTCTGTTAAAACAGCATTTCGTAAATCGATAAAATAATTATCAATTTCTGCATTTCCATTAAATGTATAGTCGGTATTGAGATAAATAATTCGGAAGCCTACCGTATTAAACTTTATATTTCCTCTGATATCAGGTTTATCGAGCTGGCCTCCAATCAATACGTTTCCCGAAAGGTCGCCATCCAAATGATCGATGAGCGTATACAGAAATGGGCTCACCACTTGAAAAGGCAAATGATCGAGATACAAGGAGAAGTCAAGTGCATTTTCAGGCCTATTTGGATAATAAAATCCTTCGAAAACCAGCGGTTTGCTTAATGTATTATTTTCTTGAACTTTTTCGATATCGGCGTTAATAAAAATGGATTTATCCAAATTCCGTTTTGAATTTAACCGGGCATCCCCAATGAGTTCTTTATTGATTTTCAGATCGCTAACTTTTAAATTAGACAGGAAATCCATATTTGCAAACACATTGATGAATTGGATATCACCATTTACTAAACCATCCAAATCGAGACCCTGATAATTGAGCAAAATATCAAAATTGGAAAGATCAAAATTCGTAAAGTTTAATCGGAAAAGCTGATTTTGTTGTTGATCGAGTTCGCCTAGCAATTCAACCAACTGGCTACCGGAGTAAAAACTTACTTTTTCGAAAAGCAAACTGTTTTCATTGATTCTAAACTTATTTTCCGGATTGATATACCACACTGTATCGTTGATTATTAAATCGGCCTTTTGTATTTTTACATCGATTTCCGGGGCTTGACTTAAACTTATATAACCCCCGATATCTCCTTTGTTTCTTATCTTTTTAAACTTGTTTTTCCAGTTGAATAGAAATTGGATGCTATCGCTTTTTGCTTGTGAAGAAAATCGGAAATTATCAATACTAAACTGCACAGTATCATTCTCTTGCTGTTCTTTAAAAATGAGCGAGTTAACCAATAAATCTGCATTAAAAGCCTTATTCTTATTGTATATATTAAGCTTAAGACTATCAAATTTTACACCCTGATAATCCAGTTTCGGGAAGTTTAATTGCGAGTCGAGCACATTTTTTTCAAAATCAAAAATACCTGCCCAGTATCCATTTTCGGCAATTTGGAGTGGCTGTTGAAACAAAGGCACTATGCGCTCCAAATCTTTAAACTGAATATTCCACTTCACATTTTTGGTAAGTAAAGTGGTATCTATAGCACTGTCGCTTACGATATTGGGCAGATAATTGTGCAAAAACAAAGCGCCTGTATTCTTCATCTCACTGAGAAGAAATTCACCAGTAACGTCACCATCAACAAAATCGGAATGCATCGTGATTGAGCGGTAATTATCCAGGTTGGACGAAGTACTTATTTGCAGGGTTTGCATCCAATAATTTTCATCGATATAGCTTAAGCTAGTACTATCCAATCTGATTTCACCGCGTATATTATCCAGGGTATTTCCAATAAAATTGAGCTTAATATTCGAAGAAAGCACAGCCGACGAATCGATAGGAAGTAACCCCAAAAGTGCCAAATGTGTTTGATCTAATTTTAAGTCAAAGTCAAAAACAGGCTCTAAAGCATCAAAATTAATATGACCCTGAAAATCGGCACTTATAAGCTCGTCTTTCATAGAAATATCGCCCGTAAATTGTTTTTCCTGAAACAATCCGTTAATAGCAATATCGTCTAACTGATTGTTTTTAAACTGAAAAGAATTTATTTTCCCATCTACATTGGCGTACAAATGCTCCAGATCAAACCCTTCGCCTTTAACGTTTAAATTAAAATCGACTTTACCAAAAAGCTCAGGCTCCTGTATAAAGTTTCCCAAATCGAATTTACGCGCTTGAAAATCGCCTCTGTATTCAATAATATTGCGATCCACATTATTACTAAACTGAATATCAGTTACTAACTGGCCAATTTTTGAAGTGAAATTTGCATTTGACACAAAGTTATTGTAGAAACCCGTAAAATTTCCTTTAACGTTTACCGACTCAAAGCTTGTGGCGATAGTAGGAAGCTCATTCAACATCGTGCCACCAGGCAATATAAAGTGCTGAATATCGCTAACAGATGTAGTAAAATTGCGCACGCCTAAATTGATGAATGTTTCGTAAATATTAGGCAGTCCCGACATTTGAATATCACCACTAAAAGCAGTTTCTTCGCCAAGCGTTAACAAAATATTCCGTACTCTAAGCTTACGGATGGGGCCACTAATCCTTCCCTTAAACTTAAACGGATTATTCATCCCTGCTAATTCGGGAGCAAAATAGGCAAGGTCATTCATATTCATCTCCCCTTCAATAAGCTCCCCGTCTAATCTGATTTTATCAATAAAACGGCTATAATCGCTCCAATTGGAATACAGAAAATTTAAATTAAACTCGAGGTTTGAATTGGGCGTTTCAAATAGCGCATACTTGAATTCCATACCGGATTTATAGAGTAGTAAATCGCCTTCGAAATGATTCAACTTAAAACCGGATTTTTCGTTGCCGGCTAAATGACGAATCGTTAAATTGATACTGTCATCCACAATAGAAATATTTCGTAAGCTTAAATCCAACGCCTTTAAATCAATATCTGAGTAATTTACAGCATGTGGCGTGGCTTCCAGATTATCTTCTATTTGATAAATAAAATGACTATTTATGATATCCAATCGCCTGATTTTAAGTCGAAAAGGAGATTTGGGTTTTTGAATTGAATCTTGGGAGAGGCTGTCTTGAGGATTCAACTTATTGATCAAACGAATAATATTGAGTTGATCTTTTCCTGCATATTGACGCAGATATACACCTGCACTATCTATAGCGATCGTGTTTATATCCAAATTCGATTGAATGGCTTCAAAAATATTGGTAGCGAGGTAGAGGCTTTTTAAATGAATTAGGGGTTTATTTTGCAAATCGTTAATTTCTATGCCTTCTGCATTTAATCTAAAAAAAGTGGAAACACTAAGGCGATCAATTTTTACGCGGGCATCTAAGTATTCTGATAGGTGGATGGCTAAGGCTCTGGCTAAGTAGGTCTGAATGTGATCATTACGTAATATTCCCGTAAAAACGACAAGGAGGGTAATAAAAACTACCACTGCCATACTTATCGATCTGAAAATTTTTCTCAACACCAAAAATAGATTGATTAAATTTGCCCAAAATTATTTGTGTATGAGTACGTATATTTTAGGTATAGAATCTTCTTGCGACGATACCTCAGCGGCAGTTTTACAAGACGATACTATTTTAGCTAATGTTATTGCAAATCAAGATGTTCACATGAAGTTTGGTGGAGTTGTTCCAGAACTCGCTTCTCGTTCTCATCAGCAAAACATTATTCCAGTTATACATCGTGCCCTACATGACGCAAATATAAGTAAAAAACAACTCAATGCCATTGCTTTTACGCGAGGTCCGGGCTTAATGGGATCACTTTTGGTTGGAACCTCTTTTGCCAAAGCCTTTGCTATGGGATTAAATATTCCTTTGATTGAAGTGGATCACATGCAAGCGCATATTTTGGCTCATTTTGTTCAGCTAAAAGAGCAAAGAAAACCGGTTCCTAAATTTCCATTTTTATGTTTAACCGTATCTGGAGGTCACACGCAGATTGTTAAGGTAGACGATTATTTTAAAATGACTTTATTAGGCGAAACCATTGATGATGCTGCCGGTGAAGCATTCGACAAAACGGCCAAAATTATGGGATTAAATTATCCGGGAGGCCCTTTAATAGATAAGTTGGCAAAACAAGGCAATCCAAAAGCGTTTAAATTTCCAATGCCACAGATTAAAGATTTGGATTATAGTTTTAGCGGCATAAAAACATCTTTTCTTTATTTTTTGCGTGATCAATTAAAATTAAACGAACATTTTATCGAAGAAAACAAAGCCGATTTGGCCGCCTCTATGCAATATACGATTATAGAGATTTTGATGAAAAAATTGGTGAAAGCAGCCAAACAAGAAGGTATTAAAGAAATTGCTATAGCAGGTGGCGTATCGGCCAATTCAGGCTTGAGAGAAGCCATAAAAAAGGGAGAAAAAAAATACGGTTGGAATACCTATATCCCCGATTTTCAGTTTACTACAGACAATGCAGCTATGATAGCAATTACCGGTTTGTTTAAGTATCAAAAAGGGCTTTTCACCAATCAAAACACAACGCCTTATACACGCTCTATTTTTAAATAATTAAGTATGCAAATTTTAATGGTCTGCTTAGGAAATATTTGTCGCTCTCCTATGGCAGAAGGAATTATGCGACAAAAAATAAATGAATACGGTTTGAATGCTGAAGTGGATTCTTGTGGAACAGCAGCCTACCATATTGGGCAATCGCCCGACAAAAGAGCAATTCAGACATTGAGAAAATACAATATTGATATCAGTAAACATAGAGGACGACAATTTGATCGCACTGATTTTGATAAGTTCGATGCCATTTTTGTGATGGACACCGAAAATTTTAAGGATATCATCAAAAACACTCGAAACCAAGGCGATAGAGAAAAAGTAAAACTCCTTTTGGATGTACTCTACCCCGGAATGCAAAAAATCGTTCCCGATCCTTATTATGGCGATTTAGCAGGTTTTGACGACACCTATAGACTTATCAACCAAGCTTGCGATAAGATAGCCCGTCAGTTGGTTTAAAAAAAGGTGCACTTTTACCGTGCACCTTAACATACAAACCATTATATAATACTTTTATGAAAAAAGATTCTGCTTCAAAATTACGCAATAATTTTGGCAGAATCCATCAAATCCGCAATTTATATTGATTCTATATAGATATGTTTTATATGTTTATGTTTTTTGATTGAATACCTTTCAATCAAAAAATGCAAAAGGTGTGAATTTTGCTAATTCACACCTTTATACAAACCATATTTAACCAAAAAATTTAATATGGCTCAAAAATACGAAAAAAATCATGAATCCCGCAAACGTTTTCGGAAATATTTTTTATCACAATTTCTTAACACTATTTACGATCAATTTAAAGCCTTAAAATTCTTATTTTTGTATAAAATCTAAAGCCATCGAAGACAGTATTTACAGATTATCCGATTTACTCGACGAGCTCCAAATGGTTGTTCGCTCCAGCTTTGACCGCAGTTATTGGGTCATTGCTGAAATTGTTTCGCTTTCGGAAGCAAAAAACGGGCATCTCTATATGGAAATCGCAGAAAAGGAAAACGATTTTTTACAGGCTAAAATCAAGGCCAATATTTGGGCCAACACAAAAAACCGAATTTTATCTCAGTTTGAAACAAGTACAAATCAAACATTAAAAAAAGGAATGAAGGTTTTGGTTAATGTTACTGTCGATTTTCATACCGTTTTTGGAATTAGTTTAAATGTACTGGATATAGACCCGAATTACTCTTTAGGAGAAATAGAGCGACAGAAACAAGCCACGCTATTGGCTTTAGAACAAGACGGTCTTATCGATTTTAACAAACAGCATGTATTAAGTCCTGTTCTTCAAAGTATTGCGATTATAAGTTCCGAAACTGCTGCAGGTTATCAGGATTTTAAAAAACAATTGAGCGAGAATGCCTACGCGTATCGTTTTCAAATGGAATTGTTTCAGGCCACTATGCAAGGAGAAACAGCAGCTGCAAGCATACTCCAGGCCTTAAATAAAATAGAAGAAAGCAGGATTATTTTTGACGTGGTGGTATTGATTCGTGGTGGAGGATCGGCCTTAGATTTGGGCTGTTTTGACGAATATGCTCTAGCGGCGGGATTGGCGCAAAGCAGTTTTCCAATTTTCACAGGAATCGGTCACGAAAGAGATACCAGTGTTGCCGATAAAGTAGCGCATACGGCACTTAAAACACCTACAGCTGTTGCAGAAACTATCGTTTCGCACAATCGAAATTTTGAAATAGCGATAGAAAACAAGGTGCAAGCTTTAAATCAGTTTGCCTATGAGCTGGTTGATGATCAGCAATTGAATTTGAGTCATTTGAGTCGAAACCTGAGTTATTTATCGCAACAAAAAATGAATACGTATAATAAGCGATTAGCGCATAAAGATTTTCAATACCAAAAAGCAGTAAATATCAGAATAAGAAAAGCATATCACCGTTTAGATAAAATAAAATTTATTCTTAAGCACGATTTAAATATTAAATTTCATCAGGCTGATGCCATGTTGGAGACTAAATTTCAGATGATAATTCGCAAGAGTAAGACACTTCTGGAAAATCAAAACGAAAAACTAAGCAAACAGGAGCATACGCTGATTAAAGGCAACTCACAAACAATTAAATCTAACGCCGACAGGTTGGAACAAATCAGGCAATTGATTCAAATGAGCGATCCGAAAAAAATATTAAAAAAAGGATTTAGCATTACACGCGTAAACGGAAAGCTATTACGCAGTATTGATCAAATAAAAGCCGGAGATCAGTTACAAACGGAATTGTGTGAAGGAAAATTAGAAAGCAGTATAACAAAAATAGATAAAAATGAGCAAAAAACTGACCTATAGTTTAGCCTACGAAGAACTAGAAAATATCATTCAAGAAATTGAAGATGAAGAAATTAATATTGACGATTTATCGGCAAAAGTAAAACGTGCCTCCGTATTGTTGCAATTTTGCAAGGAAAAATTACGTGCCACCGAAGAAGATATCAATAGCATTTTAGGAGATACAGAAATGCAATAAAATTGTTTTATTTGGCAAAACAACTAAAACTAAAAACCAAAAGTGGACAAAGAGAAAACACCTATTGTAGTTCAAATAGCAAGCTTGCCTATTCATTTTTATCAGCTTGTTATTTCTCCAATTACGCCGGCCTCGTGTAGGCATTTTCCTACGTGCTCCGAATACAGTTTGCAAGCCTTAAAGCGATTTGGACTCGTGAGAGGAGGTGCTTTAGCTGCGAATAGAATAAGTCGTTGTCACCCATGGGGAACAAGTGGATATGATCCTGTTCCTAAAATAATTGTTCGTATATTTATCAAATCCAAACTTAAAGAAAACATTATTAATTATGAATAGAAGAAACGCATTCAAAAAAATTGGGTTAGCAAGTCTTGCCCTCGGAACCAGCGGCATACTCTTGCCCGGTATAGCAAATGCTCAAGAAGAAAAAGTAAAAAAACTGATTATCAACCGACAAAGAATGAGCTTTGCAGATCCTGATAATCCTACAGATTTTGAGTTAAAACATACGCCTGAAATCACTTTTATGGAAGCAGATGGAAATGGTTTTACACGGATGAAAATTCATCTGGGATCAAATGGAATAGTGCATCCAACAGAAGAAAATCATTGGATTGATTATTTAAAGATTTATAAAAACGAAGATTTAGTTGCTTTTACAGAATTTGAAAACGGACCTATCCGAGGCTATGCGGAATATTTCGTAAAGCTCAGCAAAGGGGATCTGGTTTTAGTTGAAGCAGGTTGTAATTTGCATGGCATCTGGACGAATACGGCCACGTTTTAAAAAGAAGTGAGCTTATGACCAATACGGTCATAAGCTCACTATAATTTGATTAAGCGCCCGCCTTTTTAAGCTTAAACAGCTGAAAAACAACATAAGCTAAAGTGCCCCAAACGCCAATTAAAATACCAAAATAGGTAATGATAAGCCACCAGGGCGCCATCACTCTAACCGTCCATAAAGAACGCTTATCCAGCAAGTTAACTATTTCAACAGGCTTCACATTTACTTCTGTTTCTTCTGATACATCACCGAAAATATCTTTATCGCTTAAAGATACTAAGGCTATCGCTTTTCCTTCTTCGCCACCCGGTATATCGGCCGGAATTTTGGCTTGCACCATGCCTTTATCATCTGTAAGAACACCTTTATCTCCAAAAGGAAGTTTACCAAAATAGCGTTTTATAAAAAATCCCACTTCCACATCAGGAGCCGGCACAAAAGCACCTTGAGCATTTGTTCCTTCAACAAAAGCATGCAAACTATTATCCTCCACACTATAGTTTAAACTAATTTGATAAGGCGCATTAAGTTGCTCTCCTTTCTTAACTTTAACAGGCGCAGGAACTGCAGCGACTTTTTTATTGCCATCAAAAGAACGGATATAATTAACAATTTGCCAACGCTGCGTTTCATTTAAAACAGCCTTAAATGTGGGCATGGCAACCCTCCCTTCCGTTATTTTTGTAAATATTGCCCCATCGCTATTCCTACTTAAAAAATCGGCATTCGACATATCGGTAGGTTTCGGAACCAAGGGTAAACCATTTCCTTTACCCGGATCGCCATGACAAGATTTGCAATTGATTTGGAAAAGGGCGGCACCTGCTTTAATACTTGCTTCATCAGCAACTACAGGATTCTTAATTTTAGCCTGAGCATCAGTTACTTTCCAGTCGGATTGCCCAAAAACAGAGCTAGTGCTAAACAATAGGATAAGCAAAAGCCCGGAATATATAGTAAACCATTTCTTTTTCATAAATATCCTCCTAATCATTATTTTCGTATTCTTCAGTAATTCCATCTTCTTCAGCCATTTCCCAAATTGGTATAACGGGAAACACTTTGAGCAGTGCGGTTATTATACCAAGAGCCAACACAAAGGAGCCTAACGTAACAAATACTTCAATCCAGGTTGGAAAATACATGTGAAATTCTTCCGGAACATTTTGAATGGGCAAATAGGGATGCAATAAAGTTGGAATTACGATAAGAAATCGTTTTAACCAGGCACCCACCAAAATAAATACCGAAATTAAGGTCAACCAACCGGGCGATCTGAATTTTTTAAAAATCATCATAATGATTGGAATAACCATGCCGAAAAGTTGTACTCCCCAAAACAGGACAGCATATTTTCCGGTAAAAAGCATATTTAAATGAGTAGCTTCGGCGCTTCTCATTTTATAGGCAGGAACAAGGAATTCATTCAAATTAAAATAGGCATAGAGCAATGAAACTAAAACCAGTAACTGGCCCATTTTATTAAAATGAAAATCAGTAAAATAGTCTTTTAGTTTATAATTAACACGTAATACATACATTAAGATAACAACTGCGGCCGCTCCGGCAACAAAAGCTCCGGCAACAAAATAGGGACCAAAAATTGTCGTATCCCAACCCGGCCGTAAAGTTGCTGCAAATAACCAGGAGGTAACCGTATGGATTGCCAAAGCAACCGGAACAATTAATACAGCCAAAATCCGTATTCCTTTGTGTAGAATTTTATATTGTTCCGGAGTACCCATCCAGCCCAGAGATAAAATATTAAACAAATGATATTGCCAGGTGGGCATATTTTTCAATCTCTTTTTTGCAAAAGCCAAATCAGGAATTAGCGGCAGATAAAACAGCAATAAACTAATGGTTATATAGGTTGTAATTACCGTAATATCCCAAACTATAGGCGATTGAATTCTTCCATAAATAAAAACATTGAGCAAGCGATCGGGGCGACCCATATCGTTAACAATAACTAAACCGGATACCATTACAAATCCTAATGCAACAATTTCTGCAACCCTGGTTAAAGGTTTAACCCAGTCTTGTTTTAGCAAACCCAAAACGGCACTGATTAACATCCCCACCAAACTAACGGCTACAAAAAAGACAAAATTAGAAATGTAAAGACCCCAGCTCACATAGTCGCGCATGGCGGTAACTCCCAAACCGTCGCGTAGCTGAATAAAATAGGCAAAAACATACATTACCAAGCCAAGGGCAAGAAGTATAATCCAGAGTTCCAACCCACCATGCGATTGCATAGGTCTAAGAATATCTGATGCATACTTATCGATTTTGCTTTTGGCTTCTTCTTTTGATAAAGAATTAGACATATCTTAAGATTTAATAATCAAATAGTTAATTAAACGTGTTCATCTTCCAAAGTTGTTTTCCCTTCGTATTGAAATGGGAAAAGACGATTTTTTGCAGGCAAATAATAGACATTAGGCTTAGTACCTAACTCGGGCAATAAAGTATATCCTGCATTGTCGCGTATAAGCTCGCTAAAACGAACGGTTTCGCCTGTGGTACCATTGGTCACCGAATCTTCGTTCAAGTCACCAAAATAATAAGTACCATTAGGACAAGCGGAAACACAGTAAGGCAATTTGCCATCGCGTAAACGATCCGCACTAAATAAACATTTAGAAATGGTTCCTTTCTTTTGCGGAACATTTAGTTCGATATCATAGAGTAAGTCATCGTCGCCTTCCACTTCTTTGGGCTCAAACCAATTGAAAACCCTTGCGGAATAAGGACAAGCGGCAATACAGAAACGACAACCGATACAGCGCTCATTATCGATTAATACTATGCCATCTTGCCGTTTGAAAGTGGCATCAACCGGACAAACTTTGGTACAAGGCGGATTATCGCAATGAAAACATGGTTTTGGCATAAAATAAGGTGCTGAATTCCGGTCGTCTTGCATGCGCAGTACATTGATATGGTGCTGTTCTTCGCGCAAATGATGTGCATTCTGACAAGCCGCCATGCACATACGCGCATTTCTACATTTAGACAAATCGATAACCATGGTCCAATGTTTGCCGGCAATACCTTCACGCCCTCTTTTTTGCAAAGCTGACTGATACTCGTCTTTTTCAACCGGAGTAAGCGATCGAATATCCACTTCAGCCAATTCTCCATTTTCTGTTAAAACCTTAATTTTTTGGTCAATATCCGACAATGGTTCATCAACAGAAGCAAGTTTTTCGTGAGTTTTACCATCCTGATAAGCAAATCCTGCATAGCCAGCAGCTCCGGCTGTTACAGCTCCCAAACCAATTAACGATCCTGTTTTTAAAAAATCGCGCCTCGACTTGCTCTCCTTTTTCTTTTCAGACATAAATCTTGTGTTAAAATAAATGATAGTTAGCAAATAATTGAAAATAATACGATTAAGTATTCAAATCTCTTATTTTGATTTCCAAAATTAAGAGGATTTCTGATATATTCAAAAATTTAAGTAATTAATTACCTTAATGAATACTTTTCTTTTTAAATTTGATTAGGGATTGGGATCTGAATAGGCAGGGATTATAATCTCCTTTTTGTCTTGCGCAAAGGCACCAAAATAACCTATGGCCTGACCTTGAATATTTGAGATAGGATTTCCGGGCGCAATATTAAAAGGAGAATTACTCTCGCTTAATACCAGAAAGTAACTGTAATTTGCCTCATCGATACAAGAGAGCAGAACGCTTACTTTATCAAGTGGTTTTAATGCATATCCCCGAATAAAGTGGTAAGTTTCTAAACCATTATAATACAAATCGTTGCTCACCGAAAATCCTTCGAGTAGTGTATCGTTTCTAAAGACATCAAAACGATAAAAATTTTGAACTTCGATGTCGTCGGTAAAATGAACTTTTAAGGCATAATCCAGTTCTTCTTTTCCTCTATAATTCCGATCAGAAAAAACCAATTCCAGCGAATCGATAGGAACCATTTTTGGCATATTGGAATTCGCCGAAATGACCTGTCCATCCCAATCGATCTGCAATTGATATTCCGAATTTTCGATGCCTTTAAAATGATCTCGTTTATAAATACCCGGTGCTTGTTCATCTAGAATTACGGATGTTCCATCTGCCTGAATAATTCGCACTTTAGCATGACTAATTTTGGCATAAGGCTCTGCAGAAAACAGCGGCTTCGATTCTGATAATCGCACTTCAGTATGATTAGGAATATTGCTAACCATTGCATCCACCACTAAAACGCTTTCGTTTTGATTTAAATCCAGCTGGATAATTTTTTCGCAAGAAACAAAAAGCAGAAAAAAGCTGAGCACAATTATAGGTCGAATCCACTGTATCATCAGAAATTAAAATTATAAGTTATAGAAGGAATCAGTTTAAAAAGCGAAAGTTGAACAGCTTGCAAAACCTCAGGATTCGACTCCGCCGGCTCGAAAGATATGGCATAGGCATTTTCTCGGTTATACGCATTATAAATAGAAAAATTCCAGCTCGAACGGAAGCGCCTTTTACGCTGCTCAAATTCTCCTGTTTCCAAATTGGGCATACGCTTGTATGCTTTATTCATTAAATTCACACTTAAATCCAAGCGATGATAATCGGGCATGCGATAGGCATTGCGTGCTGAATAAAGTAAAATATCCTGACCATTTATTTCGTATTTGCCCTCAGGAAAACTTACAGCATTGCCGGTATAATAAACCCAATTGGCTGAGATTTGCACTCGGGGACTCAATTGAAACATAGCCACAATGGAAAAATCGTGTGTTCGGTCTTGCTTGGCCGGATACCAATTGTTTTCATTAATGGCCTCAAACCGCCGTTCTGTTCGCGACAAAGTATAAGCCAGCCATCCGGTAAATTTTCCTTTTCGCTTTTTAAGGAACAATTCAAGGCCGTAAGCACGTCCCTCACCGAAAACCAAATCGCCTTCTACCAAAGGATTTAATGTTACCTGCGCATCAATCTTATAATCGATGATATCCTGCATATCCTTATAATAAGTTTCGACGGAAAATTCGAAAGTATTTTGTTTGAAATTACGATAATAACCTACTCCAAACTGACCGGAAGACGAGGGTTTTATATTGTTGCTACTCGGCAGCCAGATATCTGTTGGCGACTCGCTCGACGAATTGCTCAGCAAGTGCATATATTGTTTTGTATACGAATAAAAGGCTTTAACCGAAGATGTTGAATTGATTAACCAGGTTCCGTTTAATCGAGGTTCTAAACCTTGGTAATCGACCACTTTTTCCCAACTATTATATTCTTTAGTATCAACAATATCGCCATAACTATTAAATGAATAAACATTGCCCGGGCCAAGTTGAATAAAATTAGAAAATCGCAATCCGTAATTGATAATAAAATTCGTATTTATTTTCCGTTCGTTAGACAAATAAAACGAAGCTTCAACTGCGTAGCGTTTTTCAACTTCTAAAGAATTAAATAAGTCGTTTTGCTCTGAATTTAAATCGCCGGGATTCATAGTATGATGAATAAGATCCAACCCAAATTTCCAGCTACTGTGATCGTTTTGATAATATTGATAATCGTGCTTTAGGTTATAATCAATAATATGCGAGCCAATTTCTATTCTATCCTCGGTTTCTCCGGCTAAAATCTGATAGCTATATTTACTGTAAATCAATGATGTATTTGAGAACAACTTGGGATTAAAAATATGATTCCATCGCGTAGTTGTTGTGCCATTTCCCCAATTAAATCCAAAAAATTCGTCAAAAGCAAATTTATCTCGTCCAAAATAAGCCGAAATAAAAACACGATCTTTATCGCTTATTCTCAGATTCCCTTTCGCATTGAGATCATAAAAATAAAGTTGAGCATCTTTTATGGCCTCTTCTTTAGAAAAAATCGTAAATAAATCGGCGTAAGTTCTGCGTGCAGATACAATAAACGATCCTTTGTTTTTTACTATTGGCGATTCGATGGTTAATCGCGATGAAATAAGTCCAATACCGCCGTTTACAATTAAATTTTTGGCATTTCCATCTTTCATTTTTATGTCCAATACGGAAGATAATCGCCCGCCAAATTCAGATCCCATTCCCCCTTTGTACAATTTTACATCGCGAAGAGCATCCGAATTAAAGATAGAAAAGAAGCCCATCATATGCGAGGCATTATAAACAGGAGCTTCATCCAGCAAAATTAGATTTTGATCGCTGCTTCCTCCTCTTACATAAAAACCCGAACTCCCCTCTCCTGCCGGTTTTACGCCGGGCATAAGTTGTAGGGTTTTAAAAATATCTTTTTCGCCAAATAAAACCGGAATACGCTCAATATCCTTAATGTTTACACTTGCTACGGTCATTTCGTTGGCACGCACATTTTTATCTTCGCGCTCGGTTGTTATTTCAATTTCATCCAACACAGCATAAGCAGGCTCAAGCTCGATATTGATCACCTGATCGGATGCGAGTTTAATTTTACGATTTTGTGCTTGATATCCGATATAAGAATATTGAATTTGATAGTTGCCTTCCACTAAATTAAGCGAATAAAAACCATAGGCATTTGCTGAAGCACCAATTGCTCTGTCATTGATCAGGCTAAGACTGGCTCCGGGCAAATCTTCTCCCGTTTTGGCATCGCGGATAGTTCCACTAATGGTATAATTATTTTGTTGACCATACAACAACTGGCAGCTGAATAGTCCAAAGAAAAGTAAGATACGATAGATCATAAAAAGGCAAGCAAATCTTTATTGCTTGTTAAGGGCTACATTAATCCAAAAAGTGATGGGCTGGCTCATTAAGTACATATCACGCATTTTTTGAGGATCGTAATTTGCAGGCTGTTGGGCCTGGGGAACTCTGTTCATTCCACTATATCTGCTCGATCGGCCTCCTCCATTGCCACCGCCGGGAATCGATGGCCTTTTAAAAGCGCCGGAAACAATTCCAATATTCAAATTGTCGATATTGGAATAGCCTCCTTTTTTAATTTTATCCAAACGGATAGCGGCATAATAGCTCAAACTTCCGTATTCGCCCGATTTAATAGTAAAAGCAAAGCCTTTATCAATATCACTTACTACACTTTCTTTTTGCTCGTTACTAACAAATTCTGCAACCTGCGCTACATCATTTATTTGCGATTCTAATGCAATTTTTCCTGAGATAGCGGCATGTTCCTTTTTATTCTCTTCAAATAGCTTGGCTTGAAACAATTGATCCGTTTGTCCCATCGGAAAATTCAAGTAAGTCGATTTACTTTTCTTCCCCAAAGTATCAATATAAATATAAAAACCCGATTGGATAATTTTTAAAACCGATGGGCGGCTCAATGCCTCTAAACGAATATATAAAAACTCTTTATCATTTGAAATGGCATAACGAATGGCACTTTGCGAATCAAAACCAATGTATTGAATTTCGTTTTTCATTTTATCTTCGGCCACAGATTTATAAACAGGACCCCGCCCACAGCTCGAGGAAAGAAGGCTTATAAATAAAATTACCACACCGGTTTTGAAATAAGAAATGAGTTTCATAACGCTTAATTTATTAGATTTCAAAGTCATTCATTTCGGCAAATATACAGGCAATTTGCTAGATTTCTTAAAAATAGATTCAAAATAAAACATAAAAAAAACCGGACTAAGCCGGTTTTTTAATCTTGATCATCGCAAAGATCTATATCAATTCGTGAATAACAAGGCCGCTTCTTAATTTAGGTTCGAACCACGTTGTTTTTGGAGGCATAATATTTCCGGAATCAGCAATATCGATAAGTTGTTGCATTGAAACGGCATAAAGTGCAAATGCTACTTTCCATTCTCCACTATCAACCCTATCTTTTAAAGCGCCCAAGCCTCTAATTCCTCCAACAAAATCGATGCGTTTGGATGTTCTTAGATCTTTTATATCCAAATGTTTTCCTAATATCTGATTAGAAAGTATAGTTACATCCAAAACACCAATAGGATCATTATCATCGTAAGTGCCATTTTTAGCATTCAGGCTGTACCATTTACCATCGAGATACATCGAAAATTCGTGAAGTTTTGCCGGTTTATAAATTTCTGAGCCCTTCAGTTCTACATCAAAATCAAGCGCTAATTTTTCCAAAAATTCATCATTCGACAATCCATTTAAGTCTTTAACAACGCGATTGTAATCGATAATTTTTAATTGATTATCAGGGAAATGAACGGCTAAGAAATAATTAAATTCTTCATCGCCTGTAAAATTTGGATTTGCTTTCCGTTTTTCTGCACCCACCAATGCTGCCGCAGCCGTACGATGATGGCCATCAGCAACATAAGTAAAAGGCACTTTATCGCTAAAAAGTTGTTCAAGCTCAGTGTTGACCGCATCATCATTGATCACCCAAAAATGATGGCCAAAACCATCTTCGGCAACAAAATCGTAGGTTGCTTTTTCATTTTTTACTACCTTATCAACAATTGCATCAATCTCTGCAACAGCAGGATAAGTAAAAAATACTGGTTCTATATTGGCATTATTAATGCGCACATGAATCATGCGATCTTCTTCTTTATCCGGACGCGTGAGCTCGTGTTTTTTAATAATTCCATTTAAATAATCATCCACAGCAGCGGCACCAACAATACCATATTGTGTTCGGCCGTCCATTGTTTGCGCATAGATATAAAACTTGGGTTTTTCATCTTGTACAAGCCAACCTTCTGTTTTAAATTTAGCATAATTTTCAACCGCTTTATCGTAAACTTCTTGTGCGTGGACATCAATCCCGTTGGGACAATCAATTTCTGAGCGCGTAATATGTAATAGCGAATAGGGGTTATTATTAGCCATCGCTGCGGCTTCTTCTGAATTCATTACATCATAGGGTAAAGCCGCTAATTTTTGTGCAATATCTTGCTTAGGGCGATAGCCTTTAAATGGTTTTAATATAGCCATAATTTGGTTTAAAGTTTTGAGTTAAAGTTCTTTAGATTAATAACTGTTGTGTTCATCAATTTCGTCATCATCATCAATATAAGAGCGTCCGGATGAATGAGATGGTGCATTATGATCTCTTTGAATAGATCCGATTAAAGCTCCCAGCATTTTTGTTAGTTCCATTAAATAATTTCGACTAATATCTTCTTGTTCTTCGTTAAAATAATTGAGTTTCATCGCAACGGATGTAAACATAACACACTGCCTTATGCACGTCTTTGATTCTTTTAAATGGAAAACAAATTGTGTTTTGTTTTTCGAAGATCCCTCTGCAATTTTTGCTGAGATATTCATCGCCGTTTCGACAAAAGATTTAACCAGAAGATTAGTATCAGAATTAGGAAATCCTGCTGTATTTTCAATAACCCAAATATAATAATCTAACGCTTTTTGATAAACGCGTAAATCCTCGAAACGAAAAAAAGACGGAGAATAATTAGTGTTTTCCATAGTACTATTTATTTAGATGGTGGAGACGATATGTTTAATTACGAAGTCAACTGTCGTTTTTCTGTCGTTTAGTTAGTTAATTTACTTTGTACTTCGAGTTCCCATCCTTGATAAATCCTACTATTTGGTGAGCAGCTGCAACCCCAGCATTTATATTAGCTTCAGCTGTTTGCGCTCCCGACTTCTTAGGTGTAAAGAAAAAGCGTCCTTCGTAATTTTCAACTATATCTTCCTTACAGTCCGGTTCTAGGTCACTAAGATACATAAAATCAGAGCGCTCTGCAAACATTTTTAATAAATTATTTTCATCAATAACTTCTTTGCGTGCTGTATTGACCAAAGTGGCGCCAAAAGGCATTCTATTTAGCAAGTCGAAATTGATCGATTTCTTGGTTTTTTCATTCGCCGGAATATGCAAACTGATGTATTGACAGTAGCTGTACATGTCTTCTGCGCTATGAAAAACTTTTACTCCGTCAGCTTCAATAAGCTCGTCTTTTACAAAAGGATCGAAAGCGCAAACTTCCATTCCAAATCCTTTGGCAATAGCCGCCACATAGCGCCCGACATTGCCATAGGCATGGATTCCTAATTTTTTTCCTCTTAATTCCGTACCTGATTTTCCGTTAAATTGATTTCGCGCCTGAAAAACCATCATACCTAGAACCAATTCGGCAACGGCGTTGGAATTTTGTCCCGGAGTATTCATCGCGACCACATTATTTGCTGTTGCGGCAGCTAAATCAATATTGTCGTAACCTGCACCGGCACGCACAATTATTTTCAAATTTGGGGCCGCTTCAATTACTTCTTTAGTGGCTTTATCACTACGAATAATAAGCGCATCAACATCTTTAACAGCAGCTAATAATTCGGCTTTATCCGTATATTTTTCGAGAGCGGCAAATTCAAAGCCTGCATCTTCGATAATTTGTTTTATTTGACTAACCGCTTCGGGAGCAAAGGGTTTTTCGGTAGCTACTAATACTTTTGTCATGATTAATTTTTTTTGTTAATAAACTACGACTTAATGTTTTGCTTCAAACTCTTGCATTAAAGCAACTAAAGCAACAACACTTTCTTTAGGAAGGGCGTTGTATGTTGATGCTCTGAAACCACCCACAGAACGGTGACCTTTTAAGCCCATCATTCCATTTGCATCGGCTAAAGCTAAGAATTCTTTTTCCAACTCTTCGTAACCCTTGTTCATAACAAAACAAATATTCATTCTTGAACGATCGGCGGGATCTTTAATGGTTGCCTGAAAACATTTATTACGATCAATTTCTGCATAGAGCAGATTTGCTTTTTCAATATTCTTTTGCTCCATCACTTTTAAACCGCCCTGGGCTTTTAACCAACGCAAAGTTTGCAAAGCTGAATAGATAGGCAATACAGGTGGAGTATTAAACATGGAATCGCCATCAATATGTGTTTGGTAGTTTAATATTGTAGGAATTGCTCTATCTACTTTACCTAAAATATCATTTCGGATAATGACAAAAGTTACACCTGCCGGTGCTAGATTTTTTTGAGCACCACCATAAATCAAGGCATATTTAGAAACATCGATAGGGCGACTAAAAATATTGGACGACATATCAGCAACCAGAGGCACTTTACAGTCGAAATCCTCAAAAATTTCGGTTCCGTAAATCGTATTATTTGTTGTCACATGAAAATAGTCAGCATCTTCAGGAACAGAAAATCCTTTTGGAATATAATTGAAAGTGGCCTCTTTTGAAGAAGCTACTTCAACAACTTCTCCAAAAAACTTAGCTTCTTTAATCGCTTTTGACGCCCAAACACCGGTATTAAGATAGGCTGCTTTGTTATTTAATAGGTTATAGGCAACCATTAAAAACTGAGTGCTGGCACCTCCGCCGAGGAATAAAACGCTATAGTTATCAGGGATATTGAGTAATTCCTTAAAAAGACTTTGAGCCTCTGCAACAACGGCAACAAATTGTTTACTGCGATGAGAAATCTCTAAAACTGACAAACCTGTACCTTCAAAGTTTTGAATCCCTTTAATTGTTTCATCTATTGTAAATTGAGGAAGGATGGATGGACCTGCAAAAAAATTATGTTTTTTCATCTTTTTAAGTTTATGTTTTATAAATTGTATTGAAAATAATTTGAAGCTATTTTTTTCATTTACTGCAAATTATCAAATTACTAAAAGTCTATATTACAAATGATTTAATTGGTAGCAAATTTAGTGATTATTCGTTAATTAGTTAACGGTTTCGCGGAATATTTCGGTAAATTTTATCAAATTTTAAAACAAAAAGCGCCTCATTGTGTTTTTTTTATTTTGGCTTCCCATTTTTT
>JAFGHU010000237.1 GCA_016929955.1 Bacteroidales bacterium | reverse complement strand
GAAAAAGCAAAAGAAGCTGTTTTTAAAAGCAAAGATTCGAGGATGATAATGGTGTATTATCAGGGAAAAGTAAAATATTTTGAATATATAAAAGATTATAAAAATGCCTATTTATTCGCTTTAGAAGAATTAAAACTTAGCAGGGAAGTAACCGATGAAAGGCATAAATCAGTGCTTGCAAAACTTAATTCGAGCTATAAAATTCAACAAAAAAATATTCTTCTGGAAAAAGAATTGGAAGAACGTAAAGCGGCTACACGATTAGTTATTTTTATATTGATTACCATTCTCTTAGTTTCGGGTGGATTATATTTAATCTTTTTATACAAAAAGAAATATTTTTCTTACCTGCGCTTGGAAAAGAAAACAAGTTCTATCGAAAAGAAATTGTCGATTAGCGATAAAGAAAGGAAAAAATTTCAGTCTGTTTTTGAATATAGTGTAACCGGAATATTGATTCTTGACAAAAATGGAATTATCCAATATGGAAATAGGAAAAGCAAAGAATTATTGGGTCAAAAAAATATCGGTGATCATCATTCTAACATAGCATTTACCGAGCTTTTCTCAGGTAGTTATAAAAAGAAAGTTCAAAAGTATATTTATAAGGCCTTTGAAAAACCGCAAAAAAACGATGGTTTTAAAGTGCAAACCATTAGTAGGAAAAACTTGCATTGGTTAAATATTAGTTTTGCACCCTTATATTTTTCTCAAGAGGAGCATTCGATTTTAGTTAGCTTAATAGATGTTACACAGGAAGTTATAAATATTAAAAAGGAGCAAGAGCAAAAAAGAGAATTACAAACATTAATCAATTCCGTAACAGAATCTATTCTTTTTATTCAAGTTGATGGGAGGATAAAAGCATCGAATTTAACGGCTGCCAACCGCTTGGCTACCGAAATTGATCAGCTAATCGGTTCAAATTATTTTGATTCTATTCCCCAATTATTGCTCGAAAGAAGAAGGGCAATGTTCAATAAGGTAGTTTTAACAAAAATGCCTCTTATCGAAACAGAAATGGAAGCCAATTATAATTATTTGGTTTCCATGTATCCCAATATCAATGCGGGCGGTGAAGTAGATTATATCTCTGAATTTGTTCAGGATATTACCGAAAAAAGAATTGCAGAGGAAGAAATCGATAAATTAAAGCAACGTGTATTCCGCTCTCAAATGAATCCGCATTTCATTTTCAACTCTTTAACCTCAATTCAAAGTTTTATACTTAGTAATAATGTAGATTCAGCATCAAAATACCTGAACAGTTTTGCACGTTTAATACGGCTGATTCTTGAAAGCTCACGCCTTGATTATATTTCGCTTAAAAATGAAATCGATATTTTAACGTATTACCTCGATATTCAAAAAATGCGTTTTGCCGATAATTTTAATTATGACTTTTATGTTGACCCGGAAATTGAAGTTGAACGTGTTAAAATTCCACCTATGCTTGCTCAACCATTTATCGAGAATGCCATTGAGCATGGCATACAACACCTCGATGTTATGGGTGAAATAGATTTGAAATTCATACAGGAAGGGAAATTTTTATTTTTTGAATTGTTGGATAATGGCATAGGAAGAGCTGCAGCGTTGAGCCTCAATAAAGATAATGTTTACGTTCCTAATTCACTCGCCACACAAATAATTAATGATAGAATTAAGGCAATAAATAAATACGCTAAAGAAGAAATATCATACAAGATAATCGATTTAAAAGATACACATGGCCATGCTGTCGGAACTCACGTTATTATTAAAATTCCGCTTTCTCGATTTTAAACTATTCGCTTTAATACCTGAATACTTCTATTTGGTGAATAATAGCGTACTATAATTTTCTCATCTTCATTTTTTGCGAAAAATTCCGTCTGAGATTCTATTCGCGCAAATCCTCCGAATTCTTTCCGGTCTGAGTCGAATAGGAGTTTGTATTTCCCTTTTTGCAAAACAGGTATTGCATAATTTACCGGACTTAGTGTGGCATGGAAATTAAAAATAAATAGTAGACTATTGCGCTCGAAAACAATAATCTTGTGCCAATCATCTACCCATAATTGCTGTGGCGGAAACGCATTAAGGATTTTGTTAGCGGATATAAATTTCAGCATCGCTTGATCAAAATCGCCTAAATATTTATATTTTAGGTCTTCTCTCGTACTTAAACTCCACAAGCGCTGGGCATGTTTATAGCTCCAATTATTTCCTTCTCTTGGAAAATCAATCCATTCAGGATGTCCAAATTCATTTCCCATAAAGTTTAAATAAGCCTCGCCACCTAAACTAATGGTAAACATACGAATCAATTTAAGTAGTGCTATTCCTCTGTCAATTATCAGACTGTCCGTATTTTTACTCATCGAGAAATACATCTCTTTATCCATAAGTCTGAATGCCAATGTTTTATCGCCAACTAAAGCTTGGTCATGCGATTCTGTATAAGCAATTGTTTTGCTACTCCAATTTCGATTAGTCATTTGGTCCCATAGTTCCCACAAATTCCAATCCTCGTCTTTCTTTTCTTTTAAGAGTTTAATCCAATAATCCGGAATTCCCATCCCTAAACGATAATCGAAACCAATACCTCCATCTTCAATTTTATTGCATAAACCGGGCATTCCGCTTACATCTTCAGCTATACTTAGTGCATTTGGGTTTATATTTTCGATCAATTTATTGGCAAGTTGGAGGTAAATTATGGCATCAAATTCAACACCTTTACTAAAAAAAGCATCTCGGTCGCCAAACTCAACACCTATTCCGTGATGAAAATAAAGCATAGAGGTAACACCATCAAAACGAAAGCCATCGATCCTAAATTCTTTCATCCAATAGGCTACGTTTGAAAGTAAAAACTGAAGTACTTCGGTCTTTCCATAATCAAAAAGCTTAGAATCCCAAGCCGGATGATTTCCTCTTTCACCTTCGTGCAGATACTGGTTTCCACTTCCATCAAAATTATTTAATCCTTCGTTTGTATTTTTAACCGTGTGAGAATGAACAATATCCATTATTACAGCGATGCCCATTTCGTGCGATTTATCTATCAATTCTTTTAATTCTTCGGGTGTTCCAAAACGAGAAGACGGTGCAAAGAAATTGCTTACGTGGTAGCCGAAAGAGCCATAATAAGGGTGTTCGGCCAAAGCCATAATCTGGATAGCATTATATCCTTTTTTTTTGATTTGGGGAAGAATCTTTTCTGTAAATTCTTTAAATGTTCCAACGCCTTCTTTTTCTTGCGCCATACCAATATGGCACTCATAAATAAACAAATTGCGCTTATCCTGAAATGAAAAAGAAGTGTTTTTCCAGGCGTATGCTTTCTTCGGAATCCATAATTGACCTGCAAAATCTTTGCTTTTTTCGTCCTGAATTACACGAGTCATATACACCGGTATTCGGGCACTGGTTCCTTCTGGGGTTTGTACAACAACCTTTATTTTTGATTGATGACAAAATGTAGTTTTATACTTTTCGTAAGGAAGCTTCACTTCCCAAATTCCGTTTCCAATATTTTTTAAAGGATGCGTAAAATATTCCCAATTATTAAAATCGCCGATTAAGAATAATCCTTTTGCTGCAGGTGCCCATTCGCGATAGATCCAAGCATTCTCCCTATTATCAAAATGAATACCAAAATAAGTATAAGCAGAGGCAAAGTTTTCTAAACTCCCTGCTTGATCGATTAGGTTTTGCTCCCGATAAACAAAGCGTTGGTAGCGCTCAAAGATTTCTTGCTGAACAGGTTCTAACCAGGAATCTTGTTCTACGATAGCTAATTTTGTGTTTTCAGATTTGGACATGGAGTAATTATTTATACCGAAAAAATTCGATTCTAATGTAACGATAAATCTTTAGAACTTATAGGCCATGTAAGAAAAAGAAGGTAATTCTATGAATATTCCTTTTGTAATTATGTCTAAGCCATTGTAATTTAGCTGATTAGTATCAAAATAAGATTTAAATTCGAAATTTAACAGGTTTGCATTTTTAATTGAACAGAACTCAAAGGCATGTGTGGGGATTTTTATTTTTACAGATTGCTTTTCAGATGAAAAATTACAAATGCAAAGAAAATGCTCTTTTTGCCAAGTTCTTAAATAAGTAAAAATCGCTTTTTGATTAAATTCAGGATTGTTTTTATTTGCCCACATTAAATCGTAAAATTCGCCTTCTGAAATGGCTTTTTCTTGCAAACTGAATTTTATGATTTTTTGATGATGTGTATATAAAACTTGTGATTCAGCAGAGAGTTTTTTCAGGTTATATTTGGCTTTATACAGCCAGGCTTGAATGCTTGGAACCGGCCAATAATCAAAGAGACTGGTTCTTCCATCATCACCGCTAAAACCGCTTTCTCCTTCCGCTTTTTCGCCAAATTCTTGTCCAAAATAAAGGAGAAACGGATTTTGATGTATCGTAGCCGACAGAAAAAATCCAGGCAAAGCCTTTAAAGGATTTCCAGCAAAAAAAAGGCTGCCAATTCTTTGTTCATCGTGGTTTTCTAGAAAGCGCAACATTTTATGGTTGTATCCATCCATCGATTGCCAAACCGAACTTATTTTTTCTGCGGCTTGATTTTCTTCAATAAGCGATCGGACACTGTCGTATAAACCTACTTTATCGTATAAATAATCAAATTGGCCTGTATTTAAGTAGTCTTGGTAGGCATCCTGATTGTAAATTTCTGCAATAAAAATAAGATCAGGATTCGATTTCTTTATTTCAGGAATAACCCAGGCCCAAAATTCAACAGGAACCATTTCTGCCATATCACATCTAAATCCATCAATGCCTTTCTTAGCCCAGTAATACAGAACATCTCGCATCATTTTCCAGGTTTTTGGAATAGGATAAAAATGTTTTGATTTTCCATTTTGATAATCAATACCATAATTTAATTTTATGGTTTCATACCAATCGTGGATTTGCGGATATGCATTAAAAACATCATTACCACTTACTTTTGCAGGTGTTTCGATATAGTCGGTGAGAAAGGGAAGATGTAAAGATTCCTGTGGCAAATAATAAAAATTATTCTGCGGATGGAAATTCAAGTCGGTTTGATCTTTTTCGCCAAAATCTTCAATATCACCAGGTTTCATTATACTCTTGTATGCTCTGCTAAGGTGATTTGGAACAAAATCGATCAAAACTTTTAAACCCGTTTTATGTGTTCGCTCAAGCAATTGCTCAAATTCAAGCATTCGCTCTGTAACCTTTTCAGCTAAATCCGGATGAACATCATAATAATCGCTTATGGCATAAGGCGATCCGGCTTTTCCTTTTACAATACTTGGATTAGTATTCGGAATTCCCGGATAGGATGTACTTGTGGCATGGCGAAGAATTCCCGTATACCAAATATGGGTTACTCCAAGATTTTTTATTTGGTATAATGCTTCGCTGGTAAAATCGTTGAATTTGCCACAACCATTTTCCACAAGTGTTCCATTTGGTTTTGGATTTGTTATTTTATTTCCAAAACTTCGGACAAGAACTTGGTATAGTGCAAATTTCGACAAGATTGTTTATGCTTTTACCAGCTGATATTCCATATTTATCAATAAATCGGCTTTTGAACGAAGCGATTGAACCATCTTATGTTCTTGTTCTAAAACGCGGGCCCTGTATTCGTTTTGAGGTTCTTTTCCCCGCACAACTTGCGCTTTTTTGGTTTCGTGATAGGTGAGCTCAATAAAGACAGAAAGATCGACACCTTCCGTTTTGATGGCATATAAACCATCGATAATTAGCATGTCTATATTTTTATAATCAGTTGTTAGTTGATCGACTTGCTCCGTAACCAAATCAACACAAGGTCCGGTAGATGGCAATCCTTGCTTGAATTCATTGATATTCCGGTAAATGGTATCCCAATCGTACTCATCATAACCTACCACTTTTTCAATTCCGTTTTCGGTGCGCCATTGCGTGCGCTCGAGAGGAAGAACGCGATAGTAATTATCGATATGTAAAGGTTTTGCAAAAATTCCATGCTTTCTTAAACCTTTTGCTACCGCGTGCGCCAATTCTGATTTACCGCTTCCGCTTTCGCCTGAAATTCCAATGATATACTTATCTTTCTTATTTGCTAGAATTTCTTTGATAATTCCATCAGCTGCTAATAAATGCTTTTCTGTGATTAATAAAACGTCGCCTAACATATGCTTTACTATATTTTAATTTTAAAATTACACTTATTTATATGTTACCTTTCTCCAAAAGGAATTTTTTACGTTTAAAGGAAACATTTGCCACGAACTCACAAAAACACAAAATTTCACTAAAAATAAAATTTAATATTGATATTTCGTGCGTTTTGGTGCATTGGTGTCTTGGTGGCCTTTATTCTAAATAAATCAGAATAACTACTATACCTCCACGACTCTTTCTTTTCCTTTTATCTTAACTTTAACCTTTTTATCTGTTTGAATATCAATCGAATCAGGTGTAATCGTAAATTGATAGTGAACGCCTTTAAATGTAATTTTAAAAGCTATCTTAGTCCAATGTTTTGGAAGTCGGGGATCAATTTCAAGCATTTCGCCATGCAAATTTACACCGGCATAAGTGCTAATAGCTAACATCACTGTACTTGCCATTACTCCCGTGTGTACTCCTTCACCAGTTGTTCCTCCTTGAATATCAACAAAATCGCTACCTAGTGCTTCTTTATAGAGTTCCCAGCTTAAAGCTTCATCGTGGATTAACTGAGCAAGTTGACCGTGTACTACACGACTTAATGAAGATCCATGGGAAGTCCGATTTAAATAATAGTGCAAATTTTTACTTAAATAATCACTTGGCAATTCATAATTCAGTCTTTTTAAAATCGTATTTACCTCATCTTCAGGAAGATTGTAGAAGGTCATAAGTGTGTCTGCCTGCTTAGCTAATTTGTAATCATCTGCTGATTTTCCCTCTGCTTTTAAAATACGATCCATGCGGTAAATATTTTTGTACTTCTCGCGATATGCATCCCAATCCAATTCTTTAAGCTCGAAATAGCCATCAAACTGCGCAATAATTCCATCTTCTGAGATAAGGAGGTTCAGCTTTTTAGAAATAGTTTCCCAAAGAAGCAATTCTTCGTGTTTAATTCCAAGTTTTATTAAAATATCCTCCTCAATCGAACAACTTATTCCAGATAAAATAGATTTGCTTTTTTCTAATATCCACGATACCATTATATTCGTATAGGCATTGTCTTTTAGGCCACCGTTAGGACTATTTTTTGCGTGCTCGTGAAACTCATCAGGCCCCATAACCTGATCAATACTATAACGACCGGTACGTTCATCTTTTTTTGCTTTTGAAACCCAAAAACGACAAATTTCCAGGAACATTTCTGTTCCGGCTTCTTCCATAAATGAGGTGTCGTTTGTACTGTTGTAATATTCCCAAATATCATAAGCAATAGCTAATGATACGTGGCGTTGTAGAGAACTGTAATCATCGCCCCATTCTCCGGTAAGGGGATTCAAATGAACGATTTGTGTTTCTTCTCTACCATCGCTTCCGCTTTGCCAAGGAAACATAGCGCCTTTATAACCATATTCTTTTGCATATTTCTTGGCTTCGGCTAATCTTCGGTATCTATACATTAGCAAGCTTTTCGAAATTTCAGGCGATCGTAAGGTATAAAAAGGCAAAATAAAGAGTTCATCCCAAAAAATATGACCTCGATAGGCTTCGCCATGAAGTCCCCTTGCAGTTACACTTGCGTCGATATTTACATTATGTGGCGAAGCAGATGCAAGCATATGATAGGTGTGCAAGCGAATCAGTTTCTGACTTAAACGATCGCCATCAATTTGAATGTCGTAAGTATCCCAAAGTTTGTCCCAGGCTTTTTTATGCGCTGTAAACATTTGATCAAAAGATTCGCTTTGGGTGAGATCATTTTCTGAAGATGTTATACAATTGACTATGCCTAAGTCTTTTGAAGTGTAGATACTCGTTATTTTTTCGTGCGAAACACATTCGTTTTCTTTTACCAATACACTAAATTCAGCAAATGCTTGTCCATCTTTAAGTATTGGTGTTGAATTTGTTGACGTCGACTCACCGTTTATTGCAAGCGATAGTTTCTGACTTACGGCAATTTCTATTTTAGATTGAACCGTTTGCGTAATAACCTGAACAAAATTATCTTTAGCACTTTGACTTACAGGCTGCAGGTGTTTTTGATTTAAAGAATTGTATCGGTTTACTCCACGATTTTCGATTGCACCATCTATTCCGCTCTGAAAAGTAATTTTACCACTAAAATTAAGTGGAGTGACTGTGTATTTTAAAACGGCCAAATGTGGGTTATCCATACTGGCAAATCGTGCCGATGCAATCTTAATTTTTTTTCCATCAGCTAAATCAACAATAAATTCTTTCGAAAAAACACCCGTTTTTAGGCAGAGTTTTTTTGTGTATTGCGAAAACTTAGCTGTTTTATACGCCCACCAATCACCATTATCTATTTTAAACCGAATGCTAGTCCAGTTTGGTGTATTTACAAAATCCTCATTCTCAATAAGTCGGTCGCCAACAGGTGATTTTAAACGATTGTAAAGGCCTGCAATATAGGTTCCTGGATAGTGTTTTTCATCAGCGTCAATTTCTTCCATAGCGCCTCGTGTACCAAAATAACCGTTACCGACCGTTAACAAGGATTCGCGACTTTTTTCTTTACTAATATCATAATCGTGATAGGCAATGGACCAGGCCTCTTTTTCTAAGCCATTATTGAACCAATCCAAAAGTCCTTCTATTTTAAGATCATCAAAATCTTCAACCACAATATCAGCGCCGGCGGCTTTTAATTCTTGTATATTATCTTCTCGAGCAAGACCCAGAACTAAACCGAAATTTCCGGCTTTTCCGGCCTGAACGCCCGATACTGCATCTTCAAACACGATACTTTCGTGATAGGCAACGCCTAAATTATCAGCTGCTGTAGTGAATATATCCGCTTCGGGTTTTCCTTTTAAATTTAATCGTACAGAATCTGTTCCGTCAACAACTGTATCAACAAGCGGCATTAAACCTGCTTTTTCTAAGACTTTTCGGCAATTTTTACTTGATGATGCAACCCCAACTCCAATTCCGTTTTCTTTTAAAAAACGCATAAAATCGACGGTACTCTGGTAAACTTCTACACCCTCTTTATCCAAAACTTCATTAAAAGCGTCATTTTTCTTATTGCCTAAACCACAAACGGTTTCTGTTTCAGGTGCATCGCTTGGATCGCCGTAGGGCAAGCTGATATTCCGTGAGGTTAAAAAATCTGTAACGCCTTTGTATCGAGGTTTTCCGTCGACAAACGGTAAATAATCATTGGTGTGTGTAAACGCGATAAACTTTTCGTTAAAACGCTCCTCGCGCGACAATAAATAATCATCGAACATTTTTTTCCATGCCGCCGCATGCACCAAAGCCGTTTTGGTTATTACACCATCTAAATCGAAAATAACGGCCTTAAAATTAATTTTTGACATTGTAGGGTTATTTAGCTTAAAATTATTTTAAACAGCACAATTTATCCAATAATAGCTGCCTTTGGGTATTATTAATTTATTGTTTTTTGAGCTGATTTTTTGTCCAAGAAGATCTTCTGTTGCTGCAGTAGTAATATCGATACTAACTTCTTCTTTTCCTAAATTATGCAGGATTAACAGCTCCTCATTTTGGTATTTCCTTTTGAAAGCCAAAATACTTTCGTTGCTGTTGTTAATCCATTCGATGCTTCCTCTTCCAAAAGCAGCGAATTTTTTGCGTGTGTTAATCAGATTCTTTAATCGTTTAAATACCTGCGCATTAAACGAGTTTTCATCGGCCAATTGGGTTTCCACTTCTTTCCAGTCTATTTTTCCTCGAACAAAAAAACGAGTATCATTTTTACCGGTCATTTTAATCATTTCGTGGTAATAGGCATCGTCATTGGCTTTCCCGAATTCATCGCCATAATAAATAACCGGTGTGCCGGGCAAACTGAGCATTAAGGAATAAGCGAGACTTATTTTTTCAATATCAAATTTGAAAAGTTCGGATAAACGAGCAGAAATTCCTTCTCCAAGTCTAAAATCCCATTCCGGTTGGTGACAATAATTTTCGTGAATATAGGCCCGATCTTCTTCGTTTACATAAACAAGCTCCAGACTTAATTCATCGTGACAACGCAAAAACGTAAACCATTGTGCTTCATCAGGAATATAGGGTGTAACTTTTGGACTCAATACGTTTAAAACGGGTTCGGCACTTTCTTTTGCAATAGCTTTAAACATTTGAGGCATAACGGGGAAATGATAGGCGGCATGACATTCGTCGCCGGTTTTGATGTATTCTACCACATCAAAAGGTTTTTGGCAGGCTTCTGCAAGCATTAAAGTCCCCGGTTTTACGTAATCCAAAACGGCTCTAAAAAATTTAACCACAGTATGTGTTTTCGGAAGATTTTCGCAAGAAGTACCATCTTCTTTCCAAATATATGGAATAGCATCTGCCCTAAAACCATCAACTCCTTGCTCTAACCAAAAGAGCAAATTTTCCGACATAGATAACAAAACCTTGGGATTTTTATAATTTAAATCGGGTTGAAATTCAAAAAAACGATGAAAGAAATAGCTGTCACCGTCTTTTTCCCAATTGCTTGGGCACATTCCTTTAAATAAAAGTCGTGCTTCTTTGTATTTTTCAGTGTCTTTATTCCAAATATAATAATCGCGGTAAGGATTATCTTCGCTTTTTCTCGATTCCTGAAACCATGGATGATCCATGGATGAATGATTTAGAGCGATATCAAAAATAACCCGTAATCCTTTATTGTGCGCTTCATCTAAGAATCGTTTAAACAGTACCTTTTCTTCTTCCGGCGATGCCGTATCCGGAAGTCGGAATAAATCTTTCCGAATGCGTTTGTAATCTTTAATATCAAATCCCGCATCTTTCATTGGAGAATCTAAAATTGGCAAAAGCCATAAGCAGCTAACGCCCAGGTCTTTTAAATAATCCATTTTTTCAGTAAGTCCGCTAAAATCTTTATTAAAAAGATCAACATAAAGCGAATAAACCGTTACATCTTTGTACCAATCTGAGCTTGCATCTTTAGGGTCAAGTTTAGATTTTAATTGTTCCAATTGATTGATGAAAGCATTGAGGAGTGATTCAGCTTCTCCTAAATAAAGTTCGTTAAAGGCATTTTGCAAACGCTTTAAAGCATTATTCTCAGACATGTTCGTTTAAATATGATTCATAGTATAATTATGCCCCAAAATTACGAACAAATAGCAAGCTATATAGTACTTTTTTTTGGTCTTCACATTTTCAAACGTTTGCACTTGAAAACTTTTTTCTTTTCTTTGATTTTCTGCGATAAATAGACTGAAAATTAATTTATTAGATGAAGTAAAATTACTTAAAATTGGTATGATAAAATAGTGTACTTTTGCAGTCCAAAAATTTGAAAATGTTTGAAATTAGAAATATTGCAATTATTGCCCACGTCGACCACGGTAAAACAACTTTGGTTGATCGCATTTTACATCAGGTTCAACTCTTTCGACAAAATGAGGAAGTTGCTGACTTAATTCTTGATAGCAACGATTTAGAGCGCGAAAGAGGGATTACCATTTTATCGAAAAATGTATCCGTTCGTTATAGAGATACCAAAATTAATATTATTGATACTCCCGGTCACTCCGATTTTGGTGGCGAAGTTGAGCGTGTATTAAATATGGCCGATGGTGTTTTATTGGTTGTTGATGCTTTTGAAGGTCCAATGCCTCAAACCCGATTTGTATTGGAAAAAGCAATTGAACTGAATTTAAAACCTATAGTTGTTGTTAATAAAGTGGACAAACCGAATTGCGATCCGGACGATACCGTTGAAAAAGTATTTGATTTGATGTTTAGTCTTGGTGCTTCTGAAGATCAATTGGATTTTCCGGTTGTTTTTGGTTCGTCCAAAGAGGGTTGGATGGGCGAAGATTATACCAAACCAACTACCGATGTTTCTTATCTATTGGATGTGATTATCAAACATATTCCACTTGCAAAATTTGACGAAGGCTCTACGCAAATGCGTATTTCCTCTCTCGACTATTCAAGTTATGTGGGTCGGATTGCTGTTGGAAAATTAATTAGAGGAACCCTGCAATGGGGCGATAATGTTTCTTTGGTAAAAAGAGATGGTAAAATATTAAAATCGAAGATTAAAGAACTGTATGTTTTTGAGGGTTTAGGAAAAGAAAAGAAAAAAGACATTGTTCACGCGGGCGAAATTGTTGCGCTACTTGGAATTGAAAATTTTGATATTGGCGATACAATTGCCGATTTTGAAAATCCTGAAGGACTTCCGGCTGTTGCCATCGACGAGCCTACCATGAGTATGTTATTTACGATTAATAACTCCCCATTTTTTGGAAAAGAAGGAAAATATGTAACCTCCAGACATCTCCGCGAGCGTTTATTTAAAGAAATCGAAAAAAATCTTGCTTTGCGTGTTGAAGAAACGGATTCGCCGGATGCTTACAATGTATTTGGCCGTGGAATTCTGCACTTATCCATATTGGTTGAAACTATGCGTCGCGAAGGTTATGAATTTCAGTTGGGTCAGCCTCAGGTAATTATCAAAGAAATTGATGGGGTTAAACACGAGCCTGTAGAACTTCTTACTGTGCATACACCCGAAGAGCTTTCAGGAAAAGTAATTGAGATGGTTACGATGCGTAAAGGTGAAATAAAAAATATTGAAACGAAAATGGACCGTACGCATATGGAATTCGAAATTCCTTCGCGTGGTATTATCGGTTTACGTAATAATATGCTCACAGCCACACAAGGCGAGGCCGTTATAGCGCACCGTTTTTACGAGTATCAACCCCTAAAAGGCGCTTTTATTAGCAATAGAAATGGGGCTTTAATTGCTATGGAAACAGGTACAGCAATTCCTTTTTCGATTGATAAATTACAGGATAGAGGTTCTTTCTTTATCCTTTCGAATGAACCTGTTTATGAAGGAATGGTGATTGGTGAACATATTCGTCAGGATGATTTGGTTGTTAACGTAACCAAAACCAAAAAATTATCGAATATGCGTTCATCAGGAGCTGATGATAAAGTGCTGTTAACTCCGCCCATCCGTTTTTCATTGGAAGAAGCAATGGAATATATTCGTGCTGATGAATATTTAGAAGTTACACCTGTGAGTTTACGGATTCGTAAGATTTATCTGAACGAAAACGATCGTAAACGTATGAAAAAAGGAGAGTAAGCTTCTTAATTTAAAAAGATTATTTTAGGATATTTTGGAAGAGAACGGTAAATGGCTTTGGCTTCTTTATCGTTAATCCACAAAAATAGGGTAGGGTGATAGTTCTGATTTTTAGGATTATCACTCTTTCTTTTTAGCTCAAATTTTAGCCTTTCTTTTGTAAAAGAAGGTGCTTCAGCAATAGAATCTTGTATAGAATTATTACCGTACAGTACAATTCTTAGCTTATTATCGGTTACAAATTCCCAATAGAATAGCTTTTCTTTTACCGATTCTTTAGTGAGTGCAACAGCATCTGCTCCTGCTATAACTTTCATTCGCTTGATAGGTTTTTTTGCAAAATTGACTTGCTCATCTAAAACTTGAAAAGGCTTGGCAAACAGTGTGGTATAAAAATGTGCGTTTGCCTTTGACAGGAAATTTGCCGGACGTATATAATTAATTTTGGCTTGTATAAGTGGTACACCTTTAAATTGAACTTGTACCAAACTATCTTTTAAATTTATTCCAAAACTCATCGAATCGTCTTTTGCAAGTAAAAGTTGGTTTTCGAGCCATAATTTTTCTTTGGTGAGTGCAGCCAGTTCTGATTCGCTCCAGTTTATATTTGAGTATTGGCTCTCGTTAGGCATTATTTCCATCTCTTTTACTGTTTTTCTAACCTTCAAAACTGAATAAAAAAGGATTGCTGCGAAAAGGAATAAAAGTGTTAGAAGCCCATAAAAATAGGGCTTATACTGACTTGGTATTTTGTGATTAAATCGTTGTATCATCATTTTAATAAATAAAAACTTTTGCTCCAATAGGCATAGCATTGTAAATATATTCTAAATCCGCATCATTTAATCGCACACAACCATGCGTTACTGCTAAACCCAGAAAACGCTGATAAAGAGTGCCATGGATAAGGTAGCCATTTCCGATACTTAAAGCATAATCACCCAATACACCATATTCAAAACGCGATGGATCATTAGGCGAAGGAATGGGCAGTCCTTCTTCAGCAAAAGCCCAATCGGGTTTTTTCCAAACGGGATTTACCAATTTGCCCTGCACCCTAAAAACACCTTTTGGCGTTTCGAAAAGCCATTTTTTTTCATCTCCGGACTCAAGCTGGGTTAAACTGCCCGTAGAACAAATTCCAACACGTATTAACTTTTTGTTTTTAAACAGTTTAAACGAATTATCGGTTGTGTTTATTATAAGGTAAGTATCACCCGGAATTAAGCGATCCATTTTGTTTTTTAATTGAACGATATCCTTTTTTAAACCCTTTAAAACTAGCGTATTATTTTCAAGGCTATCTGGTTTAACATGTTGACTAACTTGGTATTGAAACCATCTGTTTTGAATGGCCGGTAAGTAAAACAAGGAAAATACAGCTAAAATTAATAGCCCTAAACCAAAGAGCAAACTTATTGATATAGGCCGAGTAAATCGTTTAAAAATATTTTGTTTCATTTATTTTAAATATTCGCTTAAGCTTATATTTGCTCCAATAATAATAACTGGTGTATTGACTTGAACCATATTGTATAGCGTTTCCATATCTTCATTATTTAAAGCTATACAGCCTTCAGTCCAATTCAGTCCCTTGCCTCCTAATCCATGTATTTGAATCAGCTCCCCAATTTTCGAATGCTTTGGAATCGATCCGTTTTTTATAGCTTCAGAGAATCTTTGTTTGTCTTCCTCATTAGGATAATTCAATAGCAAGGATTTATAATAATTCGTATTTCCTCCTTTTTTCTTTTTTACGATCTTGTAAATCCCTTCTGGAGTCGCATTATCTCCCCTCAATCTCTTGTCGCCCAGCCAATTCGTTCCAAACTCGGTTTTAAATTGTGCAACATTTTTACCTGTTTTTAAGAGCGTACAAGTGGATTCTAATTTGTTTACTAAGATAACATATTGACCATTCATCGACAATTCTTTTGCTTTTAGCGCATTTTTTTTCCAGATAGGATAGTCGATATAGAATTGATTTAACTTAGATATTGATTCAACTAATGCGCTGGAAATAGCCTTTTCAGCAATATTAATCGATTGTTTTGAAGCATAAAACTGCTTTTTATTAAATTGAATATTGGATTCGGTATAGCTCATTTTTGCTTTTGCATATTCATTAAATGTTTCGTTTGATAAAGGTAGATGTTTGAATTTCTTTTCAAATTTAGCCAGTTGAAAACGAACTTTTTTTAATTGATTATAAAGGGCTATACTTAAAGAATCTTTCTCATACGACGCTTCGGTATAGGCTTCATTGCCATAACGTATTGCATGATTTGCCGCTTCCTTTAACAAGGTGTAATCGCGCAAAATAAACAGCCTTTCGTTTTGTGTATTCCACTCTCTCATAGCAAGATTAAATGCTTTTTCGGCTAAATCGAAATTGGTTTTTGCATAAGTATTTGCTTCAATTTTTCTGGCAGTGCCGATAATTTCAATGGCATTATTTATCTCCTCTTTTGGTGGCTGATTCGAAATATATTGATAGAGAATAAAACCAAATATTCCCGGAATAATCAAACTAAGGGCGAAAAGAATGAATAGTGGGCGAATTGGATAGTTCATATTAAAAAAAATGCCGGGAGCAAATCCCGGCAGGTTTCCCAATTTTTAGATTATTATTTTCTTTTTTGCGAGTATTTTTCGATCACAGCTTTTAATTCTGAATTGATCGATTGCGCTTTTTCTTCTGCGGCTAAGGCTTTAGCATGGGCATCAAGAATATTTCCACTTTCCAAAAGTTGGGGTAATGCTGACACTTCAGTTTCTATTACCGAGAGTTCGCTTTTTATAGCTTCTATTGCAGCTTTGCCTTCTTTTCCTTTTGGTGCTTTGTTTACCAATTCATTATTTTCAGCCGCCATAGCAAGCAGTTGTGTGTACAGATCGTTTACTTCGTTTGTAAGCTGTTCTTTTTTAGCTATGCTATTGTTTTCAACTTCAATGGCTTTAGCCTGCACTAAACCAAGCTTTTCTTTTATTGCCGTATACGAACCAAACATTTTTGATTTTTGGGTTTCAATTGCAACATTAATTACATTCATAGAATCTTGCAAAGCAGCAAATGCTTCGGGCAGATAAATATTAGCTTCGGCTAATTGGGCATTTTCGATAGCAGCATTAGTTGCATCAATTTCAGCTTGTGGCGCTTTGGCGCAACCACCCATTAAAAGTCCTGAAAGTAAAAGGGCAAAAGCAATAAATTTTCTTTTCATAATTTCAATTGATTATTTTTGATTTTTTTTTAAATAATTTGAATTCATTGATTGATTAATTCAATTATTTTGACGGATAAATATTTAAAAGTAACGTAAGTAACCAAAAAATAGTTCTATTTTTATTCGATGTTTAGCAAAGAAGCCTATGAGTTCGAATTCCTATAATGCGGCTAGCGACGAAGAATTGATTCGGAAAATTGTTTTTGAAAACAAAGTCGAATTGTTTGATATAATCTATCAGCGTTATCTGTTAAAAGTTACTGATAAGTGTTATAGCTTTCTAAAAAACAAAGACTTAGCTAAAGAATTTGCCAATGATATATTAATTAAAACCTATGAAAAATTGGCGGCATTTAAAGGAAATTCAAAATTTTCCTCCTGGTTATACTCCATTACTTACAATCATTTAATTGATTATTTGCGCAAGAAAAAACATTTACATTATCCCAATTGGAATTTAAGCAACGAGATTCCTGAAATTATTGATGAATCTGATGCTGAAGTTACTGATCTGAGTTATGACAATTTAATGGCTATTTTTGAAAAAATTCATCCGGAAGAAAAAGCTATTTTGTTGATGAAATATCAAGATGGGATTTCATTAAAAGAAATTGCCTCAAGCTTATCAATAAGTGAAGATGCGGTAAAAATGCGCCTAAAGCGTGCCAGAACGCGAGTTGTATATTTGTATCACCTCGAATATAGCCAGTCTTAAACAAGCTAAAATGTTACTTTACCTAAAATTTTCGTCCTAAAATACAAAACCACCAATTTAATGTTAGATATTCTAAATAACCTATTCAAACCAAGCAATCAAAAGGAAATTCCGGAACTAATTGAAGATGAGCTTTTAGCTCACTTTCCTGAAGCCTTAAATATTGATTGGTATTCGGTAACCGATATGTATGAAGCAATTTTCTATCTATCAGATATTGAGCATATTGCCAAAATATCATTGAAAGGTAAGCTTATCGAATACAAAAAAAATATCAAATTGGATGACATTCCTATATTAATCCAAAAAGCGAGTTCAATATACGGTGAAATTATGAGTGCAATTGCGATTTATTCAGGAAAAAATATCAAATACGAGCTCATACTAAGAAGTTCCGATATGATTCGACATATCTTTCTTTTTAATCAACAAGGCCAGCTATTAAATAAAACGCTTGCCGAATAGTTTCATATTTCATATAGATTTGCAAATTACATTTTGCTTAACTTGCTTTTAATATGGCTTTTATTTAAAGCTTCGACTAGAAAAGCAATAAAATTGTGGTATTTTGTTTCCTGTTTAGTTTTATATTTTGCTATGTTTGCATAATAAAAAAATCATATTTAGCGAATGAAAGCCCAAGAAACAGTAGGATATCAAGTAAAAACGGCTTGGCAAGCAATAGCAAAAATGTACAATCGATTAACCGATGAGAATGGATTTTCTCAAGCCATTGGTTATGTATTAATTAATGTAAAAAAAGGAGGTATTCCGGTTACTAAAATTGCGCCTAATATGGGCATTGAACCAACAAGTTTGAGCCGATTATTGAATACCATGGAAGAAAAAGGCTTGATTTACCGCGAAAAAGATACGGTAGATCGGCGTGTTGTCAATCTTTTTCTGACAGAAAAAGGACTGGAATTGCAGAAGATTTCTAAAAAAATGGTGTTGGAATACAATAATTATATCTTTTCGCATATCGAAGATTCGGAAAGAGAAGTTTTTTTCCGCGTCATTGAAAAAATAAATGCCTTAACTAACGATATATCCAGCTTTTCCTCTTTTTCAAAACAATAGAAAATCAGGCGGATTCTATTTTCAAATTTTCTTTTCTTAAAAAAATATTCATATTTTATCTTACTTTTGTACATTAACCTAAGAATTTAATCTATGAGATTTAAACTGTATGGCTTCTTTTTGCTATATATAGCAATGTTTACGCAAGCTGAAGCCCAAATAATTACCACAAGTCCCGATTTTCCGACGGCTGAAAACCAAGTGGTTGTCGTATACAATACGGCAGAAGGAAATGCCGGTTTGGCCGGATATACAGGCGATATTTATGCGCATACCGGAGTGATTAGCAATCTGAGCACTTCGTCTTCAGACTGGAAACATAAAATTGCGGATTGGCGTGTAAATACAGACAAAGCTAAACTTACTCCAATTGGTGGTGGATTATATCAGTTAACGATAAGTCCTTCTATCCGAGAATTTTATGAGGTTACCGATCCAAATGAAACTATTTTAAAAATGGCATTTGTTTTTAGAAGTGCCGATGGATCGAAAGAAGGGAAAACTTCCAGCGGAGGCGATATTTTCGTTGATGTTTACGAAAGTGGTTTGAACGTTAGTTTTGAATTACCGACAACCGATGCTGTACTGGTTTCATTAAATGATAATATTGAGGTTAAAGCAAATGCCTCGTCTGCTGATAGTTTGGCCTTATTCGTAAATGATATCTGGATCGCCTCTTCGCAAAATACCTCTTTGTCAACGACTTTAACGGCCTCTCAAAGTGGAAAATTTTGGGTTAAAGCTAAAGCCTATGCAAACAGTGGGTCTTCTATCGTGCAGGATTCATTTTATTATTTTGTTTGGCCAAGTCAAGTTATCGAGGAACTGCCAAACGGGATTGTTGATGGTATTAATTATATCGATGATAATACCGTAATTCTTTGTTTGTATGCGCCTTATAAAAATGATGTTTTTGCTGTTGGCGATTTTTCTGATTGGCAAGTAAACGAAGACGTTTATATGAAAAAAACTCCCGATGGTTTGCGCTATTGGGTTCAACTCAATAATTTAACCAAAGGTCAACCCTATATTTATCAGTATCTTATCGATGGAAGCGATAAGTTTGCCGATATCTACTGCGATCAGGTTAGCGATCCATGGAACGATAAATACATAGAATCAAGTACTTACCCTAATTTACCTGCTTATCCCGACACCAAAACTTCAGGTATTGCATCGGTATTCGAAACAGGACAAACGGAATACAATTGGCAAATCGATCACTTTCAGAAACCTAAAATTACCGATTTGGTTATTTATGAAACGCTGCTTCGCGATATTACAAGTGCGCATAATTATCAATCCTTAATGGATACCATCAGTTATTTTAAAAATTTGGGTATTAATGCCATAGAATTGATGCCGATTAATGAATTTGAAGGAAATTTGAGCTGGGGATACAACCCCGATTTTTATTTTGCTCCCGACAAGTATTATGGTCCTAAGGAAGATTTAAAAGCCTTTGTAGATCTTTGTCATCAAAATGGAATCGCAGTTATTATCGATATGGTACTCAATCATTCCTACGGGTTAAATCCAATGGTAAAAATGTATTGGGATGCCGATAATAATCGGCCTGCTGCCAATAATCCTTGGTTTAATGTGGCATCTCCAAATAGTTCTTACAGTTGGGGTTATGATTTTAATCACGAAAGTGAAGCTACAAAAGCCTTTGTAGATAGAGTAAACAACTATTGGGTAGAAAATTATAAAGTTGATGGTTTTCGATTTGATTTTACCAAAGGGTTTACAAATACGCCGGGAGATGGCTGGAATTACGATGCTAGCCGAATTGCTATTCTAAATAGGATGGCGAATAAAATTTGGGAAACAAATCCTGAAACGTATGTCATTTTAGAACACTTTACAACCAATACCGAAGAAAAAGAGTTGGCCGCTAATGGATTAATGATCTGGGGAAATATGAATGGCTCGTTCAAAGAAGCTGTAATGGGATATACCGAGTCCGGAAAATCAAATATCGATTGGGCTTCTTATGTAAAACGAGGTTGGGCAAACCCAAATCTGGTGGTTTATATGGAGAGTCACGACGAAGAACGGCAAATGGTATATGCCAAAACCTGGGGGAACAGCGATGGCGGTACTTATGATATTACTACGGAGGCTATTGCTTTAGAAAGAATGAAATTAGGACTATTGTTTGATTTTATGATACCAGGTCCAAAAATGCTCTGGCAATTTCAGGAATTAGGCTACGATTTATCGATTAATTATCCTTCGGGCGAAGATTATGATCGCTTAACAGCAAAACCTCCAAAATGGGAATATCAGTTCGTTTCCAGAAGGTTAGCACTAAAAAACTTTGTAGGTACAATAGCCAATTTAAAAACAAAACTCGATGTTTTTGAAACTAGTGATTTTAATCTGGATGTTTATAATGCTCTCAAACGAGTAAAGCTGAATAGTGCAGATTTAAATATTGTTGCGCTGGGTAATTTTGATGTATATAATGGAAACATTTCGGCTAGTTTTCCGCATACCGGAACTTGGTACGATTATTTTAGTAAAACATCAATTGAGGTAAGCGATGTTAATATGCTTATTCCTTTAGATGCCGGCGCGTATAAATTGTATAGCGATTCAGAAATTACCGCAGAAGATTTGCAAACCGGTTTAGATACGGAAGAGTTTTTAAATGCTGATTTTCAGATATATCCAAATCCTGTATCCAATCAGTTTACCTTGGTGGCCGGTAGGACGACGGAAATAATCGAATGGAAAATATATTCTATGCAGGGCCAAGAAGTTTTATCCGGATTGTGGAATTCTAACGAAAATCAGAAAACCATTGATATTTCATCGCTAAAATCGGGTATTTATATTTGCGAGTTGCAAACAAATACTAAATCCTATCGCGAAAAATTAATAAAGAAATAATTTGTTCTCTATGCGAAAGTTAATCGTTTTAATTCTAGTTTGCTCTTTTAGCCAGGCCTTTGCTCAACTAGCGCCTAATAAATTTTTAGTTAGGTTTACGGATAAAAAGTATAGCCCTTACGAATTAACTAAGCCGGAAGAGTTTTTAACGCAAAGGGCCATAGATAGAAGATTAAAGTTCGGAATAGATATAGATAGTACCGATTTACCTATCGATCCGGTGTATATTCAAGGCGTTGCAACTACAGGTGCTAAGCTCATTATTCAAGTCAAGTGGATAAATGCGCTTATTGTTGAAACTGAATCTTCATCAGTAATTGATGCAATTGATAATTTAAGTTATGTGCTTGATATTGATACAGTTAATAAGCGAAGTTCGCAATTTAAATCCATCGATAAATTTGCCTTGGAACAAAGAAGCTCACGCTTAAAATCCAGTGTAGACAACGATATCTACGGCAATGCATTTAATCAGATTGATATGATTAACGGAATACCGCTGCACGAAGCCGGATTTAAAGGTAGTGGAATAGTTATAGGCGTTCTGGATGCGGGGTTTGTAAACACGAATGTGCGTACCATTTTTAATGCACTTTGGGACAATAATCAAATATTAGGCAGTCGAAATTTTGTAAATCCATCGGAAGATGTATTTCGATACAATACGCATGGAACTGGAGTGTTGTCAATTATGGGTGGACAATTACCCGGCTTGTATTTAGGCAGTGCACCTGAGGCCGGTTATTGGTTATTGCTTACCGAAGAAACGGGTTCCGAGTTTTTGATTGAAGAATACAACTGGATAGCCGGTGCTGCTTTTGCGGATAGTGTTGGTGTAGATATAATCAACTCATCTTTAGGTTATACCGAATTTGATAATTCCATTTACGATCATGCATATAGCGATTTGGATGGCAATACCACCGAAGTGACCAATGCAGCGGATTTAGCTGCTGCGAAAGG
>JAFGHU010000236.1 GCA_016929955.1 Bacteroidales bacterium | reverse complement strand
GCGGACTCCTTATTATTAAGCGATGATTTACTATCGGATTTACAATACCAATGGACGAAGCTATCGATTCATCAATTGCAGTGCTCGTTTTTTGAAGCTGAACATCTATAGTTTTTGTATCGTAATCGGCAATTATTTGATTGCTAATGGTTTTAGTATCGTAATTATCAGCAGAAAATCGTAAGCTATAGGTCCCTGATTTTATCGGACGAAAATAATTTCCTTGTTCAGTTGATGTTACAAAAGAATGATCAAAGTCGTGGCCTTCAATTTCAATTTTAGCTTGAATGGGATCTCCGGTTTCCGCATCTGTAATTTTACCACGAAAACCATAAAGCACCTGTTCTAAATAGTTGAGCATCGCCTGCTTATTATACTCCCACAAGGCCGGTAATTTGTCGCTCGAAAGAAACTTTGCAATAGATTGTTCAATGGTAACTTCTCTACACTGATGAAAATAATTCATATAATCTTGGCGACCACCGGCAACAGAATACCAGGCGTAGCCATTCGTAATTCCGTCGTCCCAACCTTCCATATAAGCGTCGGGAGAATTTGCCTGAGCTAAATCGGCATATTCGTGCGCAACCAATTGCCACCAATTATCGTCGGCAGCAAGTCTGCTCCACGTGTCCCAGGGATAATTAACCACTTCGACGCCGGCATGCGTATTTGCCGACATTGTAAAGTGATGATCTTCAGCAAATTTTATAAAAGCTAAGGTTTCTGTTTGCCATGCTTTTCCATCGGGATGATCTCCATCTTCGGGGTCGGGAAAATTGCGGTTGATGTCGACGCCATTTGCATTAAATCGGGTAGCTCCATTTACGGTATGATTCCCTCCGGCATATAATCCATCGGGGTTGGCTAATGGATTAATCCAGATTTCTATTTCGTTTATCAGTTTGTTTACTTGCGCATCGGAGCCATAATTGGAAGTAAGGTAATCGATTAAGCGAAGCATCAAAATAGAAGTCACCAATTCGTCGCCATGAATTTGTCCCGAATACAAAAACTGCGGCTCTGCTTCCGAAACATCAATATGATCTGAAATTTTAGCAACAAGAATTTCTCTTCCTTCAACAGATTCTCCAATGCTAAATACCTGACAAATGGAAGGGTGGTTTTCTGCAAATTCATACATTAAATCTACATAATCTTCGTAGCTCAAGTATTGATCCCAGGCATAGGTTTTTTTTAGGCTGGGCGCGAACATATTGGCTGTAAAATGACTGTTTGGATGTTCAAGAATTTGATATGCAGTAGCTGTGTTTAAAAAAGCATTAAAGTCATCGCGACTCGCGTAAGCAAAAACTTTTTGATCTTCCACCTTATCGATGGAAATAATTTGAGCGAATTGCTCTAGTTGTTTTTTCGACTGGAAAGCAAAACTAAAATAGAGTTCTTTTTTGTTTTTAAAGGCTTGATCAATAATTTGCAATTTTTCATTTTGCGCATTTACTTGATTTAAGCAAATGAACACAATTAAACTAAGTATGAAAAATCTATTTTTATTAATCATTTCCTCATGGTAAAAGGCAAATTTATGAAATTATCGGACTTTTGAATTCTTCGATAAACGACTTGATTTTATTAAGCGTGGGCACATTGGTTTTAACCAACGGCAATCGTAAATTATTTTTCATAATGCCCATAATACTTAGTGCGGCTTTAATTCCGGCTGGATTTCCGTCTTCGAAAATAGCTTCCATAAAGGGGAGTAAGGCATTGTTTATGGTATTCGATTTTTCAAAATCTTTATCCAATCCGGCTTGAACAAGCTGTCTGAATTCCGCAGGATAGGCATTTGCCGTTACGCTTATCACACCAACACCTCCCAAAGCAATCATCGAATTCGTTAATGGATCATCACCTGAAATAACCAAAAAATCTTTTGGCTTATCTTTTAAGATATTCATTATCTGAATCATATTTCCGGAGGCTTCTTTAATTCCGATGATATTTTTGTGATCCTGAGCAAGTTTGAGTGTAGTTTCGGCGCTCATATTTACGCTGGTACGACTGGGCACATTATATAAAATAATGGGTAAGGGCGAAACACTCGAAATGGCTTTATAATGATAATACAATCCTTTTTGGTTGGGTTTATTATAATAAGGAGTAACCGATAAAATGGCGTCGATTCCTTCAAAATCGCAATGCTTTATTGTTTCAACGATAGCTTGTGTATTGTTGCCTCCCATACCTACAACAATTGGAACCCGATTATTTACGTTTTCAATAATAAAATTAAGAACGGCTTTACGTTCATCGGCAGTTAACGTGGCAGCTTCGGAGGTTGTGCCTAAGGCCACAACATAATCAACGCCTCCTTTTATTACATGTTCAATAAGGTTGCCAAGCGATGTAAAGTCAACAGTTCCGTATTTGTGAAATGGGGTAGTTAAAGCTACTCCGGTTCCAATAAATTCTGAATTTTTCATTGTGCGTCTTTATTAATGACCGTTAAATAATGAATGATTTCTTTTATAAAAGCGAGCTTATTATGCGGATTGACGGTAGTTAGGGACAGATCTGCAAAATACTGACTATGGTCGTTTGTGCTCATTATTTTTAATTTCGATTTTGATTGATTGAAAACGTAGTGCAAGCTATAATTTTTTGTAAAACTAAGATCAACTAATAAATCAAAATCTTTATTGATATAGCGATTTAAATTAAGGTCTTGTTTTGGTTTTCCTATCCAATTGCAATTTTTTTTACACAACTTACTCCAATCTTTATTTTTAGTAAAAATTGGCGAAAAGCTAAGATCGACCAAATCATCGGAATTTTGCTCTAAAAATTGATCTAAAATTAGTTTTTTTTTGGCCGACTGAGATTCAACAGGTGTTTCTTTGCCCATTTTACTCCAATCATTTTCGTCGGTAAAAATAGGATTATCGATAGGTTTATCAAAATAGAGGAGAGGAAAAGTGTGTTTTTTATAGGTTTGCAAATGCCTTATTACCTTGTCTATCTCTTTAATCTGATCGAGATTATTGGGATTTGAGAGGATAGCAATAGTATTTATGGCATCAAAATTCGCCATGCTTATAGAACGATGGTTTTTTTGATAAGCCTTTTTTAAACTATGTTCCTGAAAGTAATGTTTTATTAATTTCAAATTGAGCTGTTTTTTTCCCTTAAATTTAAAGGATAACAAAATTACATTTTTTCTTTCTAAATATTCATCACTTAAACCGAAATGTTTTTTCTTGTTAGGATATAAACGCGCGCGTTTGATTTTGTTTAATTTTACTTTTTAAGAAAAATCGTTATGAAAAAAATAAATCCCTCGTATTCGCTGGCAGGTATTAAGTTTTGGATTATTTCTGCATCGCTGGTTATATTAATCGCAGGTTTAAAAAGCGCATCAAATATTGTTACGCTTTTTTTGCTGGCTATATTATTAACAGCCATAAGTTTAGCTCCATTCGACTGGATGAAGAAAAAAGGGGTTTCTGATGGAATTGCCATGTTAATTATTTTATTTGTCCTGTGGGTCGTAACCAGTGGTTTGGTTGTATTATTGGGTTCTTCCCTGACTAATTTTTTGGCTACTATACCCACTTATCAAGTCAAACTGGAAGGTTTATGGGAGTCGTTACAGAAACTTTTAATACAATACAATTTGGTAGAAGAAAATTTTGATGCACTGAAACAAATTAATCCCGGTCGCGCGCTAACGGTTGCCGGCAATGTTTTTTCCGGTTTTAGTAGTATGCTCAGTAATTCATTACTGATTATTTTAATTTTTGTTTTTATGCTGATGGAAGTTTCGAGTTTTAAGAATAAGCTCGCCCTTATTTCGCCCGACTCTTTAGGAAGTATGGATAAAGTAGTGGCCAGTCTGAAAAAGTATTTTGGAATCAAAACATTAACAAGTTTGGCTACCGGAATTTTTGTTAGTGTGGGTTTAGCAATTATTGGTGTTGATTTCCCAATTTTGTGGGGTGCTTTGGCTTTTTTATTAAATTTTATTCCGAATATCGGTTCTATTATAGCGGCGGTACCGGCAGTGCTTTTGGCCTTTCTTCAATTGCCTCTAGGTTATGGAATAGCTACGATTATCCTATTTTTTGCTGTAAATTTTGTGATTGGTAATATTGCAGAGCCCAAATTAATGGGAAAGAGTTTAGGCCTTTCTTCCTTTGTGGTTTTTATCTCCTTAATTATTTGGGGTTGGATTTTAGGCACTGTAGGTATGTTGATAGCCACACCTTTAACGATAACGCTCAAAATCATTTTCGACAGCAGAGAAGAAACGCGAAATATTGGAATTTTATTAGGAGATAGTTCTGCCATTAAAGAAATTCAAAAAAGTAAAGAATAATTTCACAGAAAGCTTTCTCTTTTTGAAAAAATATGTATTTTTGCACCCGCAACGCTAAGTTGTGCTGGACCTGTAGCATAATTGGATAGTGCACCTGACTACGGATCAGGAGGTTAGGGGTTCGAATCCCTTCAGGTTCACGTTTTCGTGAACAAAGAACAACAAAATGCCACTTAATATACTGATATTAAGTGGTTTTTTTATGCCTGTCATTCATGTTCATAATATGTAATAAAGCGGAGTTATATTCGATTTGATATTGTAACAACACAAAGGCTGTTTTGATAAAATACTGTAACAAATTCAGGGTTGTTTGTAGTTTATCGTGCAATTGCATTAAAAGCATCATCATCAACAGTTGCAGCTTCCATTGTTTCGCCAGTTATTCCGCCAATTAAATTTCCTTTTATAAAGCTTTGTTTTTAAAACGGATTAGATAAAAACAATAGAATCGATGTTTACCTTTTTTAGGGGAATAAACATGAGATTTGTGAGTGTATAATGAGTTAACGCCAAACAAAAAAAAGACATATTGCACTTTCAAATGAGCGCTTTTATAAGAAAGTTGTTAAATACGTTGTGCATTTTTGTATCTTTGTGAAAAATAACTTAGAAAATTATGAGAACATTATATCAGAAATTTGAAATACTTTTACAAAATACTACAACAAATTTTAAACGTTATTTATATGATAAAGTCTCGTGGGAAAGCCGGATGATTGGGATTATCGGCGCACGTGGAGTTGGAAAAACCACTATGATTCTCCAACATATCAAAGAAAAGTTAGATAGTAAAAAAGCGTTATATGTATCTGCTGATGATATGTATTTTGGAGAAAATAAATTGATTGATTTAGCGGAAGAATTCTATAAAAATGATGGAGAATATTTATTCATTGATGAAATTCACAAATACATCGACTGGTCACGAGAACTAAAAAACATTTATGACTCATTTCCGACATTAAAAATTGTATTTACGGGTTCTTCCGTACTTGATATACTAAAAGGTTCTGCCGACTTAAGCCGTCGATCAATTATTTACAAATTACAGGGATTATCGTTTCGTGAATATTTGAAATTATTTCATAATTATGACACGGAAATATATTCATTGGAACAAATCATAAATAATGATGTAAAAATTAAGGATATTCAGCATCCATTACCTCTATTTAATGATTATTTGAAACGTGGATATTATCCATTTGGATTAGAAAATGAGATGAATTTACGTTTAGGGCAGATTATCGTTCAAACATTAGAATCTGATATTCCGCAATATGCAAACCTAAATGTAGGGACAGGACGTAAATTAAAACGATTGCTTTCTATAGTTGCAGAAAGTGTACCTTTCAAACCCAATTTCTCAAAAATATCAGAAATGATTAATGTAAGCAGGAATTCCTTAGATGATTATTTTTCATACATGGAAAAAGCAGGGCTGATTGGGCAGTTACGTAATGAGGTGAGTGGAATCCGAGGATTGGGAAAAGTTGAAAAAGTTTATTTAGACAATACAAATATCATTTATAACTTGGTTGAAGAGAAATCAAATATTGGAAATTTGAGAGAGACATTTTTTTTCAATCAAATGCGAGCAAAAAATGAAGTACTATCTTCAAAAAAAGCAGATTTTATAATTGACGATTATACGTTTGAAATTGGAGGAAAAAATAAGCAACAGAGCCAAATTGACAAAGATGGTAAATCATTTGTTGTGAAAGACGACATAGAATATGGTTATCTCAATGTTATTCCTCTTTGGGCTTTTGGATTGAATTATTAAAAGAAAAAACAATGCCAGACGTTAATATTTCGTATATGTTATTGCAGGTAAAGTGCTAAATATCAAGGCTTGTAGTCCGCTCAAACTGCATTGCTATTTGACAGGAAAGTGCTCCGCAATCTGTCACTACTTATACAATTTACCATTAGGAAAATAAGCATAGATTTTGAGCCAATAAATCGAGTTTTTGCATTTTGATAAAGACTGGGGCATACATGAATGTATAATATTGTAAATTTGAAAGAAAATTTATGATATTACTTTTATTCTATTTATTCCTAGCGCTATTTGTTTCTTTTCTCTGTTCTATTATGGAGTCTGTATTGCTTTCTACACCTCAATCTTTTCTGATTGTTAAGCATGAAAAAGGAAATGTATGGGCAAAAGCATTTATCGATTTAAAAAACAATATTGACAAACCCTTATCAGCAATATTATCATTAAATACAGTGGCGCATACAGTTGGTGCTGCTGGAGTAGGAGCACAAGCCGTTCAAATTTTTGGGGAAGCTTATTTCGGAATTGTATCCGCCATTTTAACCATTTTAATTTTGGTCATCACAGAAATAATCCCAAAAACAATAGGAGCCAGATATTGGCGAAATTTGGCTATGATTACTTCACGTATTATTCAGGTTATGATAATAATAACCTATCCCTTGGTTCTTATGTCGGCGCACATCACGAAACTTATTTCAAAAAACAAGCAAGAGCAAACAACCAGCAGAGAAGAAATAGCGGCATTAGCAAATATAGGAGCAGATGAAGGCGTTTTTTCAAATAAAGAACATAAAATAATTCAAAATCTACTCCGGCTTAAGAATGTGAAAGTAAAAGAAATAATGACGCCTAGAGTTGTTGTTGCTGTCGCCGATGAGAATTTATATCTAAAGGAATTTTTAAAGAATAAAGATTATCTAAAGTTTTCGCGTATCCCCATCTATTCAGAAAATGATGAAAACATTACCGGATATGTTTTCAGACAGGAAGTTTTTGAAAAACTGGCCGAAGACCAACACGATTTAAAACTAAAAGATGTTAAACGAGAAATCGTAATAGTAGCAAACAGTATTGTATTGTTTGCATTATGGGAAAAACTTTTGGAAAAAAAAGAGCATATTGCCTTAATTGTAGATGAATATGGCGGTTTAGACGGAATTGTAACCATGGAAGATATTATTGAAACTTTGCTTGGCCTTGAAATAATTGATGAAACCGATACCATAGTTGATATGCGAAAATATGCAAGAGACAGATGGAAGGAAAGGCAGATTAAATACAATATCATCGACAAGATAAATAAACAAGGCGAAGAATAATAACCTCGTAATAAGTACTCTTTATGTGGCTTTCAAGGCATAGGAAGTTATTTTTGAAAGAAATTCATAGTTGCAACAAGATTATACTTTGCGGGATAGTGTCTGTGATTGTGCAAAATTTTGATTGCTTCTTGCAAATAAATATAATAAAGGAGTCATTTATGGCGTCTTTTTAAAGCAAACCCCCGATTTCTATACATTGTAAATAAGGTCTTTTGTTGTTAACAATTTGTTGTTTATTTTTTTAGGCCTTAAGCGCCTTTCGTTTGTTCGATATGCTGTAAATTCACAAAATAGAATGCTGTCTTAAATCTACAGTGTATGAGTTCGATGAAAAATTACCAAAATAGGATAAAAAATAGCGTACTTTATGGAATAAGCCTTATTGCTTTAGTCTTCTTTTCGACTTTTGCTTTGGCGCAAACCAATACAAGTACGAGTGGAAATAATTTTTATGGCAACCCAACAGTAAATACATCTAATGGTTTGCTGGACAATTGGTATATGGGTGTAAATATTGGTGGAACTTCTGTCCTTGGCACGCTGCGCGATAAAACACTTAGCTGGGCTTATGGAGGCGTTATAGGAAAACAACTGAATTCGAAATTTGATCTTCAAGCCAATATTATCAATGGCAAAATGTATGCTGAAGGAATTTATGGAGGGTTGTCTTTAACGAACGATGTCGATTTTACAGATGCTTCGTTGGTTTTAAAGCTCAAATTGAAAGATATGATATTTAGAAATGCACCTGCATTTGTAAATCAACTTTATGTTTTTGGGGGTGGAGGTTATACTTTTTATAACTCATTGGTTTTAAATGCGGCAGATGGCTCTTATGTTACCGGTGTAGGATGGGATGCAACAGGTACAGCTAAAACGACTCGCGAGAAATCGCTTTTTATTCCCCTGGGAATGGGTTTGGCATTCAATCTTGATCAATCAGGGCGTTATTACTTAACTACAGAGTTAAGCTATAAATATTCGAATGATAACCGATTGGATGGTGATGTTAATCCTAGCCATGCGGCTCATTATGTTTATGGTTCTTTAGGTTTTGTTTATAATTTTAAAAATAGCGTTTCTCCAACTCAGCGCGCTATTGCAGGTGCAGCCAAAGAACGAATAAAAGCTTCCACAGTTAAACCAAGCGTTTTAAGGCCAAAAGAAGAAAAAACCGAAAAAACCGAAAAAACTGAAGAGGAAACTTACAATGGCAACGGAATATTTGCAAATTGGTATGCCGGTGTGAATGTAGGTGCAACAACTATGCTGGCCACATTACGCGATAAACCAAACAGTTGGGCTGTTGGTGCTTTTCTGGGAAAACAATTCAATAGAAAAATAGGTATTCAGGCCAATGTGCTTAATGGTCAGATGCATGCCGAAGGTTTATACGGAGGATCAAACCTGGAAAATAAGGTAAACTTCACCGATCTCTCGCTTTTACTCAAATTGAATTTAAATGATGTAATCTTCACAAAATCGCCTAAAGTATTGCGCGAGTTTTACTTATTTGGTGGTGCAGGCTTAACGTATTTCAATTCTAAAGTACTTGATATGGCTGATGGCTCCTTTATCACCGGATTAGGTTGGGCAAATGATACCGTTAAAACGAGTCGCGTTAATACACCTTTTATTCCAATCGGTGTTGGAATGTCTTTTAATCTTGGTAAAACAGGTCGCTATGTTTTAACTACCGAATTTACTTATCGTTATTCCAACGACAATCAATTGGATGGTGGTTTAACCACACATGCCGGTCATTATACGTATACTTCATTAGGCTTGGCTTATAATCTTGGCAAGCAAACGTTCACGACACAAAAAATATCTTCCGATATTATTCAGGAACAAGTAACCGCTTCTGCAGTAAAACAAGTTAGGGGAGAAATAAGCGGCATAGTTCAAGAGGAATTGGAGCCGGTAAAAGAAGAACTTTCGGCTCAATCAAAATCAATAGCTTCTATACAACAGGAAGTTGAAATGCGCATTAACGCTTTAAAAGAAACGATTAAGCAGGGTGTAGTAACAACGCAATTGCCTGATGGTACTGTTCAATCTACACAAATTACTCAGGTTGCAGGTGGTTCCGTACCCGCTATGACGAGTATCTATTTTGCTTTTAACTCGCTTTATCTTACACCTGATATGCAAAGAGAGATAGCAACTATAGCCCGATTGATGAAGAAAAACAAGAAATTACGATGTGAAATTATAGGAAATTCCAGCAATGTTGGAAGTCCGGAATATAACTTAATGCTCAGTCAGAAACGTGCACAAGCTGTTGCAAGCTTTTTGACTACAGAATTCGGAATCGATAGCGAGCGACTACTCGTTAAGTCAAATGGAATAACCGATCCTTTGGCAAAGAATTTGCATAAAATTAACCGCCGAGTTGATATGCAATTATTTTGGTAAATTTTTTATTAGTTAGTAGGGCGATCATTGAGTTGATCGCCCTATTTTTTTTACTGAAATACCATAGTATCCTGAGTCGTAGTTTTTTCGCAATAATGACAACGCAATTTTATCGTCCCCGATTCATCGCTTAAAACTTTAAATTTGGTGGGCACTGCCTGATAATTGGTAATGCATTTCGGATTGAAACATTTTACAAAAGATTGAACTTCCTCAGGTGTTTCAACACTATATTTACTAACGACTTTGTAATTTTTTATTTCGATTAAGGTAGCTGTTGGAGCCACTAAAGCAATCTTGTTAATCTCTTCTCGTCCAAAAAAGCGATCGCTGATTTTGATAATCCCTTTACTGCCGTATTTTTTACTGTTCATATTCGTTCCAAAATAAACGGGATTGGAGCTCGTATCTAATTTTAATATTTTGATAGCTGTAAAGAGCTTTCTAGAAGGGATATGATCGATAACTGTACCGTTTTCGAGTGCAGATACTTTTAATTCTGTTTGTACCGGATTTTCCATTTTTGTTCTGTTTTTATTTTAAACCTAATATTGAAGCCATAAGCGCTTCACGCACATAAACACCGTTTTTTGCCTGCTGAAAATAATAGGCTTTTGGATTGGTATCCACAGCTTCTTCAATTTCATTTACACGAGGCAATGGATGCAATACCCGCATACTTGGTTTGGAATGTTCTAACATCTCATTTTTAAGGATATAAGAATTCTTTACACGCTCGTATTCCATAGGATCGGCAAAGCGTTCGCGCTGAATACGTGTCATATACAAAATATCCACTTTATCCATAATGTCTTCTATTTCTGTATATTGATGATACTGAAGTCCGGCATCTTTGATGAATTTTTTCACCACACTGGGTAGTTTTAATTCTTCGGGCGATACCAAGTGAAAAGTGGTATTGAATTGGGATAAGGCTATAACCAACGAATGAACTGTTCTCCCGTATTTTAAATCGCCTACAAATGCAATATGAATATTCTCCAGAGTGCCTTGTGTTTTGCGGATCGAATATAAATCGAGCAAACACTGTGTAGGATGCTGATTGGCGCCATCTCCGGCATTGATAATTGGAACATCCGAAACTTCACTTGCCCATCGTGCACTGCCGTCGAGTGGATGGCGCATTACAATTAAATCGGAATAATTGGCTACAGTTTTAATGGTATCCATTAAGCTCTCTCCTTTAGAAACACTCGAGCTGGACGCATCAGTAAATCCAATAATCTTTCCTCCCAATTGTGAAATGGCGCTCTCAAAGCTCAAACGGGTACGCGTAGAAGGCTCAAAAAATAAGGTGGCAACTACGTGGTTTTCTAAAATCCTTTGGCGGGGATTCTTCTCAAAATCTTCAGCAATATCCAATATTTTCAGATACTCTTCCTTGCTGTAATCGTTGATTGAGATTAAACTTCGATTTTTCATACGGTTTTCTTTTCTAAATTTTGTTTCTCTTTTTGTCAAAAAAAATGGCGACTGTAAAAGTCGCCATGAATTTAATTATTTTAATTTATTCTTTAGAATAAAATCATCAATTATGCCAACCAAATCGGGTTGACCAATTTCTTGTAGATCGTAATAAACCCTCGTAGCCGGTTTATTGATTTTTATTTCGCGCTGCAAATCAATAGGTGTTCCAATAACTACTGAGTCGCAATCGGTGTTGTTTACCGTTGTTTCTAAATCCTTTAATTGTTGTTCGCTGTAGCCCATTGCAGGTAATAAAACGCCAATATTTGGATAAATTTTAAAGGTTTCGGCAAGTTTTCCAACAGTATATGGACGAGGATCGATAAGCTCTTTTGCTCCATATTTCAAGGCAGCAACTGTACCGGCACCGATTTTCATTTCACCATGGGTAAGTGTTGGCCCATCTTCGATAACCAACACACGTTTTCCCTTGATAATGGATGGATTATCAACAGCTAAAGGCGATGCTGCATCCACAACAATGGCTTTAGGAGCCACTTTTTCGATATTTTCGCGCACAATTTGAATCGCTTCAGGGGCAGCGGAATCCATTTTATTGATAATTACAACATCGGCCAAACGCAAAGTAACTTCGCCAGGATAATAATTCAATTCATGACCCGGACGATGAGGATCCACTACCGTGATATTTAAATCGGGTTTATAAAATGGAAAATCGTTGTTTCCGCCATCCCATAGAATTACATCGCAACCATCAGGATCTTTCTCTGCAGCTCTTACAATAGCTTCGTAATCAACACCTGCATAAATCACATTTCCGCGAACCACGTGAGGTTCGTATTCTTCCATTTCTTCAATAGTACATTTGTGCTTATGCAAATCTTCAATGGTAGCAAAGCGTTGAACTTTTTGTTCTACCAAATTTCCGTAGGGCATGGGGTGACGAATAGCTACAACTTTCAATCCTTTTGCCATCAAAAGTTCGATTACCCGTCGCGAAGTTTGACTTTTACCGCAACCTGTGCGTACAGCGCCAACAGCAATAACCGGTTTTGTGCTTTTTATCATGGTATCGCCGGGGCCAAGCAAAATAAAGTTTGATCCTGCAGCATTAACGCGAGCACTCATATTCATTACGCGGGTGTATGGAACATCACTGTATGAAAATACACAATCATCAATTTTTAAATCAACAATTAGTTTCTCTAAATCATCTTCTGCATAAATAGGAATGCCGTTTGGGTAAAGATCGCCTGCCAGCTCTTTTGGATATTTTCTTCCGTCGATATCCGGAATCTGAGCAGCTGTAAATGCCGCAACATTGTAGTTTTTATTGCCACGATAATAGGTGTTGAAATTGTGAAAATCTCGACCCGCGGCTCCAATAATTAATACGTTTTTAGTCATCTGTTTATTATTTTATTTAGTTAGTTTCAGATGTTGGTTCCTAATATAAAGCTTTTCTTTCTTAACTCTTGCCGGCTTAATAGCGCTATATTAGGCATTGATATTGTATTAATCTAGTTTTTTGGTTTCACTACAAAGGTATTGCTTTAAATGAGTTACACAAATTTATGTTGATAATTAATTATAAAAAAATGGCGATTGATTTCAATCGCCATTCCTGAATTTTAGGCCGTATTTTTTAAATTTCGAAATCGCCCATATCATCGCTCGTTTCTTGCGTTTGCTTTTTGTTTCGGTTTTTGTCCATCGACATTTTACCAAATTTATAACTGAAACTTATTTGTAACATCCGCGTTGTTGGATTGCGTTCTGTAGATTGTGTATAATTGTCTCCAATCATTTCGTAAGCAAATTTTCGACTATTTAGGATATCGCGAATACGAATATTAATACTCGCTTTTTTCTTAAAAAGATCTTGCTTTATTCCGGCATCCAGCGCAAAACGAGCATCCATACTTCCTTGAGATGTAACACGAGAGGCATCGTATCTTCCTGATAATTGCGCAGTTAAATCTGAGCCGATGCGGAAATTATTACTGGCTTTTACATTCCATGTAAATCCGGCATTCGAAAGCTCTGTGCTTTCTCCGCTGGAATAATTTAGCTGATAAAAATTAAAACCGGCATTCATGCTCCACCATCTAAAAAACTGACCGGAATAGGTTAATTCGCCGCCATAGGATTCTTCGGTACCCGCATTTTGATAAGTAACTGTTGAAACACCATAATTATCGACGTAATTTATATTTTCAATAACATCGGTAATATAGCGATAATAAAGCGTTGCATTAAGTACAGATTTATTGATATACCTGGAATATCCGGCTTCGATAGCATTTACATATTCGGGGTTTAAGTCAGGATTCCCTTTTCTGATATTGTATGGATCACTGGAATTTCCAAATGGATTAAGCTGTCTGGATCTGGGGCGATTAACACGGCGACTGTAATTCAAATTAAGCTCATTGTCCTTGTTTAGCTTTTGCATCAAGAAAATGCTTGGATACAAGCTAAAATAGGAGTGAGGATATTCCTCGTGCGTACTAATCAATTCCGATTTGATATCCACGTATTCGGCACGTAATCCGGTTTGATAGCTAAACTTGCCAAGTTCGCCGCCAAATTGACTATAAAGCGCATTTACATTCTCCTCGTAAATAAAATGGTTGCTTAAATCCGTATCCGGAACAATATCTCCATTGTTATCTAATTGGCCGGCAATATAATCATCGTTCGACTTTCTGAACGTGCTTTTGACGCCAATTTCCAATTTGCTATGCTCGTAAGTTTTTAGATAATCCAGACGGAAAGTACTGATTTTACTATCGGAGTTGGTGTTTTCGCTTAAATCATTTGGAATAAAACCATCCGGATACAGTGTTTCATCCATAGCAGTAGTCGCGCGGTTTTGATTCATCTCCGAATCGTAGTTTGAGTAAGCAATTTCAGCTTCCAGATAATGATCTTTGGTATCAAATGTTTTGCGGTAATTCGTATTCAAATCGTACGAGATTCCTTTGTTTGAGCTATTGATATCGTTTTTATAATAATCGGTCAGGACATAAGGTTCGTAATAATTGGTATAGATACTTTCTTGTGTTCTTTCCATCGACCTTGAACTGATTCTTCCGCCAAAACTCCAAACATTTTTTGCATTTAAAAAGAAATCAGCATTTAAGGCCACATTATGATTACTTCCATAGCGTTCACTTTCGCTGCTATCGTCAAAATGCTTAATCGTATCATTTAAAAAAACTGTTTTTTGCGTAATTCCGGTCATAGGCATTTCAAAAGAACGGTAACTATAATTGGTGCTCAAACTCATTTTATTTGTACGATAGTTTAAACTTGCACCTACATTGTAAGAGCCATTGGTTCCGATGCCTGCACTCGCCTGACCATTAATGCCGGAAAGTTTGTTTTTTTTCAGTATCACATTCAATATGCCGCTAACGCCTTCCGGATCGTATTTGGCCGATGGATTTGTAATCAATTCGATAGTTTCAATACTTTCTGCCGGAATGGCCTCCAATAAAGCTCCGGTCGATTCGGTGGATAATCCGCTGGGGCGACCATCGATTAAAATGGTTAAATTCTGACTCCCTCTCAAACTGATATTTCCTTCGGTATCGACTTCAATAGAAGGCACATTTTCGAGAACATCAACTGCTGACCCTCCTGCCGAAACTAAATCTTTATCAACGCTAACCACTTTACGGTCGATTTTATTCACAATTACAGCACGTTCGGCTGTTACACTTACTTCATTTAAGACCGTTGCTTTTGAACTTATTTTAATTTCATCAAAAACATGTTGCAAATTGCTTTTGCCAATTTGTAAATCATCAATAATAAAAGGCTCGTAGCCAATAAATTCCACTTTCATTTGGTAGTATCCCAAAGGAATATTATCGATTTCAAAGTGCCCTTTTTCGTCGGTAATGCCACCGGCCGTTATTTTTTGTAATTTTTTGTTAAAAAGGGCAATGGTAGCGTATTCAATTTTAGTACCATTGTCCGAATCAACTACTTTTCCTTTAACAACTCCAATTTTTGCTAAACTATTTGAACTCGTATTCCCATCGGGTTTTACCGATTTTACAGAAGCGCCCAAAGGTTGTTGCGTGTTATCCGACTGTGCCAGAGTAATTTGGATACTCATTGCGAGGAATCCAAGAAGAATGATTAATTTTCTTTTCATGTGTTTGTGTTATTTTGCGTTTTAGACAGTTATAAGGGCTTATGGTTTAAAGCGCGCAAATATATATTTTTTTTGTAGCAAAAAAACCTAAATTTGTGCTTGTTAAAAGCCTATGCAGTTTAAAGATATTATTGGTCAGGAATCGCTTAAAAATAAGTTGATTAATTCGGTTAAAGAGAACAGAATTAGTCATGCCCAACTGTTTATTGGTAAAGGCAGTGTTGGAAAATTAGCTTTGGCCTATGCCTATGCACAGTATATCAATTGTACGGATAAAAAAAACGATGATTCCTGTGGCGTTTGTAGCTCGTGCAGAAAATATGCCGCTATGAGTCACCCCGATTTGTTTTTTAGCTATCCGGTGAATACCAATGCCACCTCAACATCTAAAGCAACTGAAACATCCGTAAAAAAAGATCCTGTAAGTGCCGATTTTTTAGTGGATTGGAAAAAATACCTCGACGAGGTTAAAGGCTATCCTGATTTGTTTCAATGGTATCAACGTATTGGAATAGAGAATAAACAGGGTTTTATCAGCAAAGAAGAAGGGCGCAATGTTATTCATCAAATGCAATACAAAACCGTGGAGGCTAAATATAAAGTATTGATTGTGTGGATGGTGGAAAAAATGCAGGAGCTTACGTCCAATATTTTGCTTAAAATGATTGAAGAACCACCCGAAAATACGCTCATTTTTTTAATTGCCGAAGAAAAAGAAAAGTTGCTTCCAACCATTTTATCGCGCGTGCAACAGCTTTATGTTCCGCCCATCGAAAATGAGAAATTGACATCCTTTTTGTTGACGCAACACCAATCATTGACCGAAAATCAGTTAAGTGAAATCGCTAACCTGGCCGGCGGCGATGTATTTAAAGCTAATGAAATCATTTCTAATTCGACTGAAATACGTGAAAACTTCGATTTGTTTGTAGAGTGGATGCGTTTATGCTATAAAAAGGGCAGTTTGGATGGAATAAAAACCTGGGTGGAAAAAATAAGTAAATTCGGTCGCGAGAAGCAAAAAAGCTTTTTGAATTATACCTTGCGAATGGTTAGAGAGAGCCTGCTCCTTAATTATGGCGATAAAAGCCTGGTCAGGGTTTTGCATAACGAAGAACAATTCTTAAGTAAATTTTCGCCATTTATTCATTTGCGCAATGCCATCCTTATTCAAGAAAGAGTTAATATGGCCATTTATGAAATCGAAAGAAATGCGCATAGTGCAAATTTATTCGCCGACCTTTCGCTTAAAATGAGCACCTACCTTAAGCTGGACGCAACAGCCAGGTAAAATTAAATATTCCGTTTTTTATAACTGAAATTATTAATTACTTTTGTATGTTAATTAGCTGAACTTACCTCGTACAAGAAGGGTTGGAGATAATAGGAGATTGAGGAAAGTTTAGCGATATATTATATATACAAATGAATGATAGTCAGACGAATGACAAGAGCTTGCTTTATAGAGGCTGTTGTGCATCACGATCAATATTAGACAATGGAAAAGCTGAAAAATCGTTTTCGTGTTCTAAACTCGACGCGCAAAACTGGTTAGTTTCCATGGATAAAGCCGGAGCTGCCACGGGTTTCAATTGTGTAGAAGTTCGATTCAAAAACAGCCATAAAGATTTTTATAAAGTACCCGCCGATTTAAGCCTTAATGTTGGTGATATCGTGGCTGTTGAAGCATCGCCTGGTCATGATATCGGGATTGTTAGTTTAACCGGCGAAACGGCTCGACTTCAAATGAATAAGAAAAAAGTTGATCCGGATTCAGATAGTATCAAAAGCATTTATCGCCTTGCTCGTGTTAACGATATAGAAAAGTGGATTAAAGCGGCTGAACGCGAAGAACATACGATTATAAAATCGCGCCAGCTTGTAGATGGATTAGGCCTAAAAATGAAAGTGAACGACGTTGAGTTTCAGGGCGATGAAACAAAAGCAGTATTTTATTATACTGCTGATGATCGCGTTGATTTTAGACAATTGATTCGCGTATTGGCCGAAACTTTTCGAATCCGTATCGAAATGCGTCAGATAGGTGTTAGGCAAGAAGCCGCTAGAGTTGGAGGGATAGGATCTTGCGGAAGAGAATTGTGTTGTTCTACCTGGTTAACCAACTTTACTTCGGTTACTACCCAAGTTGCGCGTACACAGCAATTGTCTTTAAATCCTCAAAAATTAGCCGGACAATGTGGAAAACTAAAATGCTGTTTGAATTTTGAATACGACTCCTATTCGGATGCGCAATCTAGTTTTCCGGATACCAGCATCCCGCTTAAAACAAAAAAAGGAGATGCTATTTTTCAGAAAATGGATGTTTTCAAAGAGCTATATTGGTATACCTATTTAAACGAACCGGGATCGTTTATGGCCATTCCCGTTAAAAAAGTAAAATACGTTATCGATCGGAATAAAAAAGGGAAAAAACCTGATGATTTAGAAAGCATTATGATTAAATCGCCCGAAAAAAAGAAACTGAACGGTATTGAAGAAGGTGATTTAACACGTTTCGACCGAAAATAAGCGATGCACATGCAAAATAAAAAGGGGAATAGTTTAAAAAGTAAGGGGATGCTTATTATCGCCTTTGTTTTCGTTGGATTGCTGCTTTTTTCCTGCGATAAAAACCGTTATTTTGAGCAAGATCAACCCATAAAAAAGGGTGTTTGGTATTATCAAGATACAAAATCCTTTGCATTTGAAATAAAGGACAGCCTGCAAGCGTTTAATTTTTTTATTAACGTTCGTAATACCATAGATTATCCTTATGCAAATTTGTATTTCTTTATTCAGTCAGAATTGCCCGATGGTACTATTGCTAAAGATACTGTAGAATGTCAACTAGCAGATTATCAGGGCAAATGGCTGGGGGAAGGAAGCGGCGAGCTGCGTGATAATCGCTTTATTCTTAGAAGAAATATGAGATTTAAACAAAAAGGATCATATCGTTTTTTGATAAATCACGGGATGAGAGCCGATAGCTTAACAGGAATAACCGATATTGGAATTCGATTGGAAACCGTAAAATAATTTAGAATTAAAATGGGAATAAAAAAAGTGACATCAGCCAAATCGAGCACAAAAAAGAATGCAAAAGAAACTAGCGTTCGCAAGTGGGTTTTATTTTTATGGGCCGGTTTTTTTGTGGTTATATTCTTGATTGCCAGTTTATTTGTGTTGATATCGAATGGCTTTTTAGGTAAAATGCCAAGTTTCGAAGAATTAGAAAACCCGCAATCTTCGCAAGCTTCTCTTATTTATGCTGATGATGGCCGCTTATTGGGTTCTTATTTTGTCGAAAATCGCTCAGATGTCGATTTTCGCGAATTGTCGCCAAATTTGGTAAATGCCTTAATCGCTACTGAAGATATTCGCTATTACCAACACTCAGGCATCGATTTTAAAGCGCTGGCTCGCGTGCTTATTGGAGTTGCTACAGGTTCAAACAAAGGTGGAGGATCAACAATTACCCAACAGTTAGCCAAACAATTATTTACTGAAAAACCGGGCTCGAGTTTAGCGCGTGTAAAACAAAAACTGAACGAATGGGTTATTTCTGTAAAACTCGAAAAAAGTTATTCGAAAGAGGAAATCCTGGCGATGTATTTGAATAAATACGATTTCATAAATAATGCGGACGGTATTCAAACGGCCTGTCGTGTTTATTTTAATACTACTCCCGACTCGTTAAAACTAACCGAAGCGGCTACTTTGGTCGGTATGCTTCAAAATTCTTCGCTGTATAATCCGCTTCGCCGCCCCGAATTGGTTACCCAACGTAGAAATGTGGTATTAAAACAGATGTATCGTTACAATTATATCGATGAAATAACTTACGATTCTGCCATAGTTCAACCCTTGGGCTTAAATATTAATAAACAAGGACATACCGAAGGTTTAGCCAATTATTTTCGGGAATATTTACGCGGTTGGCTTACCGATTGGGCCGGACAACACCTAAAACCCGATGGAACACCCTATAATCTTTATCGCGATGGACTACGTATTTATACTACGGTAAATTACGATATGCAAAAATATGCTGAAAATGCAGTTCGCGAACATTTAGGAAAAGATTTACAACCTGCATTTTACCGCGAATGGAAAGGATATACTAATGCGCCATTCGATTTTGATAAAGATGTTGCCGAGGAGGAGATTGATAAGATTATGCAAACCGCCAAAAGACGTTCTGAGCGTTATCGGCTAATGCAAAAAGCGAATTATTCCAACGACTCTATCGATATAGCGTTCAATACACCAACAGAAATGACCTTGTTTTCGTGGAATGGAGATATCGATACCATAATGACGCCGATGGATAGCATTCGCTATTACAAAGAAATTCTTCAGGCAGGTGTTATGTCTGTTCAACCTCAAACGGGTTATGTAAAAGCTTATGTAGGCGGACTGGATTATCGCTATTTTAAATACGATCATGTTACGCAAGCCAAACGTCAGGTAGGATCGACTTTTAAGCCTTTTGTGTATACGCTGGCCATGCAAGAAGGAAATATGTCGCCGTGCAGCAAAATGCCAAATGTGCAGCCTATTATTCCATTGCCTGACGGTACATTTTGGAAACCACGTAATTCGAATAAGAAATTTGAAGGCCAAGAAGTAACCCTTAAGTGGGCTTTGGCCAACTCGATAAACTGGATATCAGCGCAGTTAATAGACAAATACAATCCTGCAGCGGTAGTAAAAATGGCTCGAAATTTGGGTATAACAAGTTATATTCCAGCCGTTCATGCTATTGCGCTGGGAACACCGGATATATCGCTATATGAGATGGTTGGCGCCATGGCAACTTTTGCCAATAAAGGCGTGCATTTAAAACCGATTTTTATTACCCGAATTGAAGATAAAAATGGGAATGTTTTAGAACGCTTTACGCCCGAATCGAATGAAGCCATGAGTGAAGAAACTGCTTATCTGATGATCTCTTTGATGAAAGGTGTAGTAGAAAGTGGAACAGGAATTCGACTGCGTTATACTTATGGATTTAATAATCCTATTGCCGGAAAAACCGGAACAACACAAAACCAGTCGGATGGATGGTTTATGGGCATTACACCAAAATTAGTCACCGGTGTTTGGGTAGGTGCTGAAGATCGATCGGTTCATTTTAGAACCATTACCGAAGGCCAGGGGGCAAATATGGCACTGCCAATTTGGGCTTTATTTATGAAACAAGTCTATGCCGATAAAAAAATAAATCTCTATAAAGGCGATTTTGAAAAACCTTCTAAGCCACTTTCCGTAGAAATTGATTGTGAAAAATACGATGCACAACAAAGAAAGAAGTTTTACGAAACGGTAGATGATTTTTAATTTTTATGTCCCCCTCAACTGAAAATATACAGGAGCGCTATGAGCAAAAATTTGTTTTTCTACAAAAGCAACCTGATTTTGTTGAGGATATCGTAAAAAATCATCCGGCAATTTTTCACGAAATATTTCAGCAACGACAGGTCAATAATATCTATTTCGATGCGCCCGATCTTCAGTTTTATTCCGATCATAAAGAAGGAAATACCAATCGCAAGAAAGTAAGAATCCGATGGTATGGCAACATCTTTGGAAAAGTAAATAAACCGGTATTGGAGTTTAAATATCGAAAAGGCGTGCTCCGCATAAAAAAATCGTATCCACTTGCGCGATTCAATAACACAAATGGCTGTAATGAACAACTACTGAAAAAAGTGCTTTCCAAATCCGAGCTGCCCGATCAGGTGCTCGCTGAAATGGAAAATCTGCTTCCTCAACTAGTAAACACCTATTCCAGAAGATATTTTCGCTCAAAGGATTTGCATTATCGTTTTACGATTGATAGTGATTTAGCCTATTTTAGGTTTATGCCAAATCAAGATGCTAATCATTTTAAAGAAAATGAACTCCTTGTTTTGGAACTGAAGTTTCCTACGGACAAAAATACGGAAACCATTAAATCGAATGCTGATTTGCCCAAACAGGATGATGTTTTTTCGAAATATATGTCGGGAATGAGGAAAGTTTATAGCCATTTGACTTAATTTTCAATCCAAAACCTGAATACGGATTATTTTAATTTTTTCATATAAAGTAAGCTTAAGCCAATTAACAAAACGGCCAAAACTATACTAAAGCTTATCAAATAAGGATTGTCTTCTAAGCTTTGGTTTTGCTTAATAAAATAACCCATACTCACATTAATTATGGATGTAGGAAGTAATCCAATGGCCGAACCTAAAAAATAGGGAATGGGTTTTATTTTCGAAATGGAAAAGGCGGCATTCAAGAAACTGGTTGGAAATATATACAGGCTTCGCAGAATAATAATGGCCGAAAATCCTTTTTCCTCAATCAATTTATTTATTTTTTTTATTTGTGCTTGTTCGCCATATTTTTCAGTAAAAACATTGAAAAACAAAAAGTGGATATTGAAATAAGCTAGAATCACGCCCAGAGTCCTGCTTATCAAGCTAATGATTAGGCCGGGTACAAATCCAAAAAGATAACCAAAGAGGATGGAAAAATAAAAGGTGGGTAAATTAAGTACCGAAAATAGAATTAGAATTAGTGATAGAAGTAAGGCGC
>JAFGHU010000235.1 GCA_016929955.1 Bacteroidales bacterium | reverse complement strand
TTTACAAAAAATGGTTTTTATCAAAATCAAGCCAAAGGATTGCATTTTAAATTTAAAAAAATAGATTTTGATTCGAATAACGATGCGATCGGACTTCATCAATTTACGGCCGAATTAAGCAATGATGTAGCAGGAAAAAAATCGGAGCATACGCTAAATTCAGAGCTACTTCAGATTAAAGATTTTAATATTGATTTGTTTTTACATAAGCAGCTGTTTTCGGCCAAAGAATTATTAATCAATAGGCCTACGCTTATAAGTAAGAGCACATCAAACGAGCTACAACAAGCTGATTTTCAGCACTTATTTTCTCCTGAAAATCTCGAACAACTTCCTTATTTAGAATTTGACCGATTTATTATTCGCGACTTTAACTGGCTGGCTACCTATACCGTAAAAGGAGTTACGAGCATAACTACCTTTGAAAAGGCCAATTTTGAGGCGCTAAATTTTCAGTTAAGCAAATGGTCGTTTACAAACCCCGATCGCTTGTTTTTTGCTCAAGCTATTCATTTTCAGATTGAAAATTTAAAGCAACATTTTCAGGATGGAAATTACCTTTTGATGATTAAAAATATCGATTTCTCCTCCGACTTAAAACAGCTGAATTTAAATACTTTACAGTTTTTTACACTACAAAGAGAAAATGAAAACAATTACAATTTCAGCATAGAAAAAGTTTCGTTTGGCGCTATCGATTTTGCAGATTTTCAACGCAACCTGAGTTTAAACGTCAATTCCATTTTGATTCAAAAACCAAAAACAAACCTTCGCGTTTATGGCTTTAACGAAAACTCTACCGTAAAAAATATCAATTCGCTTGATTTGTATCCAATCATACAACACTATTTTACAAGGATTTCGTTCAATAGTATAGATGTTCGCGATATGGCCATAAAAATTGCGGTACCCAAAGGCCTTAGCACAGATATTTATAATTTAGGACATCTTAATCTGCGTATTCAGGATTTTAAAGTGGATTCGAGTACGAAAGCTTTCCAAGACAATCGTTTCTTTTATTCCCGAAACACGTTGATCCATTTACGTGATTATAGCGCTCAGATTGCTAACGATATGTATCGTGTAAACTTCTCGGATTTAAGACTTAACACACAAAGCGGCAGAATGGATGTCGATTCAATTTCATTAAAACCGCTGTACAGTTATGCTGATTTTGCGGAGAAAATGAAACATCAGAGCGATCGTTTTGATATTAAAATAAACAAGATTAAGCTATCAGGTATCGATTTTCAGGATGCCCTATTCCGCCAAAAATATAAAGTGCAACGTGCCGATATCAATCAATTAAATGGAGAAGCTTACCGCGATGGTCTTTATCCACGATTGCCCGATTATTATCCTCCAAATCCTATTCAGCGCCTATTAAACCTGCCTTATTTTATACAAGTTGATAGTTTAATGCTTAACGATGCTTCTTTTGCCTACAAAGAAAAAGGAACGCATACCGAAGAACCCGGAAAGATTTTTTTCGATCGCATGAATATCCAAATTTTAAATGCATCGAACAATCCTGATTTTATAAAATACGGAGGAAATACCGTTTTAAATGCAAACGCAATGTTGATGGGAAAAAGTCGATTGGATATGGACGCCAATTTCCCCTTATTGGAAGAAGGAAAATCGTTCAAATTAAACGCCCATTTAAATCAGATAGAAATAGAAGATTTGGAACCGATTTTGCGACCACTTGCATTGATACAAGCGCAAAGCGGAACTATCAAATCTGTTGATATGACTGTTGAAGCAAATGACGATTATGCTTTCGGAAATATGAATATGTTGTATTCTAATTTAAAAGTGGAAGTCCTCCGAAAATCGATGAAAAAAGGCTTTTTTAGCACCCTTTTTGCCAATGCACTGATAAAGACAGAAAATCCGAGTTACCTAATACCACGCAAAGGACCTATTTATTTTGAACGCAGAAAAGACCGTTCCCTATTCAATTATTGGGCAGAAATTAGCATATTGGGCATGAAAACCAGCATGGGACTTGCAGACCGCAGGATATCGAAAAAAGTAAAAAAATTACAAGAAAAATAATTTTACAATAAACCCAAATCGAGTTGAGCTTCTTCGCTCATCATATCTCTATCCCAGGGTGGCTCAAAGGTCATTTCCACATGAACACTTTTTACGCCTTCTATCGCTTTTACTTTTTCATTGACTTCGTTGGGCAGTGATTCGGCAACCGGACAATTTGGAGCGGTAAGTGTCATTACAATTTCAACTTGAAAATCTTCATCAACATTGACTTCGTAAATAAGACCCAAATCGAAAATATTAACAGGAATTTCCGGATCGAAAATCGTTCTTAACACGTTAAGAATCTTCTTTTCAAGCTCCATTTTAGTTGTAATAACAGGCTTTTCCTGAACAGGCTGCTTCTCATTCTCTTTCTTTTTCTCTTTCTTTTTTCCTAAACCAAACATTGTTTTATTGTTTTAATTACCCTTGGTTTGAAACGCCAAAGCATACAACTTAATTTGTTTAATCATTGATGTTAATCCATTTGCGCGTGTTGGCGATAAATGTTCTTGCATGCCTATCTTGCTCAAAAAATCTAGGTCTGCATTTAAAATATCCTCAGGTTTTTGACCAGAAAGCACATGGATTAATAAATACACAATACCTTTGGTTATAACCGCATCGCTATCTGCTTTTAAAATCAATTTGCCGTCTTCCATTTCGGCAGATATCCATACGCGCGATTGACAACCTTGAATCAAATAACTATCGTTTCGGTATTTATTATCAATTAGAGGCAATGATTGGCCAAGCTCGATCAGATAATTGTATTTATCCATCCAATCTTCAAAAACTGAAAATTCTTCAATTATATCTTGTTCTTTTTCTTGAATAGTCATCTTTCAATATTTTTTACAAAATTAATAATTAACCAAACATATCTATTGTTTTGTGTATCGCCTTTAGCAAGCGATCGACCTCTTCTTTTGTATTGTAAGCGGCAAAAGAAGCGCGAATTGTTCCGCGAATTCCCAAGCGAGTCATAATGGGTTCTGCACAGTGATTCCCAGTACGAACGGCTATGCCAAACTGATCCAGAATTGTTCCAACATCGTAAGGATGAACCCCTTCTATCAAGAAAGAGAGCACGCCGGCTTTCCTTTTTGCCGTCCCAACAATCTTTATTCGCTTTATTTTTTTAAATTCTTCAGTAGCATATTCCAGCACTTCCGATTCGAGCTTAGCCAGATTAGAGATTCCGTATTTTTGTATAAATTCGATAGCTTTACTCAGCGCTAAAACATCAGCAACATTAGGGGTTCCGGCCTCAAATTTATATGGCAATTCGTTGTACGTGGTTTTTTCAAAGCTTACACTTGCAATCATCTCTCCGCCACCTTGATAAGGTTGGAGTTGCTCCAGCAAATGTTTCTTACCATAAAGCACACCAATACCCATTGGGCCATACATTTTATGTCCTGAAAAAGCATAAAAATCACAATCCAACGCTTTTACATCCACTGCAAGATGAGCTACTGCCTGAGCACCATCAATCAAAACAAAGCTATTGTTCTGATGTGCCAAATCGATAATTTCCTTAATCGGATTTACTGTTCCTAAAGCATTAGAAACATGTCCCACAGCCACCAAACGAGTACGCTTATTTAACAATTTGCGGTATTCATCAATGAGTAAGTCTCCCTCATCATTTACCGGAATCACGCGCAAATGCGCTTTTTTTCGCTGACAAAGCATTTGCCAGGGAACAATATTTGAATGGTGTTCTAATTCAGAAACTATAATTTCATCACCCTCTTCAATAAACGTTTCGCCTATAGAAAAGGCCAACAAATTAATCGAATCTGTGGTACCTTTAGTAAAAACGATTTCGTTAGAACTATTGGCATGGATAAAATCTTTAATCTGAGCTCTAACTTGCTCGTAGGCTTCTGTAGCTTTTTGCGATAAGTGATGCACACCACGATGAATATTACTATTAAAGTTTGAGTAATAATCCGTTAGGCTCTCAATAACACATTGAGGTTTTTGTGTAGTTGCTGCATTATCAAAATAAACAAGAGGAAATTTATTGATCTGCTGTTTTAAAATTGGAAATTGCGCAATAATTGAATTTTGATCTATCCCCATTGGTTTAAATTTTACTCATGTCAATTTCAAAATTATATTTTTCCGGGCTACTGCACTGTAAAACACACTGATCACAAATCGAAAGTTCACCACGCAAGCGCTTTTTAACCATATCTTCTACACGTTCGCGGAGTGTATCAATTTTAATTTCGTGCGTAACATCAGCGGCAAAAGCGTACATCAATAACATTCTGGCATTGTCTTCGCTTATTCCACGCTGACGGATATAGAACAGTGCGTTTTCGTCCAGTTGTCCAACTGTAGCTCCGTGACTACATTTCACATCATCGGCATAAATTTCGAGAAAGGGTTTGGTATTGATCATGGCTTTATCTGTTAAGATAATATTCGCATTGTTCTGAAAAGCCAATGTTTTTTGAGCGTCTTTTCTAACCAAGATATGACCATTAAATACGGCACGTGCATAATCGTCTAAAATACCTTTAAACAATTCGTTGCTCGTGCAATGAGGCACGGCATGATCAACATAAACCTGATTATCAATATGTTGATTTTTATCTGCAAGATAAACACCGAGAATATCAGCGTTAGCCCCTTCCCCATTTAGTTTAACATAAGTTTCGTTTCGAATCAAACCTCCATTAAGGATAATGCTATTCGTACTCAATCTTGAGTCGCGTGCTTGCTCCACTGCAATGCTACTAACCAAACTGGAATTGTTGTTGATGTTTTGCAAACGATAATGATCGATGGATGCATTTGCTCCCAAAACAATTTCGGTGAGTGAATTGGTAAAGCTTCGCTTGTAATTATAGGAATCATCGCAATGAATTAAAGTAATCGCACTGTTTTCTTCAAGAATGATTAAATTCCTATTTTGCACAAAAACTTCATCGACAGTCCCAACCGCATTAATGAGTTGGAATGGTTTTTCGACAACAATATTTTTAGGCACATAAACAAACAAACCATCTAAAAACATGGCAGTATTCAATGCGTTAAAAGCATTTTTTTCTGTACTAGCATATTTACCAAAATGTTGTTTTACCAAATCGGGATATTGATCAAAAGCGGCACTTAAACTGCCTACAATAACACCGCCATCCAATACATGTAAAGGTTTTTCTTTATAAACAAAACGTCCTTTATAAAGATTCATAACATAAGAATCCAATTCATGCACATCGCATTCAAAAACTTCGCCTAAGATATCTTTCATTAAGAAATCATGGGTAGACATTGAATAATCAAAGGGCAAAGTATTTCTTAAATCGGTATTCCTCCACTTTTCCATTTTTTTATGTGGAAAGCCCAGCCTATTAAAATCGGCTAAAGCAGAAGCTCGAAAATCCTTGAGTCCTGAAAAGGCTTTCCCTTCCTTTCCAACAATGGCCTCAAACCATTGCGGAATTTTATCCTGCATAGGGATAGAATTTGTTTCATTACTCATTGTTACAGCTTTTCGGTTTCTTTTTTAATCCAATCGTACCCTTTATCTTCAAGTTCTAAAGCAAGTTCTTTACCGCCCGAAAGCACAACTTTACCTTCGAACAGAACGTGAACAAAATCAGGAACAATATAATCGAGAAGACGTTGGTAATGCGTGATGACCACGGTGGCGTTGTCTTTGGTCTTTAGTTTATTTACACCATTAGCAACGATACGCAAAGCATCGATATCCAAACCCGAGTCTGTTTCATCTAAAATAGACAATTGGGGCTCAAGCATGGCCATTTGATAAATCTCATTTTTCTTTTTCTCGCCACCCGAAAAGCCTTCGTTTACCGAACGGTTATTGAGTTTGGCCGTAATTTCAACCAATTCTTTCTTTTCGGCCATGCGGGCCAAAAATTCTTTGGCTGCAATAGGTTCCTGACCATGGTATTTGCGAATTTCGTTCAGTGCAGAACGCATAAAATTGGTCATACTTACGCCCGGGATTTCAACAGGGTATTGAAAACCTAAGAAGATACCTTCTTGAGCTCTCACTTCGGGAGGCATATCCAAAATATCTTTCCCATTATACAAAATTTCGCCTTGCGTAATTTCATAACCATCTTTACCCGCAATTACAGCCGCCAAGGTACTTTTTCCTGTTCCGTTTGGCCCCATAATCGCATGTACTTCGCCTTTATTTACTTCTAAATTTATTCCTTTAAGTATTTCTTTTCCGTTTATTGAAACGTGAAGATTTTTTATTTGTAATAACATTCTCTATCTATTTAATCTCGAAAAACCGAGTATAAAATTCATTTAATTTTAACCCACACTACCTTCAAGGCTGATACTCAATAATTTTTGAGCTTCAACAGCAAACTCCATAGGTAATTTGTTTAATACTTCTTTGGCATAACCATTCACTATTAAACCCACTGCCGACTCTTGGCTAATTCCTCTTTGCTGACAATAGAACAATTGATCCTCAGATATCTTGGAGGTTGTAGCTTCGTGTTCGATGATGGAGCTTTTATTTGCACCTTCGATATAAGGAAAAGTATGAGCACCACATTTATCGCCTAATAATAAGCTATCGCATTGCGAGAAATTCCGACTATTGGTCGCTCGTTTAGTCATTTTTACCAATCCGCGGTAGCTATTATGACTGTTGCCGGCCGAAATACCTTTAGAAATAATAGTGCTTTTGGTATTTTTTCCCAAATGAATCATTTTAGAACCCGTATCTGCTTGCTGAAAATTATTAGTTACTGCCACGGAATAAAATTCGCCCACCGAATTATCGCCCGACAAAACACAGCTGGGGTATTTCCAAGTGATAGCCGATCCTGTTTCTACTTGTGTCCAGGATATTTTAGAATGGTCGCCCTTGCATATTCCACGTTTGGTTACAAAATTATAAATCCCTCCTTTACCATTCTTATCGCCGGGATACCAATTTTGAACTGTAGAATATTTCACCTCTGCATCTTTCATCGCAATAATTTCCACTACAGCAGCATGTAACTGATTTTCATCCCTTTGAGGCGCCGTACAACCCTCCATATAACTTACGTAAGAGCCTTCCTCTGCAACAATTAATGTTCGTTCGAACTGCCCGGTATTGGCTGCATTTATACGGAAATAGGTGGATAATTCCATAGGACTTCTTACGCCTTTTGGAATATAGCAGAACGAACCATCGCTGAACACTGCAGTGTTTAATGCGGCGAAAAAATTATCACTAGGCGGAACAGCCATTCCCAGATATTTTCTAACTAATTCGGGATGGTTTTTTACTGCTTCGCTGAAAGAGCAAAAAATAATACCGTGTTTGGCTAAGGTATCCGTAAAGGTTGTTTTTACAGAAACACTATCGATTACTGCATCTACAGCTACACCCGACAAACGTTTTTGTTCTTCGAGCGAAATGCCAAGCTTATTGAAGGTATCTATTAATTCAGGATCAACCTCATCGAGGCTGTTCAGTACTTTTTTCTTTTTAGGTGCTGCATAGTAAATAATGTCCTGAAAATCTATTTTATCTATTTTCAGATGTGCCCAATTAGGTTGAACCATTTCTTTCCATTTCCGAAAAGCTTTTAATCGATGTTCTAAAAGCCATTCCGGCTCATCTTTTTTTGCCGAAATATAACGAACAGTATCTTCATTCAAACCTCTGGGAGCCGTTTCAGTATCAATATCTGTAACGAAGCCATATTTATATTCGCTCTGCGTAACCTCTTCTATTAGTTGTTTTTCGTCTTGAGCCATTTTTTTATATCTTATTTAGATTAATTTAAAATAAGTCCGCAAATTTACAAATAATATTCCTTTTAGCATATTTAAACTTCGATTTCATTTTTTGAAAAGCTGGTTTTTTCGGTCAAAAAAAGGAGCCTATTTCTTACGTTTATCATACAAATCCGCACGCCTGGTAAATAAACGCTAACATTTGTACATTTCTTTACATCTTGCTTTCATTTCATATTAGTTTTGGCCTATTCGCATTACTTCCTAATTGACGCTAAATTCCTTTCCCAAGAGAAAAGCAAACATCCCCGTTTGCTTTTCTCTTTTTTTATCCTGTTTTTTGAGCGAAAAAAAAACGTTTAACTCCAAAAACGCTACGCTTGTACATTAGTTTCAGACGCCTGCTCATTTCTTTAATTTAATTCAATATGCTGACTTATCTTCGCACCGAATATGAGATTGAGCCAAGTAGCTTAAAATGACGCAACCAACAATCCGTATATTAGCAAGCCATCCGGCTTGCTTTTTTTGTATTACGCAGAATGATTTTGTAGAAATGGAATAAGACTAAATATTTTCTTTGGCGTTTTTCATTATATTGAAAAGAAATTCGCGTGCTCTAAAAAGCTGGGCTTTAACGGTTCCCAAAGGCAAATCCATTTCTTCGGCAATTTCTTCGTAAGAGAATTCTTTAAAATAGCGAAGTTCTATCAATAGTTTATAATGCGGCTTTAAACGATCAACTACCTGGCGCATAAGCTCTATTTTCTGCTCACGAACAAATATCTCTTCCGGATCGAGCGAATTCGATTCGATATTTTGGGATAAATTAGGCCCATTTTCATCGCCATTGATATTTTTATCAATGGATAAGACTCCTTGTTTTTTCTTACGAATAAAATCGATGGCGTTGTTTGTAGCGATACGGAAAAGCCAGGTACTAAAAGCGTATTTTGGAGAATACAGATGAATGCTTTTAAACGCCTTTCCAAAAGCTTCTATGGTCATATCTTCTGCATCAGTAGGATTGTTTGTCATTTTCAATAACATAAAATAAAGCGAATCGCGATAATTATTCATTAGATCGGCATAGGCCGATTGACTGCCATCAATCGCCTGCAGAACTAGCGCGTAATCCCGTTTCCCTTTATCTGTTAAATGAATATCTAATTCCATTTATTTTTTTGATTGAAAATATTTAATCCCATTAGTATACCCAATAGAGTATACAATACCAATTCGAGTATTGGCGAAAGTAACAATAATTTTTGTTCGTTTAACTTACGTAAGGTACTTTTTTGGACGAGCAGAAACCCTATCAAGCGCAATACAAACAACACAATAAGTACTATT
>JAFGHU010000234.1 GCA_016929955.1 Bacteroidales bacterium | reverse complement strand
GCCTGAAAATCGCGAAACATAAAAGCAGTCCAATCCTGATTTGCTATGCTTTCTGCCAAAAACTGAAAATCCTGCTCAATACGTTGTTCGTCAAACCGAATACCGGAGACTTTTAAAAAATAGTATTTAAAATAATATAAATCCCAAAGGATAGCTTGCTTATCGAAAGTCGCACGCGGATAGGCAAAAGTTTCAAAATCGATTTGATCAAGGGCAGAAAATTGCATGAGAAAAAGCTGATCTATCGACTGCTTATATAAACGATTTACAAGATCGCTTTCTCCATTTTGTTTTAGGAGGTCGAGCAAATTGCTATGGCCCAAATCCTGAATGATGTAATATGTTTCAGAAGATGATATACTATATATTTCAGGAACGTTTATTGATGCCCGACTAAAAATTCTGCTAAAATGAAAAAAAGCTCTATTTTCTTTGACATCTGCGTTAAAAACACCTATCGATGTGTTATTATTTCCAAAAATACGAAAATACAACCGAGGAGATGCCGAAGTATGACGAAGGGGTTCGATGCGATTCGGAAGATTTCCCTTCCAGGTAAAATAAAGATTTTCAAGTTGTTGCAAATACGGCATAAAAAGCACCTTTTAACAAAGATAAAAAAAACCCCCAATCAACTCAATGACTGGGGGCCAATTATTATTCCCACTTAAAATTAACGCATGGCTAAAGTACACTTTTTTTCTATACGAAAGCAAATAAATTTAAAAAATTTAACTTTTTTTACAAAAAAAAAGTCTCCAATCAAATTAATGACCGGAGACCCATTATTATTCCCACTTAAAATTAACGCATCGCGGCAAAGATAAATACTTTTCGTAAAGAAGCAATACTTTAAATAAAATAATCGTATTAATTTTAAGCTTAATAAATTTTTTTATAAAGCCTGAGCGTTTTGAGATGCATAACTACTTAAATAGGAATGCGTTTTGGCACTAATCCAAAAACTTAACCAAGGCTCCCCACTTTTTATCGACCTTAAAATTGAGCTTTAAGTAAAAATTACCCAACAGAAAATGCGCTTTAATTATTTTAACCCCATCGCTAGCCATCAAATTGCAAAAGGTATCAATCATAGAAGTTCCAATTCCTCTTCCTTTTAAGGGTGTTGTTACTGCACTTCCATCGAGTAGGACCACATTATTTTCTAAAACGATATAACATAAACCTCCCACTACACGACCTTGTTTATCAATAACAACCATATGCTTATCCATTTTTGAAATTGATTTTGGATAGTTTTCCTCAAAAAACAAACGGTATAATTTTCCTATCTCGCTCGGATCTAGTGGTTCTCTGAAAACATATTCTGAATTAAATTTATCTTTTATGTAGGAGTTTATAACCACTTGCTCTTTTTTATGTTCGCTTAATTTTACAATATCTAATTTTTGTTGCCTTTGCAATCTGGAGAATACCATTCGACTAAAAACACCTTTATCATCAGAATCAGTGATAACAGCTTGTAAATCTGAAAGTTCAATCAAATGAGTTGCCGGCATACTACTGTCTTTATCCATTCTCTCTAAAAGAATATCAAAAGCTTTACGTATGTTTTCATCTGCATGATCGAAATAGGTTTTACGGTAAAGTCGATAGCGCACAATTTCAGCAAAACGATAAATACGATATAAACCGGAAAGCTCGAAAATGGTTTGTTCTTTAGCAATGGCAGTTGCCGAAGGATTAATACGCTCCCACTCGCGGTATTGTTCTTTTGCATTATAATAGGCCAAAGGCAAATAATATTTCGATTGCATTTCCTCCAGATAATCGTTGAGCAAAACACTTAAAGGCTCACCATCAGGCATTGCTAGCGGATTGCTTGCCAAATCTTTTTTCAATTGGCCAAAAAATTCAAAGGCTTCTTTGTTCCCCAAAGACTCTATACAAGCATCAAATATCCACCTGACTTTCAATTGTTTAGTTACCCAGGGATAATGTGCTTCCAGTCGGAAAAAGAAATTCTCGAGCATAGGTTTAATTATGGACAAGGTATTATCATAATCCTTTAATCCGGCTAATGAAATAATGGTTGCCGATTCGAGATAATCTAGTTCAGGTACAACTACATTATTCGGTGTTATAATACCCGGAACAATTTGAAATCCACTTTGTTTCCAAGCCGTATAAAAAACGGCCAAGCCCTTGATAAACATCTTTCTCCAGGGATTATTGATATTTAAATAGCCTAAAGAATGATGGATTCCGGCAAATTCACGAATCTTATCCCAAATACTTAGCTCACCGATAAACTTGCTTGTTAATGCCCCATCACGTGGCCTGTAACATCCCAATGCGGGCATACTTAATGTGGCAAATGGATATCCGGCAATTGCCGATAACCAGTGAACCGTTTTTGCACCGGCCAATAAGCGAATATTTCTATTAATCATAAAATGCAAATCGAAATGTTTTCCATCGCGTGTGTTTATACTCAAACGGAAATGCCTGAAAGTACCAAACGATTTTAAACGTGAAATCCACATTCCATTATTGGGAATCTGATCGACATCAAAATCATATTCCTCATAAGCCAACATTACAGATTGCCTTATAAAAGGTGTATTTGAAAAGATATTAAATATATTTGTGCTTATCTCTTCAGTTATTCCCTCTTCAAAAACAATTTTCTTTTCCCATTCTTCCTGCGCTAGCAAAACTGATTCTTTTCGCAATTGCCTTTCAAAATTATTATACAATTTTTTGAAATAATCATAAGCTATTTTCGCCAAATACGGGTCGTCTTTATGCAAAATCCAGCTTGCAAATTCGGCACGGACCGAACTATAATACTCCAAATGATTGGTTCCGAAATTATATAAAAGTTCCAATACATTTTCGAATTGTTTTCGGGTTTGTTTATCGGCCGGCCACTCCAACTGTACGCGGTAATTATACAATCGCTGTCGCAAACTCTCCAGATGTTGTTTCCCCATATCTTGCGAAGCAATTTCTTTAATGGAGGCTTCGTTCAAAAAGGTTAATCCCGACTGGATAAAAGCCGGAAAAAGCTTAGAATAATCCGGATTGGCATCGTCTAACAATAAAATCCGATAAGCCAAGGCTCGAATTTCTTCTTCGGGATGGCAAGCTAACGCTTCTAATCGCCGCCGTATAACTTCGCTTATTTTTTCATCGTATTGATTAAAAATATCTTTAATCTGATAGGTATTATCGATGGCTTTTTTATTTTCGCCAAACAAAGCGCAGCTGATTACATTATTTACAAAATTCAATCGCTGATCGCGAAGATGAAACAAGGGCGGTAAGGTGGCCGAATTGTATTCTTTCTCCATTTTGTAAGGACGCTCAACTTGCGCACTCATTCTTTTTAAAGGCAAATCCCAGCCTTCTTTAACGGGACAAAATTCGATAAGTGATGGATTTCCAATCCACAAACGCGGCTGTCGGGTGAAATAACCTAAATCTAATATTTCATCTTCCAGATTATAGATTAAATCGCCTATTCTTACTTTGCTATTTTTGCTTAGCTTTTTAATATAAAGACTTTTGTTGGTAAGTTTATTATACAAACCTAAAGGTACCGAAACGATATCGCTTTCCAGAATTCCCAAATCGCGAAAAAACCATCGTGGTATCTGAATTTGCAAGCTCTTTATTTTTAGATATATCGTATTGCTCTCGTAGAGATGACTGATACTTTCTGCAAAATTGGCTTCTATAATTTTACGATTAAAACTACCTTTAGGCGTAAGCTCTCCCTTGCTAACCTTAAAATCTCTTTTCAACAGCGAAAAATTGATAACACGTTCATAAGGAGCTAAATCTTTGTTTGCGGCGGCCACAATCTGATGAAAATATTCCGTTTTATTTTCGAGGCTCACAGCTGATTTTAAAACCAAATCGTCCTTATCAGGAACAATAAGCAATACATTATAGGGTCGTGCATCGCCAACTAAAAAAGTATGCTTTATACCTGGAACATCCACAAAAAGTTTTTCAACGGTTTTTGGCGCAATGGTTTGTCCTTTATTGTTTTTATAAATGTCTTTTAATCGATCGATAATTTCAAAATAACCTTCCTTGGTTGCTCTGAAAATATCGCCGGTCGACATCCAATAATCATCTTCCCTATTTGTAGGAAAGGCAATTAGATCAACGGGGCCGGCATCTTCCAAATAACGAGCAATATAATGCCCATTGATTTCCATTTCGCTTTCAGCCGTAAAACGCGAATTTAAACCGGGCAAGGGAATACCGGTGGTCGATTCGATATATTTACCCGGTGGTGTCATTGTTATTCCTCCCGTTGCTTCAGTCATGCCAAAACCACTGCATAAATAAATACCATGGTCTTGAAAAAACTGAAACACTTTAGGTTCGAGATAACCTGCTGCGGAAAGGCCCCAACGCAAGCGAACGCCAACAACCGATTTAATTTTATGTTCAATTTCTTTCTGTGAATCCTGAGGTTTTACAAGCTCCATTATTTTTTCATACAATTGCATCCAACGCAAAGGGATACTGATAAAAATGGAAGGATTTACTTTTGGAAAATGGGAGAGCAAAGTTTCTGAGGCCGTATTACCTGCAAAAACATAAGTTCCGTACCAATAAATGGAACCCAACATTTCTAAATAGCGCCCAAAAGTATGAAACAAAGGCAGAAAGCACAGCATCACTTCCTTTTTACCTATCTCCGGCACTGCCGCTGCTCTTGCAAAACGTTTCGTTACCAAATTATAAATTGAGAAAGAAACTCCTTTTGGCAAGCCCGTGCTTCCAGAGGTAAACATAGTTGTAGCCACTTGATTAACAGGCTTTCTATTCCTCTTATCTAAAACATCTTCAATTTCTTTTAAATCAGCCACTTTACACTCTTCACCTAAAAAGAAAATGTCTTTCTCATTTGTATTTACAGATGGATCGAGCACAAAAATAGTGAAAGGAATATCGCATAATTTCCGCACTTCTTCTAAAATATTCAATCGGCTAGGCGTATCGGCAACAGCAATATTGATTTGCAATTGATTAAAAATGAGCACTAGAGTTTCTTTATTAAAATGAACATTTAAGGGCGTGTCGAAGATATCATAAAATAAACAAGACAAATCGCAACTTGCACTTTCAAAACTATTCTCAGAAAAAATAGCAACGCGCGGCGATATTGGTGCATGCCTGTAGAAAACGGCAGCAATTTCGCGGACATGCAGATTTACTTGTGTATAGGTCCAATGCAAAGGCATTTCGCTGCTCATATCCATAAATAACGTTTGATTTCCGATTTCTTTTACGCGCTGTTCGAACATATCTTTTAAAGAATACCCCGAAAGCTGGATAGTTTTAAAAACGATTTCGGCCCATCGGTTATGCTCTGTTGTATTTGTAAGCGCACTTAAATAATCGCTCTTTCCGCTTAGATTTAAGAATTCAAATGCCAGTTCCCGGTCGAATGGTTTTGTTTTTTTTGAACGAAAAGTAAGGTCGGCACTATTTAAAATATCAAGTGCAAGCTCTTGCATTTTGTCATTTGAAGGCGAATCAATACTTTGCCAATCATTCATTAATTTATAGAGTGTAGAAGCAGACATATATGTGCATTTTATTTATCCATTAAAATGATAAAGATAATGGAACTATTAAAACAATATTAAAAGAAATATGGAGAATATAGAAAAGAAAAAAAGGCATCCCCGATTTTAGCTAAATAGCTTTGCCAAGGTTGTGGCTTTTTTATATTGGACTTTGCCAGGGCTTTTTATTTTTCTGTGTGATTTTATCTTGTGTTTGCGGACAAGGAATTTTTCTTTTTTTCATTTCAGTATTATGTCCTATTTGCGTTTGGGGAAAACGCTTTTTCTTTGAAAAAAACAATTGAATTCCCAATCCCAGAAATACAATTCCCAGAAGTATGCTGCTGATAAAAATAATTTTTAAAAGCATAATTTAAGCGTAAATAGTACAAACCAAACGCCTTTCGCTGGCATTTTCTCTAAACTCACCCAAATAAATACCTTGCCAGGTTCCTAATGCCAGGCGTTCATTTTTAATAGGGATACTAATAGATGTTCCTAACAAGGCGCTTTTTAAATGAGCAGGCATATCATCGCTGCCTTCAAAAATATGAATATAATCAGGATCGTTTTCCGGTATTAACTTATTGAATACGGTTTCGAAATCGACACGCACGCTTGGGTCTGCATTTTCGTTGATTGTTATACCGGCCGAAGTATGCTGTATAAAAATATGAATAATCCCCATTTGAGGTAATTTAGGCAGGGCCGCCATTATTTCAGAGGTAATTAAATGAAAACCTCTTGTTTTTGGTTTTAAGCGAATCTCTTTCTGTACAATCATCCAACAAAATTAAAAAATAAAAAACATAAAAAGCCCCTGCAATTTAAATACAGGGGCCATATCGTTGCAATTTTTATTTAATGCCGGCAATATCTTCCAACATTTTGGTAGTTAAAGATTTTGGACGTTCAAGAGCATAGCCTAAAGCTCTGTCCCAGGTAATATTAGCTAAAACGCCAATAGCACGACCAACACCAAACATTACGGTATAGAAATCGTATTCTGTAATACCATAATACCACTGAATAACACCGGATTGCGCATCCACATTTGGCCAAGGATTCTTTGCTTTTCCTTGTTCAACCAAAATATCAGGCACCACACGATAAAGCATATCTACATATTTGAAGATTTTATCGTTTGGTAAGTGTTTTTCGCAGAATTCGCGTTGCGATTGGTAACGAGGATCCGTTTTACGCAATACTGCATGACCAAATCCTGGAATTACCTGACCACTATTCAAAGTATCCCAAACGAATTGTTTCATCATTTCTTCGGTAGGCTCTTTACCTTCTAATTTATCCATTACATCTTGCAACCAACGCAATACTTCCTGATTAGCTAAACCATGCAAAGGACCGGCCAAAGCATTTAATCCGGCAGATAGAGAATAATAGGCATCTGAAAGTGTAGAAGCTACTAGGTGCGTAGTATGTGCTGAAGCATTTCCTGATTCATGATCGGAATGCAAGATAAAATACATGCGGGCAACATCATCGTAAGGAGCACCAATACCCATCATATGTGCAAAATTACCACCCATATCCTGATTAGGATCACCGGCAATAATATCGCCATTCTTATATTTATAGCGATAAATAAAGGCAGCAATTTCGGGTAAACGTGCCAATAAATCGGTAGCATCTTCGTACATGGTTTCCCAGGCAGTCATTTTGTTAAATCCTTCTTCGTAGAATTTAGCAAACTTGCTTTCTTTTTCCATAGCTAAAATTGCTGTAGAAAACATCACCATAGGGTGAGATTCTTTGGGTAGTGCTTTTAACACATCATACACATATTCAGGAACTTTACTGCGCTTTTTGAAATCTTCAACAATTTCTAAAGTTTCTTCCATAGTAGGAATATCCCCTGTTAATAAAAGATACCAAAAACCCTCAACATAAGGATAATCTTTTCCTTCAGGTTTTGGTAAAGCAGCCATTGTTTCCGGAATAGTATATCCACGAAAACGGATACCTTCCATTGGGTCTAAATAAGAAATATCGGTAACCAAACTACGGATACCTCTAGCACCACCAATGACTTGCTCAATTTTTACATCGGCAACTTTTACATCGCCATATTCTTTAACCAGTCTAGTGGTTCTGGGCCTGTGCTCAGCTATTTTCTGAGCTAATTTTGCTTTTAAAGTTGACATATTTAAATAATTTTTGTTTTATAGAAGCTTAGCTTTTAAGCCTTCATCTAGGGCGCTTAAAAAATCCTCAGTTGTTAAATAATGTGTTTTGGTTAATTTATCACCGTGGATTATAAGTGCTAGGTCTTTGGTCATTTTTCCTGATTCAACCGTATCAATACAAACCTGTTCTAATGTATTGCAAAAGTTGATTAATGCTGTATTTCCATCCAATTTACCTCGATGTGCCAGGCCTCTTGTCCAGGCATAAACAGATGCAATTGGGTTAGTAGAAGTAGGGTTTCCTTTTTGGTATTCCCTAAAATGGCGAGTAACAGAACCGTGAGCTGCTTCAGCCTCCACTGTTTTTCCGTCGGGCGCAATTAAAACGGAAGTCATCAAGCCTAAGGAGCCATAGCCTTGTGCTATAGTATCCGATTGCACATCACCATCGTAGTTTTTGGCTGCCCATACATAGTTTCCATCCCATTTTAATGCGGAGGCTACCATATCATCAATTAGCCGATGCTCATAAACGATTCCGATCTCGTCCATCTGCGTTTTAAATTCATTTTGATATACTTCTTCGAAAATAGATTTGAAACGGCCATCGTATTTTTTAAGAACGGTATTTTTGGTTGATAGATAAAGGGGCCATTTTTTTGAAATTGCCATGGCGAAACAGGCACGCGCAAAACCGTAAATCGACTCATCAGTATTGTACATAGCCATGGCAATACCATCTCCCTTAAAATCATATACCTCATGGACTTGTGGCTCGCTGCCATCGTCGGGAGTGAATGTAATACTTAATTTTCCTTTCCCTTTTGTTTCGAAATCGGTAGCTCGGTATTGATCTCCAAAAGCGTGGCGGCCAATAACAACAGGCCTAGTCCATCCCTGAACTAAACGCGGAACATTTTTCATTACAATGGGTTCACGAAAAACCGTTCCATTTAATATATTTCGAATCGTTCCGTTTGGAGAACGATACATGGCTTTTAAACCGTATTCTTTAATGCGTCCTTCGTCGGGAGTAATGGTAGCACACTTTATTCCGACATTATATTTTTTTATCGCATGGGCAGCATCAATAGTTACCTGATCATTGGTTTTGTTTCTATATTCCAATCCCAAGTCGTAATATTTAATATCGAGATCGAGGTAAGGTAAAATTAATTTTTCCTTGATAAAATGCCAAATTATGCGGGTCATTTCATCACCATCTAACTCAACAACAGGATTAACTACTTTTATTTTTTGCATTTGCGCGTACTTGAATTATTTATAAAATTCTCCAAAAATAACAAGCAACTGATTATCAATTATTTATGCTGTTATTCGAAAATCAATGTAAAATTACTAAATTTTTATTATGTTCGCATAGTAAATTCTTAAAAAAATTAATTCTAAATAAAAGTACTCATACCTTGACAGACGCGGGATATAATATATATCGATAGTTTATATATATTCTCAATTTAGCGCGCATTTTTTTATGCCAAAATGCAGATTTTAAACTGATTTTTATCATTAAAAAAAATAACGGGAGTTTGTTTTTAAAACACAAGTAAAGCAAACACAAAAATAAAGATTCCCAATAGCATAAGGAGCATAGTAAAAGGGAATAAATCCTTTGCTTTAAGTCCGGTTATTCCAAGCAAAGGCAATGCCCAAAAGGGCTGAATCATATTCGTTAATTGATCGCCATAAGCCAAAGCCATCACACTTTTCGGAATAGAAACACCCAAATTAAGAGCCGCCTCAACTACGATTGGCCCTTGAACAATCCACTGTCCCCCACCCGATGGCACAAACACATTTACAATAGCCGCGCTAAGCATGGTATAAAAAGGAAAAGTTGACTGTGTAGAAATATCAATAAAAAACTGCGTAAATAAAATATACAATCCCGAATATTTCATAATGCCCATAATACCTGCATACAATGGAAACTGAATTAAAATACCTGCAGAGCTTCCAATGGCTTCCTGTGTGGCTTGTAAAAACTTTTTGATAGAACCATGCATTAAAATAGCCAAAGCAAACAAAATTAAATTGATATAGTTTAGGTTTATAAACGTCAAATTTGAGGTTCGAAAGCAGGCATAGCAAGGAATTACAAAAAGCAAGAAGGCAAAAGCATAGGCAAATATTCTTGAACGATCTAAACGCTCTGCACCGACCGGTATATAATCTTTCGAATTAACCTGATTATCATTGGGCATTAACTTCATTTCAGAAACTCCATTTAAAGCTGCCAAGAGGTAAAAAAACAAAGGAACAAGCAGCAGTAAAAGTGCAGAGGCAAATAGATTCATCGCAGAAAAAATGGTTTCATCTAAAGAAATCTGACCTATTTTATCGACAAGAAAATGATTGACCTCGGCTATTTTTAGTGGCGCAGAACCCGACAGTCCACCATGCCAAACCATCATGCCTGAATAGGCTGCCGCACCTAATAAACCGTAATTAAATTTTAAGCCTTGAGCAGAATAGTATTCGGCAATTTTTCGTGCAAAAACAGCTCCAAAAATCAATCCTAATCCCCAATTAAAAAAGCTCACCAATAGGGTTGTAAAACTTAAAACTACCGCAGCTTTAGCATTTGTATCTACTAAGGAAACTAAGCGAACAATCAGGCGATTTACTCCACCGGAAAGCGCTAATACATAACCCAACACCAAAATCAAAATCATTTGCATGGTAAACTCCATCAAAGACCAAAAGCCCGTATTCCAATACTCCAAAACATGCAGAGCTCTTTTGGAATAGCTTATTTCCGCAGGTTTAAAAAAGAGGGCTAATAACATTATAAAAAAGGTAAGCAAAACGGCAATACTCATGGGCGATGGAAGCATTTTCTGCATAAATTCCATAATACGCTTTGGCCTTTTCATAGTTGCTGTAATTTAGCTCAAAAATAAAAAAATAGATCGGAGATACAAAAGGTGTTAATTTCGCTTAATTTTCAATTTTGAATGATTCTAAATTATATTTTTTACTTATCTTTGCAAAACCAAAAAAATTAGTATTAAAACCAAGTAAATAGCAGTAATTTACTGTTTTACAATTTGAATTTAAAGAGACATGCAAAAGGATAAGAAGTTCAGCATAAAGAAAACCGATAAAAAGACGCTTGAAAATTGGTATCGTTTAATGGTACTTGGCCGGCGTTTAGACGAAAAAGCGCCAAATTATTTAAAACAAGCTCTGGGCTGGTCGTACCACGCTCCATATGCCGGGCATGATGGCATTCAACTGGCTATAGGACAGGCTTTTGAAGCCAACAAGGATTTTCTATTTCCTTATTACAGAGATATGTTAACGGTACTTTCAGCCGGATTAACTGCCGAAGAGATTATACTCAATGGTATTTCAAAAGCAGCAGATCCCGCTTCCGGAGGTCGTCATATGTCCAATCACTTTGCAAAACCTGAAATCAATATCCAAAATGTTTCTTCGTGTACGGGTAACCACACTTTACATGCTGTGGGTACTGCCAGAGCAATAAAACTAAGTGGAAAAAAAGCAGTATCAATTAGTTCGCAAGGAGAATCCTCTGTTTCTGAAGGCTATGTTTATGAGGCGATTACAGGTGCCGACAAAGAGCAACTACCTGTTATCTTTGTTTTTCAGGACAATGGTTATGGGATTTCCGTACCCAAAAAAGACCAAACAGCTAACCGAAAAGTGGCTAACAATTTTAGTGGATTTAAAAATCTACGTATTATTCATTGCAATGGAAAGGATGTCTTTGATTCGATGAATGCAATGGATGAAGCAAAAAAATTCGTTTTAGAAACCGGTAATCCAGTTATCTTACAAGCCAATTGTGTGCGGATAGGATCGCATAGTAATTCAGACGCTCACGAGCTTTATCGCGATGAATTTGAACGTAATTATGTAAAAGAATACGATCCACTTTCTAAATTCCGTCGCTTATTATTACGTTATGATCGCTTTAGTGAAGACGAACTTTTGGCTATAGAAGATGATGCAAAGCAAATTGTTAAGCAGGCACATAAAGTGGCCATCTCTTCACCCGACCCATCGCCTGACAGCATTTTTGATTTTGTAAGCCCCGAACCATATCAACCCGTAAAATTTCCATTAGGATTACATCAAGAGAAAGAAGGAACCAAAATCAAATTTATTACTGCCTTAAACGAAACTTTAAAAGCTGAATTTCGCTTAAACCCCGAAACCTACCTCTACGGTCAAGACATTGCAAATAAAGATAAAGGCGGCATTTTTAATGTTTCTAAAGGTATGCAAAAAGAATTTGGCAAGAAACGTGTCTTTAATGCGCCCATTGCCGAAGATTTTATTGTGGGGACGGCCAATGGTATGTCGCGTTTTAACGATAAAATGCGCATAGTTGTTGAAGGTGCTGAGTTTGCCGATTATTTTTGGCCTGCGATGGAACAATTGGTTGAATCGTCGCACGATTATTGGCGTTCCAACGGAAAATTTGCACCAAATGTTACTATACGTTTAGCCTCCGGAGGTTATATTGGTGGCGGTTTATACCACTCACAAAACATAGAAGCTACCTTGACTACTTTTCCCGGAATTCGAGTGGTTTATCCCTCATATGCCGATGACGCAGCCGGATTATTAAGAACAAGTATTCGTTCAAAAGGCGTGACCTTGTTTTTGGAACCCAAAGCGCTTTATAACGATCCTAAAGCGGAGGCTATTGTTCCCGACGATTTTGAAGTTCCTTTTGGCAAAGCACGCATCCGACGAGAAGGTACAGCGCTGACTATCCTCACCTATGGAAACACAACACCTATGTGTGTTGAAGTGGCTGATAAATTAGCTAAAGAATTAGGTAAAGAAATTGAAGTTATCGATTTGAGATCGTTATTACCACTTGATACCGAGAGCATTATACAATCCGTTAAGAAAACAAACAAAGTGCTTATTGTTCACGAGGATAAAGTTTTTAGTGGTTTTGGTGGCGAAGTAGCAGCCCAAATTGCAGATATTGCTTTTGAATTTTTAGATGCTCCAATTAAACGTGTTGGAGCCACATTTACACCTGTTGGCTTTAATCGTATTTTAGAAAATGCCATATTGCCCAACACACAAAAAATAGAACAAGCATCTAAAGATTTACTCGATTATTAAAAAAATGATTATGCAAAAAATAGGACTTTTTTACAGTTTTAACACAAAGAATACTTCCAAGGCAGCAAAAATAATTACCGAAGCATTTGGAAGCGAAAATATAGAAGCCAATAATGTGGAAGATATTGCTGATGAGCAATTTAATGCTTACACAAATTATATCATCGGTGTGCCCACCTGGTTTGATGGCGAATTGCCCAACTATTGGGATGAATTTGTTCCGGCCATGGAAGAAATGGATTTTACAGGCAAGAAATTTGCTTTATATGGAGCAGGGAATCAGAAAGAATACCCAGAAAATTTTGTCGATGCCATTGGCATAATGGCCGACTTATTGGAAGCTTTGGGCGGTACAATAGTGGGTTATGTACCAAATGATGGCTACAACTTTGAGCATTCTAAAGCCCTAAGAGACAATGTATTTATTGGGCTTCCACTTGATTTTGAAATTCAGCCAAAGCTCGTAAAACCCAGAATAGAAAAATGGGTTGAGCAGTTGAAAACGGAATTTAAGTAGTCGAAACATTAGTATTGATTAATGCTTTAGGGTAGCTATCAATGCAATAAAAAATCCACTCTACTCAAAGAAAAAAAATAAGCCAATTTGATAAGGCTTTTGGGATTAATCTGAAACCCCGTATAATTTAAAAAACTTCGTAGGGTTAAACGATTCTATCCATTAACCTATAATCTAGGGCTTTAAAAAAGACATTGAGAAGTTAAAAAATTTAGCAAAGCGATGAAGAAAAATTGTAATTTTGCAGTCGCTTTAGCTTATTTGGCTTGCTTTTTGCAGGATGAATAAGCAGACAAACTTGGGGTTGACTGGATTTGACAGCAAGGGAGTTGGAATGTAAGCATGCCGAGTGTTGTGAATATGACTCGTAAATCCT
>JAFGHU010000233.1 GCA_016929955.1 Bacteroidales bacterium | reverse complement strand
GCTTGCGCGCTTGAGAGGCTTATGGTGTGGGTCTTGGCTCCGGAGACTTGTAAGGCAGCAATCTTAAGATGAAACTTCCCCAACAAAACCGAAACCATATAGCGGATGTTTCTTGTCTGCAACGAAAACACATTGTAATTACTCAAAATATTGAGCAACGACTGTATTTCATCTCTATTCAACTCCAACTTAATCTTGCTATTAACGTTCATCATAAGGTTTGCCCTGGCGTTTTAAAATATCAGCAGAAATTATTTTCGAAACACGGTGAAATGGATGTTCGAAGCGGGCGGCTAACTCTTTCAATTGCACATTTTTGTAATAATACAATTCGAGCAACTCCGCCTTCTTCTCTTCGCTGAGATCAATTATTTTGTTCATTTTTCTTTGTTTTTTTCTGGTGTCTGGGAGTGGTGCAGCCACCAATTGGAGCCGGCTCACCGAGCGGAGCCGAGGTGAGCGGAGCCGAGGTGGCGGAGTCGAGACGGCGCATCCCCTCCAAAGTCTTGGCAACCACTCCCCGCATAAATGCTTCTATCCATTGTCTTTCGATGGATGGGAGATCGCTTGTCTTTTTTAGGATCTGATCCAACTCCCAAACCATTGTGCTCAGGTTTATCATCTCTCGTCTTTTAAGCGAAGAATAAGCCGATGACTTCAACCGAAAGCCATTGCCTTGGCCAATCACATTGGCGCGTCGTTGCTCAATATCGCGCAGGGCATTGTTAAAATTTGTTTCGAAAAGAGGCGTTATCATAACTTCCTCCAGGGTGATGTCTTTTTTCATAATTAAGCAGCTTTAGAATGTCTTAAAACTTTTTCAGCATTGTTTTTTTTTTAGTCCTGGGAGATACAATGAAGTTCCGGCTAATGCTGGCATTATCGTGACCGGCTCCAACTTTTGAAGAATGAGGAATCGGGTTTGGATTACGCGAATTCATCCTTGACACGGATGATGATTTTCCATTTCCATGATGCGCCCCTAAATAAGTGCTTTTTTTTCCTTGGGCTTTTTTTGATGGCATTCTGTTTTTCATGTGTAGTTTAGTTTAGATTAGTATTGTTTGTTCCTCCAGTGGGAGTCGAACCCACCTTAACCAACTCCTAAGAGCAGAGGAAACCGTCAATCGGTATAATTACTTCGCACGGGGATAGAGGCTAAGTTGAGCCACCCGTATTATCACTATTATCCGAGACATCTTCAGGCTCCATATCAGCCACCGGAAGAGAAGAAAAGCTCAGGCTTATTGCCTCATCCTTGTCTTCATTATTTTTCCGGTAAAAGCTCACATTCATGCCTATTACCGTAAGATTATGAGATTCTTTGAATAATTCCATTGCACGAACCCAGCGTTCGTCATCATAACTATCCTCCCACTTCAAAAGGGCAGCAACTGCAGCTGGATTAAATTTGCCATCCTTGCCACGTTGAAGCAGTGTGGTAATAATTTCGTATGCTTTTTGGTCGCGTTTTTTAACCATGTCGCCCAGGAACTCACGAATAAGCTTTTCGGCCATATTTGCACGCTCATCCAATTCAACTTTCGTATTTCGCTCCAAAACAACTTTATACCTGCCATCGTTTGAGCGAAGGCTAAAACCACCTTTGCTGTGCGAGCGTACATCACCATATTGCTTGGCTTTTTCGTAAAAAGCTTCCAACTCCTCAACAGCCACATTTTTAAACATGAGTAGCTGCGCATGAAGTGTTAAAGCATCGGTTAGCAGATAGTTTACCAAATCATCTCGATCTGATTCGTAATCAAGTTTTTTCTTTTTTAAAGCCTCTTTTTTAGAAGCTTCGCGCCGTTCCAATTCAGCGAGTAATTCATTGTCCGGCAATTTTGATAAATCATTTTGCATCTTTTTTGATTTTTAATTGTTTTTGTTTATAAATGTTCTCTTCCAATTCTTTGAGTTGATCCTCCGGATCACTCACTGTTAAATAATTTGTATAAGTTGAGTAGCTGATATCGAATTGATCTTCTATGTAGTCTTTGTAAATTCGGGTGTAAGGAATACCAAGCTTCTCCATCTGTTTGATGATAGCTTGCACTTTGATAACCTGCTTTAAGTAATATCGCCGGTTGTATCCCATTGGCTTAGTTGTTAAAAGTCAGATAACTTAATTCTTCACTCGTTAATTCAGTTACAAACTGAAGGTCTTTCCGCTTTTTTACAAAAGCATAATAGAGCGATCTAAGTCGCTCTTTGCTTATTGAATTAAAACTTTCTTTTCCGGCTGCCCTGCAAGCGATGCTTTTAATTTTGCCAATATTCTCCTCCTGATTCATGGCCCGGAGCCAGGCTCCAATAGCAGCGATTAATCCTTTGCGATACTTATCCATTTCGGCAGCAGCTGAAAAGGCAATTTTTTCAACATCATTGCATAAGCTCAATAGTTGATGAGCATCGAGTGAATACTCACTTGTTACATTGTATTTTGCTAAAAATTGAATTTTATTTTTGTGCTCAATACCTGCTTTAGAAAGAAGCATATAAAATTGCTTCCTTAAATACCCTTCATTGTGATCCATTGTTGTTTTCATTGCTTTAATTTTTATAGGTTATGACTCTAAGCCCCAATAAGCATCGGCTAACTTTTGATTTATTACGATAGGTTCTCCACCACCATACCGGCTCACTGGAAATCCCTTAAATCCTTCCACTACAAAAGCTATATTGGCATCTCGCCATATTTTTCGGGCAACACTTCCGGCAGGTAATTTTCCTTCCATGTGGCTCACATAAATAAATAGTTTCTTAGGAAAAAGGGCTTTGATTTTCTTGTATTCGCTCCATTTCAAATCCCAAAACTGAACTGTATCAATTACAGTTATAGCTGGTGATTTATGTTTCTGAAGGCGAACAATTAATTCTGCGGGTGTTTCTTTATCGAGCAATAAAAAACCACCAGACACATCTTGCATGCTTTCACGTATATAAGCTTCCTGGATAGTGGCTGATAAACCTTCCTCTACGGAATTGTAGGCTACTCTGCTAAACTGTGTAAGGTATTTTGTTAATTGCATCGATAGGGTTGTTTTTCCGTTTTTTATATCTCCCTGAATAAACCATGTGCCGGCCAGCTCTGGCCTACCGACAGCATCCAACCATTTGCCCTCAAATTCAAGTCGGTTAAACTTTGCGTTGAGAACATTATCAACAGAATAGGCTTTGCGCATAACATCAGAGTACTTTCAATAGTTCATTTTTAATTCGGCGAAGGCTGGGGCGACCATCTTCACCCATGATGCCTTTTAAAACAACAGAAACATTTGCTGTTGAATTTCCTTTGATAATCATCGATGCATTTTGAATTAAGAGCTTTCGGGCATCCTCTTCTCCATGAGGAACTACTTTGCCGTACTTTTTTCCGTAGCGCGAAAACAGCTCTACATAGCCTACTTTTTTCTTGGCAATGCCTCTTCGCATTGTTTCTTGCAAGCCATCAGCTCCAATCGTGTAAAAAGCACAGTTTTGAGATACGGCATTCCAGAGAGCTTTACTTTCCAGAAGTGCCTCATAGCTGATGTCGCCATATTCATCGAGAATAATAATAGGATCTGGCAATGTTTTGATGTAAAAAACCAAATCGGCGTAAACATCTGCATAGCGGCCATTGCTGCCCACTCCAAACTCTTTGGCAATAAAGCGGATCAGGAGTTGCTTACTTTTTACCTGAGAGCAATCAACATACACGGCATTTTTATGTGTAGCGGCATAATGCTTTGCAGTTTCAGATTTTCCAATGTCGCTCAAATCGCAAAGCATGGAACTGGCTCCGTGTTTTTGACAAATTTCGAGTTGTGCTGAGATAAACTCAAAAACGGGTGTTTTAACAATCTTCCAATCCTGTTCTTTACTCAAATTCACATTTAATCTTCGCGCCAGGCTTATCCAATTTGCATCAGATAATACATGATCCGTATCATCTCTTTTAATTCGGCTATACTGAGCGCCATTTATTCCTAAAGTCACTGCGTATTTAGCATCGGAGCCATTGAAGTTCTTGCGGTTAATTTGCAAGGCAGTTAAAATTCTTTGTTTTAATTCTGGTGTAACGGTCATTGTTCTGTTATTTTAGTTTATAAACTTGCGCGAGCTTTGCTGGCCCAATCTGTTGTTTCATAATCCTCATCCATTTCATATCCTTTTGGTTGAGGATTTTCAATTATTTGAACATTAAGGGCTTCTATTTCTGCTGATGTTTCAGCAGAAATAGAAGCGAGGTGAGGCAGTTCATGCCGTTTGCTATTAATAAATTTATCATACTTTGTAAGGCGTTTATTTTGATGTAACATGGCATCAGTATCTTTGTCAGTGCGCTCTATTGTATTTTCGTTGTAATCGAATTGCGAGCGATTTAAGCATTCGCCTATGTAGGTGTCCCCTTGGTATAGATATACCTTTAGAATCGATCCATCGGACTCAGGAAGCCAATAAGCAGTTACCTGTTTGTTGTTCGGTTTCAATCGAGATAAGCTGTCGAAATCTACTAATTCAAAGGTCTCCTGATTTACCGGGCAATAATCATTGTTATAAATGGTGGTATCTGTTGAATTGCCAATGAACTTGTATAAATACCAAGGTTCAATCGCCTTTAAATTTGGATTAATTTGTGATAAAAAGACTTGTTTACGAGTCATTCCAGGATAAGTCTTTTGCAATGGATGTAAGCTGTTGTTGTGCTTTTCAATATCAGCCAGGTCATCGGCAACAATAGTTTGAGGCTGATAAAGCGGATCTACATAGTCTCCGGAGACTTTATTCCGGACAGCACGCCAGGCTTCGTGTTTTGCATACCAGCGGCCCCGGGTATGTCCGGCTTTTTTAGCGGCACCGTATTTTAACTCTTTAATCTTATGCTCAGCACGTTTGTCGGTAGAGCTTTTTGCGAAGCGAAGAAATGGAAATACATCGCCAAGCCAGGACATATCTTTCATTAAGTGATGTTCAACTTCTAATTCACCTGGCATTGGAAGACCAAGCTCCTGAAGCTCGATAAACATATTTCTGAACGATTCAATAACAGTATCGTGAGATGGTTTGCCAACCACGTATGCTGGTCTGAACCAATAACTGCTCACAACATCAACGGATATGTATTTATAAACCCATCCTCGAACACTTTTGCGGCTCATTGCAACGTCATCCATTGAAATTTTACTCAAGGAGAATTGTCCGAGTTTGCGATGTTGTTTTGGTCGGCGTTTGTTTACATAGTCAAAATTCCCATTCCTATCCGTGTATGTAATTGTTTCATTAACTACATCTTTTAAGTAGTTCCAAGCTGTGGCCACACTTATTTCCATTGCCCGGCCTTTTTGTCTGAAATCTGATGGACGATAAATCTCGCCTGTCTTATCATCGAAAAGTTCGCGTTCGCCAGATACAAACTGCAGGTATTGCTCGTGGACTTCATTAATAAATGGTTTATCGCTATTGCGCCACAATGCCATAAGTAACTTTTCAATTGATACGGATACTTTCCTGGCGGCATCGTTTCCCTCATTTTTATGAATGATTGAATAGTAGCCATCAACCAGATATTGATCAAAGGCTCTTTTCAATGCTCTTTCATTAGATATTGGAGTCGTTGGATAAGTAATCATTTGATTCATATACCAATCGGTTGCCAGCTTCCAAAATGTACCTTTGTTGATGCGTTTACCAGATTTAGCTCGGGCGGCTATTTGTTTATTTAAACCTTTTTTAATCGCATTAAAAATTGATGCTCTATTCGTGTACTTTTCAATATTTGCAGGATCAAGTGGAGTTGTATCAGGTTTGCGATATTTAATGTAATAATCGCGAGCTTCAGTATCTATTTCAACATGAAATATTGACTTAACAGCTTTCTCATCCAGCTGGCCATAAGCTTTCTCCAGTTTCATCAATCTGTCGGGGCGTTTGATGCTTTTTACATTAATCAGCGTATTACCATAGATGCCACGACGAAATATTTCCAATTGACGGCGTTTGGAATCGTTTTTAAACTGATCCGCTGTTAAACCGGCATTTAGCCAGTCGTTAACCGTAAGTGTAATTGTTCCATCAATGTTTTTATACATAGTAGTTAAATTATTTATTCTCGGCAGTATTGTTTTCAAGCCACCCATGCTCTGATGCATAGTTAAAGAGTAGAGCTGATACAATGAAGTAACTAAATGCAATCAGCACTGCAGTAAATGAAGAGTGATCCGGGTCAATTGTGAGTGCAAATAAGCTGAGTAAAAAATTAGTTTTAATTAGTCGTCTTCTCATTTTATAAATTTTGTTCTTCGTTAGCAATTTTTTCGCGTCCTTCAATAATCTTAGTCAACACATTCACTATTCGTTCGTGGTGTTTCGATCCAGGTCTATGAAGAGCAACCCAAGCATTGCCTTGAGTAATCCCGATCATTTCACCGGCAGTTTTTATGTCGCCGGGTTTTTTCTTGCTTTTAATTTCGTCAATTGTCATTTTTTCCTACATTTGTTTGAAGTATTCGACAAAACTAAACAATTTATCTCGTCTAATCAAAATTTTATGCAAGAAAATTCGCTTATAAAAAAGAATATTTTGAAATATCTTGAATACATTGGTATTACAAAGTATAGATTTTATAAGGAGACAGGCATAACAAGAGGAGTTTTGGATC
>JAFGHU010000232.1 GCA_016929955.1 Bacteroidales bacterium | reverse complement strand
TGGTGATGATCTTCAAAGCATCAGTTTGCTTTTTGAAAATCATTTTTATTTAGGGATCGCATATCATTTGACTTTGTCTTCCGACTTGAAAAACTGTATTGGTGAATCGCTTTCCGGCATTTTGGAATTTGAGTTAGAGCGTTCTAAAAAAGCTGAATTTGGCGATTTATTAATTAATGAGATTATGGCGGATCCAACTCCAACGCAAGGTTTGCCAGAAGCTGAATATATTGAACTTTTCAACCAAACGAATTATCCCATAGACCTAACAAATTGGAGCTTAACTATTGGGAATTCAGATTTTCGATTTACTGAGTACACCCTAAAAGCTAAAAGCTATATTATCCTCACGCAGCCCAATAAAGCCGGTTTATTTATGGGTTATTGCGATGCAATGGAAATGCCAGCGTTTAACTTATCCAATAATGAAGATCAAATCGTTTTAAGAAATCAGCGTGGTCAAGTCATCCATTTTATTCACTACCAAAAAAACTGGTATAACGATAATTTTAAAGCTGAAGGAGGCTGGTCCTTAGAAATGATTGAACAGGAATATTTTTGCGAACAAGAGGCAAACTGGTCGGCTTCGGAAAATTCTATTGGTGGTACTCCGGGAATGGAAAACAGCGTAAAAAATAAGTTTGTTGATTTTCTGCGCCCTGAAATTAAGTGGATTGATATTAAGGATCAGAATACGCTATCCCTACATTTTTCAAAAAGCATGGACACTATTCAATTGAATAAACCGGCCAATTACATGGTAGATAATGCTTTAGGTATACCCGATGAAGTGAAAATATTTTCACCTGATTATACGGTTTCACAACTTCGATTTAGCAAAAGCTTTAACGAAAATACGCATTACGAAATAAACCTAAATCGCTCAATTAGTGGATGTAATGGTTTCGAACTTGAAACTTACACTGCGTATTTTGCTCTTCCGCAAGAAGTCGAGGCCGGGGATATCGTAATTAATGAAATTCTTTTTGATGCCTGGCAGGACGATGGGGATTATGTCGAATTTTTCAATCGTTCTGAAAAAGTGATTGACAGTCGCAAACTAATATTTTCGCGCATAGGATTGAATCTATACGATACTAGTTTTTATTCCTTACAAGCCAATACCGGCCAGATTTTTCCTAAGGAATATATTGTTTTTTGCAAAAATAAAAGCGCGGTCCTTGACGTTTATTTTTCTGAGAATCCATCTCTGATTTATGAATTCAATGATTTTCCATCACTTCCCAATTCAGCAGGATCGGTTTTATTGAGCAAAGCATCCAATAGAAATGAAGCAATTGATGCTTTAAACTATTCCGCATCGATGCATCATTCCTTAATGAATAATACAAAGGGAAAAGCCTTGGAAAGGATTTCGTCCGAAAAAGAAACCAATGATGCAAACAATTGGATAACAGCAGCATCTAATGTAAACTTTGGTACGCCGGCTTACAAAAACTCGCAGTTCCAGGATCCTTCCGAAAATGAAGAAATAATTCAAATAAGTCCTGAAATATTTACGCCTGATGCTGATGGGATAGATGATCTTTTAAACATCAATTATTCCTTTTCGGAAAGTGGATACACCCTAAATTTGATCATATTTAATGCCCAAAAACAACAAATCAATCACCTGATAAAGAATGAAATAATGAGTCCCAGCGGGCAAATTTTCTGGAATGGATGTACAGAAGAAGGCGACAAAGCTCCAATTGGTATCTATATTTTATACTTCGAATATTTTGATTTGGCCGGCCATGTAGAAAAAATTAAAAAAACCTGTGTATTGGGAGGAAAGCTATAAATCCTTAATTTTAGCTTATGGAAGAAAACATCTTGCTCAGTCGGTTTTTCTTTAAAATAGAGGCTACCCAAAATCATGAGTTTCGCATTCTTATCCAATCCGAAAAAACAAAAGAAATCGGCTATATTGGATATACACCCTTAACAAAATCACTTGTTTTTTTAGAGAATAATCCCTTTAGCAACTACCTAAAAACGCAGGAACATCAATTACGAAAAATGCTTCATAACAAACGTTTAGATACTTTTTTTATCGGATTTGAAATGCAATTTATTTTATGGGAAAACAAAGATATGAAGCAGTTTAGTAATCGCTCTAAAATAATTGTACTCGACAGAAGAAGCGAGCCGCGTAAAATTTTTGTAAGTGAAAAAAGCAATCATGCAATAACAAAAGTGTATACCGACGGGTCGTTTTTAGAAAAAAAAGGAAAAGGTGGTTATGTTGTACTGATCAAAAAGCCAAATCAAAACTACCAATTACACACTTACGATTCGGGCAAAAAAAGCAGTTCTTTGATCGAACTGGAAGCAGCAATTAAAAGCCTTGAAATTCTGAAAGATGTAAAAAAAATAAGGATAGTTAGCGATAGTCAATATGTGCGAAAAGGATTAACCGAGTGGGTGCCCATTTGGGAACTAAACGATTGGCATACTGTAAATGGAGAAAAAGCCAAAAATATCGGCTATTGGAAATATTTTAACACCTTAAGTATTGGTAAATATTTGGAATTTGAATGGGTAAAAGCGCACGATAATCATTTCGAAAATACTTTATGCGATTTATACGCTAAAATGCAAGCATCATCCTAATAAAAATCACAGCGAAAAAGAAAGCGCTATTCATTTAAAAGCCTTAATTTTGCAAAAATTTTCGTGCATGAAAGATTCTCTTAAAGTATACAATACGCTTACCCGTAAAAAAGAAATTTTTGAACCTCTCCACGCGCCCTTTGTGGGAATGTATGTTTGTGGTCCAACGGTATATAGTGAGGTTCATTTAGGAAACAGCCGAACTTTTATCTCCTTCGATATTATCTATCGTTATTTAATGCATTTAAAATATAAGGTAAGGTATGTACGCAATATCACCGATGCCGGCCACTTAGAAAATGATGCTGATCAGGGTGAAGATAAAATCTCGAAAAAAGCACGATTAGATGAATTGGAACCTATGGAAATTGTTCAAAAATACACGCTCGATTTCCATCATGTTTTGCAATTGTTTAATAATCTTCCGCCCAATATCGAACCTACGGCTACCGGACATATTATCGAGCAGATATCCATGGTTGAGGCTATTTTAAAGAAAAACCTGGCCTACGAAAGCAACGGCTCAATTTATTTTGATGTAGACGCTTTTAACCAGGAATTTGATAACGATTACGGTAAACTATCCGGTAGGAATATCGAAGAATTGATAAGCAATACCCGCGATCTTGACGGACAAGGCGAAAAACGAAATCCGGCAGATTTTGCACTTTGGAAAAAAGCCTCCCCAGAGCATATCATGCGATGGAAGTCGCCTTGGGGAGATGGTTTTCCCGGATGGCATATGGAATGTTCGGTAATGAGTTCTAAATATTTGGGCAAACAATTTGATATACATGGAGGAGGAATGGATTTGAAATTTCCTCATCACGAATGTGAAATAGCACAAAACAAAGCCACTTACGGAAAAAAAGATCCTGTTAAATACTGGTTGCACGCCAACATGCTTACACTCAACGGACAAAAAATGAGTAAATCGACCGGAAACACGCTTCTTCCTAACGAGCTGTTTTCTGGCGAAAATGATAAATTAAGCAGGGCTTTTAGCCCTATGGTTGTGCGTTTCTTTATGCTGCAAGCACATTATCGTTCTACTTTAGATTTAAGCGATTCTGCTCTATTGGCTGCAGAAAAAGGTTTTGCTAAGTTGATGGCGGCTTCGGAATTGGTCGATAAACTAAAGCCAAAATCAGAATCAAGTGTCGATATTGAAGCATGGATAAACAAGTGTTATTCAGCGATGAACGATGATTTTAATACGCCCATTCTTATCGCTCATTTATTTGATGCTGTAAAAATAATTAATTCCGTTCAGGCCAATTTGGAAAGCTTAAATACAAGCGATTTAGAAAAACTTCAAAGCAAATTCAAAAGCTTTATTTTTGATATCTTAGGATTAAAAAACGAGGAGCAAAAAGAAGGAAATGATGCCTTATTAAATGGAGTAATCAATACTTTAATAGAACTTCGTCAGCAAGCAAAACTGAAAAAAGATTGGGCTTCTGCCGATTTAATTCGCATCGAATTAGCCAAATTGCATGTCGTTTTAAAGGATACGAAAGAAGGTACAACCTGGACGTTAGAAAAATAAATCCCGGCGTTCGATAATAAACTAACTATCTTCGCACATTTGGCTGAAAATTGTTTTTAGCATTTTGTATATTGGGGCACTAATCAATAAAAAAAGAATTATGGCAGGAATTAATAAAGTTATCTTAGTTGGTCATTTGGGTCGCGATCCCGAAATAATGACCTTTGACAATGGAACCAAAAAAGCTTCTTTTTCGATGGCGACAACAGAAAGCTATCGCGATAAAGAAGGCAATTGGCAAGAGCAAACCGAATGGCATAATATTGTGCTTTGGCGTTATTTGGCTGAAAAAAACCTGATTAAAGGCGATCAAATTTATTTGGAAGGCCGATTGAGAACACGCTCTTACGAAGATGCGAATGGCGTTAAAAAATACGTAACTGAAATCCAAGGCGATAAGGTACTTAAACTAAGTTCGCCAGGAGCTAATAGAGAAAATTTTCAGGGCAATGAACAAACGCCCGCATCGCAGGCTTCTTCACAAAATCAACCTCCGGAAGATATAGAAGACAAAGACGATTTGCCATTCTAAATAATTGGGGTATTTGGGGGAGAATTAAACTGTAGAGAGAAATGAAATTTGATGATTATAAAATTGCGGATGAGCTAAAAGCAAGTATCCGTGCCCTTGGTTTTAAACGGCCAACTGATATCCAGTTCAAATCAATTCAGCCCATCCTTTCGGGGGATGATGTGTTGGCCATTGCGCAAACCGGTACAGGAAAAACAGCTGCTTTCGCCATTCCGATCATCGATATTCTAAACCATAGAAAAAAAGTACAGCGCCGCGAAGATGGTATTAGAGCGGTAGTTATGGTTCCCACTCGTGAGCTTGCTATTCAAATAACTGCCGTTTTTAATGCCCTTGAAAAAGGCACTTTAGTAAAAACTTTTGGTGTTTTTGGTGGTGTAGAACAAGATCCTCAAATTGCAGAATTGCAAAAAGGATTTGATATTATGGTTGCCACGCCCGGCCGTTTATTCGATTTAAGCAGTCAGGGATATCTAAAATTACACCGAATCAATATTTTGGTTTTAGACGAAGCCGATCATATGCTTGCTTTAGGTTTTATCAAAGATATTCGTCAATTAATCACTCATTTACCCAAAAAGCGCCAAACGCTATTCTTTTCTGCGACTATTGATAAAGAGATTAAAAAGCTTGCTTATTCGCTTGTTGACAAACCTTTCCGCATTCAAATTGCACCCGAAGATCCTGTTTCCAGAAACGTGAATCACAAAGTGGCTTTTGTAGAAATGGACGATAAACGATTTTTTCTGGAGCGACTGATTAAAGAAAATCCGGAAGCTAAAATCTTGGTTTTTGTCCGAACCAAAGTCCGTGCCGAACGTGTGGCTAAAGCTATGGAGCGCGTGGATATAAAAGCCAAAACAATACATGGCGATAAGGACCAAAAAGACCGCACCAGCGTAATGAGCGATTTTAAAAGTGGCAAAATAAAAGTTTTAGTCGCAACCGATGTAAGTGCACGTGGTATTGATGTAGATCGCGTTGAGTTTGTAGTTAATTATGATTTACCCGAACAAGCAGAGAATTATGTTCACCGCGTTGGCCGCACCGGTCGAGGCGATCATCGTGGATTTGCCATTTCTTTTTGTGCCGAAGAGGAAAAACCACTTTTAAAAGCGATCGAAGAATTTATCGGAAAACCCGTTTACGTAAATACTATTCGGAACGAAGATTATATCGAAACCCGCGAATTATCGGAAGAAAATCCGGCCGATTGGAAATCGCTTATGGCAAAACCGCTTCCTAAAAAGAATAAAAAGAAACGGAAATAGCTTGTAGCAGTCGAAAAAAGTGAACGCTGAGTTCAAATTGTTAATTTTATTCTAATTCGCCGGCTAAACGCTTCATTTCAATCCGTTTTTATGCAAATGCACTACCTTTGTGTGCATGGAAACGAAAAAAAAGTACCAGGCCGAAATGGCCTTTTTTACACTTTTGGCTATTTTTTTAGCTTCTCTGGTTACGAGCAACTTAATTTTTCAAAAGTTTTTTACCTGGTCGCCATTTGGTTGGTACACTTTTGAACTATCCGTCGGAATATTACCTTATCCCATCACCTTTATTGTTACTGATATTATCTCTGAAATCTACGGTAAAAAAAGAGCAAATCAGGTCGTTTATATAGGATTCGTGGCTAGTATTTTTACATTAGGCATTGTTATTTTAGCCAACTACGCCAAAGCAACGGTGTGGTCGCCAATTGACGATGCTACGTTTACCCATGTTTTTGGCTTTACATTTATTGCCGTAGGGGCATCTATGACTGCCTATTTAGTTGCACAATTGGTTGATGTTCAATTATTTCACTTTTGGAAAAAACTAACCAATGGCAAGCATCTTTGGTTAAGAAATAACGGATCTACTTTCTCTTCGCAATTTATTGATACATTTTTAATTCTGCTCATCCTCTGTTATTTTGAAGTTATTGAATGGCATTTGTTTACCAGCTTGCTTATCAATGGTTTCTTGTTTAAAGTATTGATAGCTCTGATTGATACCCCAATCGTTTACTTTTCTGTTTGGCTATTTCGCAAGAAATTCGGACTTAAAAATGCCATGGAAAAACTGGACTTTTAACTACTGTGCCAAGGTAAATCGCATGCTGATTCCTCCATTGGTTGTAGAATTGCGATATTGATTGGCCATATAAGGGTTATTGATTACTTGATCGAAATAAAAGCGCATCGTCATTCGCTGGCTCATCATATAATCTGCTGAAAAGTTTAACGACATAATTTTTTGTCCGGACGACACCTGATCGATATTTTGATCTATCCTTCTTAAAATGGTTCGGTTATCGCGCAAAGAAAAGTCGAGCTTCATATTCAAATCGCTATTCACTTGTTTTCGCCCATTTCCACTACCTGACGAAATATTAATCTTAAGTCCTTTTAAGCGGTAGCCAAGACCGAAAACATATTCCTGACTAACGACTTCGGTTAGTTGATTATTTACAAAACTCAAAGCCAGATTTCGCGATCGTTTTAATTCCAAATTCACCAACATACTATTATTTAAAGTCGCATTCAAGCGGATTAAAGGGCTAAATTGTTCAGAAATCGACAATAATGTGATATCGTATTTTGCATGAAAATCATCATTATCATTCAAGGTAGAAGCCTGTCCATTTACTTCTTGATATTGAATATTAGACACATAGGAACCAATATTATAGGAAGAACGATAAGCATGCGAAATCGTAATGTTTTTAAACCATTTTTTCAAAAACTGAATATTGGATAAGCCTTTATAGGTAAATCGCCAATTGGGCAAAGGAATCTTTGGAAAATAACCCAACATCACATTTTGCGGAGATCGTCCGGTATAAGCAGCCAGAAAAGCACCTTGAATTACATCTTGCGAAGTTGATCCGTAACCAATCGGAAATCCTGTAGTATCGTTATACATGCCATTCCAGTTCGGATTCTGGTTAGCCAGTCGCTCTGCAATGGGTAAGCGATAAGCTCGCATATTTTCATAGGGTTCCGAACTGTTATCGTCATTTATTTTTTTGAACGCTGTACCTATACTCAAAAACGACATACTAAGACTACCGCGTTCCATAGCGCCAAAAGAATGGAAGCTAAAATCGTATTCGGACCATTTGTAATAATCTTCGGAAGACTGAGTAGAAGTGCGCGACGCGCTAAGTTCAATTCTAAAATCTTTTAAAGGTTCTAAAGTTGCTCTTAAATTTAAATCGGTACTGTATTTATTCAGGCTCATTTGATTTTGGGCAGAATCTTTCGATAGCCAACCATTTACACCCGCCTGATAGCGAATATCATTTTCCAATCCAAAAACATAGCCCAAGCCGGGTGCCATTTTCGACCAATTTGTACCTAATAAATCCGGCTCGGGCATAAATCCGGGTAAATAATTTCCTTTGTTTTCAGAATAAGTAATCGATGCATCTTTCCACATCATCAACACTTTAAGTGTTTCGTTTAAGATTTTCGTCCCCAGTTTTTCTTCTCTTTCACTTTGTGCTTGCTGGCCATTTCTAATGGTCGATCCTCTGCGGTTATTTTGTCTTCTGCTTGGCGTGCTTATTTTTTTCAGGTAGGGGATTTTTGTGTACAGATTGGTCATTCTAAAACTACCGTTCAGCTGAATGGAACTGGAATTTTCGATGCTATTTCCAAAGCGATCTTGCAAACTTACCGGCGAAGCCATCCAATGGTATTCTCCCTGATATCGTGCCGTGGCATTTATCCAGTTAAACAATGGAATTTTATTGATGGGCAAGGTATAATTTAAACCGGTAGTCTGATCAAATTGATTCATCTTGCCTCCTGAATAAACGCTTTTAAGTACAAGATCGCGATATTCAGTCATATACTCGCTGTCGGAGCGATCGATGCGTCCTTCAGGTTCGCTGATAAATGCGCTGGCTTTGGCATTATAATCCAATTTCATGCTCCGCGTTAAATCGAAACGCAGGTTATAGGATCGGTTCCAATCAAAACGCTTACTCCAGGTCCAACGCATCGGAATATCTCCTATACTCTTGTTTCTCAATTTCTTTTCTTCATATTCCCTATTGATATCGGTTCGGAAAGTAAATAAGCGTGGCTTTAAAAAGAAATTAAAATCGCGAATAATACGCCAATTTTTACCGCTTAAAAATTTAACTTTTTTGAAGGGTTCTACAGGTTTAGGATTAAGATTTACATTGTAGCCTATCCCTCCCCGATACGCTTTTTTCATATGGTATTCAATATCGATATTCCGATGAAAAATTTCAGAATAAGAATACGACACATCTAAATTCTCCAAATCGTAAAAATGCGTTTTTACGCTATTTGCACTCGTTCTGTCTTTCCGAACATTGATAAAATTGATGTTTTTTCGTACGGTAAAATCCTGAGCAACATTACGTGCAGAATCGCTTTGCGCTTTTGTTGAGTAGCTCTCGAGGTCTTTTTTAAAATTGATGTCCGGATCTAAAGGATTAAACTCAGGATCGAGTCTGCTCTCAGAATAATCGAAATGCAAAGGAATTTGGATGCCCCATTTTTCAGGGAAAAATTCCCCCATTTTTAAATTTGTTGCGATATCAAAATTGGTAATATTATCCAGCTGACGTTGGGTTATTCCGCTTTCCAAACCACCAAACCCTGCAGTGCTTTTCGATCCGGAGATAATAACATTACCTAAATCGGCCAAATCAATTTTTGCTCTAGCCGTGGCCGCCCAAGCCGATTTATTATCAAAATCGCTCACTCTCAATTCATTAATCCAAATTTCGGCTGATTTTGGCATGCCGTCGTCCACACTGTTTACGCTATTCTTTTTAGGGTTTCTAATCCCGATCATAATGGCTTTCACATCGCTAATGCTTGGCGAGCCTTTAACGGTAATTCGGTTATCGCCATCCATTTCTGAATAAAGGCTTCCACTATTTAAAATATAGCCGCTTTCTCTTTCCGCAATATTTCGGTTTAGTTTAACATCAACCAAATGTTCCAAATCGATATCAAAACGATTGCTTTCAGGCCAAATAGCTTCCGGATCAGATGTTCCCCAATCGGTTAATTGTAAAGGGATTTCGTATTCGTAATAGTTTTCTGTAAAGTCAGCGCCCATACGTATAAAAATAGTAAGGTCGCCATTTTCGAGCTTGTCTTCTTGTTTTAACTTTTCGGCATGAACAAACATTTTTAATTTTTTATAGCGCCTAAAATCAAAATCCACCGTTTTAAAAGTGGCGCGTGCATCTCCGTCTAATAATCCGCTGGTAACAATTTGCATGGCTTGTTCGTTTCTTCGTTGCAAATTTGTTGTGCCTATATTTATTTCACGCTCAATACCTGGAGGAATAACATAAGGAATAGGATAACGACTTCCGTTTTCCTCGATATTAATGGCAGCAACATCAAAAACGGTTTCGCTTTGCGTATCATCAGGAATATATTCACCCGGACTCAATAAATCATATTGATATCGCCGCCAATCGCTTCTCACCAATTCCAAAGTAGCAAATCGCAAAACTTTTGGCTGTTCAAAGCCTTTCATAAACATCCGCATAAAGCGAATAGATTTGAAATCGTTGATAGCGCCCACCACTTTACTGGGACTTCGAACAGGCACTTTAAATTGATACCATTTTGTGTAAATGGGTTCGCCATTTTCTTTTTCTGAGGTGCCGTTTCCTTCCCGAATATCGGTAATAAAATGTTTCCCGATTTCCATATCATCAGGATGTAAATCAATTACATATTGATAATAGCGTTCGGCTTCGCTTAAGGTATTGTCTCTATTGATATCTTCCACATCGGGCAAAGTAGTGGCCATGGTAGGATAAGTTTCGCCGCTAAATTCTGATGCAGGACTGTTTCCTTGTGTTCCGTTGTATTTTTTATAACGATTTAAAATGCTGCTGTATTCTGTATTTTCATCAAAATCGCTGCCTCTAAAATAATGGTAATTATCTGTGGACGGATCTTCATTTGCTTTGGTAAACGCTAATGAACTTACGCCATAACTCGAATTAATCTTATTGAGATAAACCTCCTGAAAAAAGTTTCTTTCATCTTCGTCGGGCAAACCATCTAATCCCACATCCTGATAGGGTCGGGAAGCAGGCTGATTATCAAATGCATCAACCAGCGATTGCAAAACAGGCACTCTTCCCCAAATTGTAGTATCGATATCCTGAATTATGTCTGAAGTTGGCAAACCATTTTCGTAGGCTTTTCTGGAATCGCGCAAGATATCTTCCGAAACATCACCTAAATTAAAATACAACTGACCGCCTCTGCTATTGGGATCGTTGCTAAAAGGATCCATCATCCAAAACTCGATATATTCTATATTAGTGGCTTCAAAATCGGAGGTTTCTATTTGACGCATAATACCGCCCCAACGCGAGGCCGGATTCCTTAAATTGCCCTGTGCATCAATTCCGGCAGAAATTCCACTTATACCATCCACATCATAATTATAGGCTCCGCGCTCTTCGGGATAAAAAGCCAAATTAAAAACAGGAATATTGCTAGGATATCCATTGGGTGTTTCTTTGGCCGGAAAAACTTCTTTTTCCAATACCTGACGAACTTCGTCTTTCGATAATTCTTCTTTTGTAATATTGGGCGGACGAAGATTTCCCTGATCATAAAAAAGTGGATCAATAATATACCAGGCCAGCTTTGCGCGATTCATTCCGTAAATCAATCCTGAGCCCACTCCGGCTTCGGGAAACATACCGGCTTGCGTTTGACCTTGTGGAGTACTGGCCATCGCCCATCGGGATACCATTTTTAAATCAATAGTCGATTTAGTTCCCTCAAAATCATCGATATACGAAGTGCCGCTATCGCCAATGGCTCTTGAATGTCCGGGTAAAAAATGAGCAAATTCACCATTAAAGGTAATCATAGAAGGAGCATCCGTTTCGATAAAGGGCAATTTATCCACCATTTTTGTAATCCATCTGGATTCCTTTTGATAACTGATATCAAATCCGTAAATGGTATTGTTAATGGGGTCGTCGCCAATATTTGTTTTTTGGGTGATTGGTTTTTCGCTTAAGTTTAAAAAAGTTCCTCCCAAGTGCAAGTTTCTGCTCCAGTCATAATCGATATGTGTACCCATCATTCGCTTGGTCTGCAGACTAAAGGCGGCCGTACTTTCCATCGAAATATTAATGGGCGTACCCGAACTTAAAATGCCTTCATTAATAATCCTAACGCGCCCAAGGGTATAGTCAACCGTATAATCTACATTTTCGAGTAGCGGAATTCCTCCGGCTGTAACTTTAACCGAACCTTGTGGCACATTTAAAGCATTTAAAGCAATTTCCGAACCCGTTGAAGATTTAAACGAACCTTCCAACAAAAATTTATTTTTATCCGGATATTGTTGTGCTCCCGACTTTGTTAGCGTATAAAGCGAATCGTAACAATATTTATCTGCCAAGGCATCATTAGCTAATTTTTTGCGCAAATATGATCCAAAAGGTTCGAGCATGGTAAAAAAGATACGCCCATTCGAGGCTTGAATAGTTCCTCCATTTGATGCCGCATTATCAATAAAGTCGAAAATACCATCAGGATTAGGATTGTGTTGCTGATCGAGGCGGTCGAAATTCATCACTTCAATCAAACTTACGCCTTTTACATCTTCAGGTCCCTCGGCTAAATATCCTTTTGGCACGCCATCGACTCCGCCGGTATATAAAATATTAAAGGCAAAATCTTCTCTATTTACTTGATAAGCGCCGATATTATAGACATTTTTCATCATCAACTTCCACAAGTCAATTTGTGTATTCGTTGCTGTGCTTTTTATCAGCTTTACCATAAGTGTATTAGGCGCTACAATGCCTTGATCAGAAAACTCACCTACTTGATATATTTTATTATCGCCGATAACCGTATATTGATAAGAAACGGCCAAAACCTGATCAGGATTTAAGCGTGTATTGAGCGAAATGAATCCCAGTTTTCGATTTAAAGTATATTCCGATGGTTTTAATTGTCTTGCTAATTCAACTTTTTCATAATCAATCCCTGAAACCAAATTTAAACTTCCGCTTTGCAAATAAGAAGTAATGGCACTGATATTTCGTATGCGACTTGTGTCGATAACTCGTTTTAAATTATTTGCATCGTTATAGGGAAGTGCCAAATTTGTATTGGGCGAAAACAAAGGATTATAGGTCTGATTTTCGCCCAAATCCTGCATCGCCAAAATATTTCTGTTTTCCGTTAGAGGCGCTCCAATATTGGTTACCCAAACTTCTATTTTAGTAATATTGATATTGGAGTTGATCACCGGAAGCTCACTTACTGCTCTTTCGTAATTCGAACGGAAATACTTGGCCAGAAAGAAATGCCGATTTTCTTCATATTCATCCATTTTTAAACGGAAATTATTTTGTTGTCCGCCGCTCTGAACGGTTATGGATGAGGATTCGCTTTTTTGTTCAGAAAAAACGGAAGTGATGGTCATTTTTCCAAACTTGAGTTTGGATTTAACCCCAAACAGGCTTTGGCTACCTTGAATTAAGGTGCTTGTAAGTGGCAAATTTACATCCCCGGCTTCTATCAATTGAATAATTTCATCTTCTTTTCCTTCGTATTTGAGCTTTAATTTATTCTCGAAATCGAAAGTAGCCTCCGTATTGTAATTGACTTTAAATTCGATTTTATCGCCAATTTTGGCCAATACATTCAACTGTATTTTTTGTTGAAAATCGAAATTTGTAGTGCTTTGTTGACGAACATTTAAGGCTGGATCTTCTCGCTTGTTATTCACTACACCAAATAACAATTCCGCCGATCCTTGAGGCCGTATATCGATGGTATTACTACCAAAAATCCTTTCAAAAGCCTGACCACCAACATAAATTTTTGGAATACCACCTTGCTGTCCGCTTACTGTTCTTTCACTTGCTTTTTGTTTCCAGTAATTATGCAGGGCTTGATTGGCTTCAAAAGCACGATATTCGTCAATATCTATTTTTTGAGTAGGACGATAGTTTAAATTGCCCATTTTACTGGTAAAAACATAGCGGTTGCTTAAAGGATCGTATACAAAACGGTTTTGCAAATTCGCCGGATCGCTAAGATACAATGCACTTTGAGCTGTTGTGCCGTAATACAAAACACTTTTATCCTGAGGCAAGGGAAAACGCAGAAGGCTGGTATCCGGTTTTGCAGTATCAGCAGACATAAGAAAATAATCCATCAAAAAGCTGCCATTATTTTTGCTTTTTTCAATGGTTTTTGCACCTAAAAACAGAGGGCTAAAAACTTGAACTAAAACAATAAATAAGGGAAATGCAACGATCGATATTCTCTTTTTTATCCTCAAAGTATGCTGCTTTAATTTTAGAACATTTGATTTATACCTACTTACATTAATTTCAAAACTTCTTTAATCAAGTGCTCAACACGTTCAATTTCAGGATGAGCTTTCAGGATTTTGTCAATTCCTTTTTCGGCCATTTGCTTGCTGAATCCTAATACCACTAAACCAGATAACGCTTCTTCTTTTAAGCTATTGTGTGCAAAAGACAAAATACTGCTCTCCTCTTCGGTCATTGTAAGCTTTCCTTTCAAATCGATAATGATTCTTTGCGCCGATTTTAAGCCTATTCCTTTAACCGATTTAAGTAAAGCTACATCGCCACGCGCAATAGCGTCAATAACTTCATTGGCCGTTAATGCTGATAAAATCATTCTGGCCGTCGATGCTCCAACACCGGATACATTGAGTAAATTTCGGAATACATTTCGCTCAAAATCATCCATAAAACCATACAATATATGTGCATCTTCGCGAACAATAAAATGAGTAAACAATTTACACTGTTCTTTATCGGGCAATGCTGTAAAAGTATTGAGTGATATATTTACAAAATACCCAATACCCTGACAATCTATAATAACATAAGCCGGATTTTTTTCAATTAATTTCCCATTTAAATATTCGTACATTTTTATCGTGTTAAATTGTTCTTTATGGAGTAAAAATACAAATTAAATAGAAGGATTAAGCGCAAGAAATCGCTTTCAATTAAGAGTGAATTGTTTAAAAGCTCAAAGCAAAAAACCACATAAATAGACAACAAAAAACAAAAAAAGCATCAAAAATTTAGAAAAATCATACCAAAGAATGATAAAAAGCTGATTTATTACAGCTAAAATAGTGTTATAAAATTCACACAAATTATAGCCTCGTAATTGAAAGTGCGTATCTTTGTAAAAAACATTTACTGCCATAAAAAATTTAGCATGGACAATTTATTTAAAAGAGATGCATTAAAGTATCACAGCGATGGAAGACCCGGAAAAATAGAGGTCGTCCCAACTACATCACATTCTACAATGCGCGATTTGTCACTAGCTTATTCGCCTGGTGTTGCTGAACCTTGTTTAGAGATTGAAAAAAATCCAGAGGACGTATACAAATATACAGCCATAGGAAATTTAGTTGCCGTTATTTCGAACGGAACAGCCGTTTTGGGTCTTGGCGACATCGGAACTCAAGCCGGAAAGCCCGTTATGGAAGGTAAGGGTCTTCTGTTTAAAATCTATGCTGATATTGATGTTTTCGATATCGAAGTAGATACCAAAGACGTAGATAAATTTGTTGAAACAGTAAAAATGATAGCTCCTACTTTTGGAGGGATAAATCTTGAAGATATAAAAGCTCCGGAATGCTTCGAAATTGAACGTCGTTTAAAAGAGGAACTAAACATTCCTTTGATGCACGACGATCAGCACGGAACTGCTATTATTTCTTCGGCTGGTTTACTTAATGCTGTTGAAGTAGTGGGTAAAAATATTGGCGACATCAAAGTGGTTATAAATGGGGCTGGTGCTTCGGCAATTTCCTGTACAAGACTTTATAAAAAACTCGGTGTCAACCCTGAAAATATTGTCATGTGCGATAGCAAAGGAGTAATTCGAAGTGACCGACCAAATCTAAGCCCCGAGAAGAAAGAATTTGCTACAGATAAAAACTTAAACACTTTAGCAGAAGCCGTTAAAGGAGCCGATATGTTCTTAGGACTTTCCGTTGGTGGTGTTTTAAAGCCCGAAATGCTAAAAAGCATGAATACCAATCCTATTGTATTTGCGCTTGCCAATCCAAATCCGGAAATTACTTTTGAAGATGCAAAAGCGACACGCAACGATGTGATTATGGCAACAGGCCGTTCTGATTATCCAAATCAGATAAACAATGTATTGGGATTCCCTTTCATATTTAGAGGAGCGCTTGATGTTAGAGCTACTGGAATTAATGAAGAAATGAAATTAGCCGCAGCCTACGCATTAGCTAATTTAGCAAAAGAAACTGTTCCAGAAGAAGTGAATCAAACTTTTGATGTTGGAAACTTAACTTTTGGTGCGGATTATTTAATTCCAAAACCCAATGACCCAAGACTGATCACTACTGTTGCTCCTGCTGTTGCTAAAGCTGCAATAGATTCGGGAATTGCTTTAAAACCTATTACAGACTGGGATGCTTATAGAGAAACTTTACGCAAACGTTTAGGCATTGGAAATCCATTGTTAAGACAAATTAAGGCTAAAGCGGTAAGCAATCCAAAACGTATAGTTTTTGCCGATGCTGAAAATTATAAAATTCTAAAAGCAACAGAAATTATACTTAACGAAAATTTAGCCATTCCTGTTTTATTGGGTAATAAAGAAGTTATTTTGGCTATTGCAAAGGAAAATAATTTACACCTTGATGGTGTTGAAATTATTGATCCAAAAGCTGATGAACAAAAAGAAATCGTAAAAGAATTTGCCCAATTATTATATAAAAAACGTCAACGCAAAGGACTAACTTATAGCGAAGCAATAAATAAAATGCGGAGTCGAGATTATTTTGCTCCAGCTATGGTTGAAACAGGTAGAGCCGACGGTTTAGTTTCTGGCCATACGAAAAGTTATCCTGAAGCAATTCGCCCAAATTTACAAGTAATTGGCAAAGCTGATAACGCAAACCTAGTATCAGGAATGTACATTTTCCATACTAAAAACGGGCCTCTTTTCCTTGCTGATACTACTGTAAACAAAAACCCATCTGTTGAGCAATTAATCGAAATCACCTTGCAAACTGCTGAATCTATTCGGCATTTTGGAATAGAGCCCAAAATAGCACTTTTGTCTTATTCTAATTTTGGCACAAATCAAGGCTTTTCCCCTGATAATATGAGAGCCGTTACCGAACATCTCCACAAAAATTATCCTGAATTAATTGTCGACGGTGAAATGCAAGCTAATTTTGCTATGAATAAGGAATTATTAAAACGCAAATTCCCCTTTTCTAAATTGGCTGAAACAGGTGCTAATACATTGATTTTCCCAAATCTATCATCTGGGAATATTGCTTATAAATTGATGCAATCTACAACCGATTTCAAAGTCATTGGTCCTATTTTAAATGGATTTAAAAAATCCGTTCACGTTTTGCAGCTAAGCAGTTCCGTTGATGAAATTGTGGATATTGCTATGATAGCCAGCATTGATGCGGCTTACAAAAATAAATAATAAATCTATATCATTAATAATAGTTAAAATGGTCACATATATACATATGTGACCATTTTCATATTACAGAATTAGTATATTTGCCGGTTTAATGCAAACGATTGAAATTAATTCGTTTCAAAATCATTAAATATGGCGAAAAATACAGACAAGATTAAAGTTGATTTAGCATCTTACGGAATAAAAGATGTATCAGAAATTTATTATAATTTATCCTACGATGAGTTATATGTCCATGAAACAAATCCAGAATTACAAGGTTTTGAAAAAGGACAGGTTTCAGAATTAGGTGCAATTAATGTTATGACCGGAGATTTTACCGGTCGCTCACCTAAGGATAAATACATTGTAAAGGATAGTATTACGGAGGATACCATCTGGTGGAATTCACCCGAATCTCCAAACGATAATAAACCCATTACAAAAGAGGTTTGGAATGACCTGAAAAAAACTACAGTAGACCAATTATCGGGTAAAAAACTCTATGTTGTAGATTCTTATAGTGGCGCCAATGAAGATTCACGCTTAAAAGTGCGCTTTATTATGGAGGTTGCCTGGCAAGCTCATTTTGTAACCAATATGTTTTTAAGACCTACCGAGGCTGAATTGGAAACTTATGGTACTCCCGATTTTGTAGTGATGAATGCATCTAAAACCGTTAATCCAAATTGGAAAAAACAAGGATTAAATTCGGAAGTTTATACCGTGTTTAACCTTACGGAAAAAATGCAGGTAATCGGAGGTTCCTGGTATGGTGGTGAAATGAAAAAAGGAATGTTTGCCATGATGAATTATTACCTTCCTTTAAAGGGAATGCCATCGATGCACTGCTCGGCTAACCGTGGAAAAGATGGAGATGTTGCCATTTTCTTTGGACTATCAGGTACCGGAAAAACGACCTTATCTACCGACCCAAAACGCGCTTTAATTGGTGATGATGAACACGGTTGGGACGATGATGGAATTTTTAATTTCGAAGGAGGCTGCTATGCCAAAACCATAAATCTGGATCCGGTTGAAGAACCTGATATTTATAATGCCATTAAGCGTGATGCTTTATTAGAGAATGTTACCCTCGATGAAAATGGAAAAATTGATTTTAGTGATGGATCGGTAACCCAAAACACGCGCGTTTCCTATCCAATCTATCATATCCACAATATTGTTAAGCCCATTTCTAAAGCTGGTCATGCCAATAAAGTCATATTCTTATCAGCCGATGCTTTTGGCGTATTACCTCCGGTTTCTAAGTTAACCCACGATCAAATACAATATCATTTCTTATCCGGATTTACTGCAAAATTAGCAGGAACAGAGCGTGGTGTTACTACACCTCAGCCAACATTTTCTGCATGTTTTGGTGCCGCTTTCTTATCGCTACATCCAACAAAATACAGTGCTGAATTGGTAAAAAAAATGGATGCACATAATACGGAAGCCTACTTAGTAAATACAGGATGGAACGGAACAGGTAAACGAATTTCTATCCATGATACCCGTGCAATTATTGATGCTATTCTGGATGGCTCAATAGAAAAAGCAGAAACTAAAATTATCCCTATCTTTAATCTTGAAGTTCCAACAAACCTACATGATGTTGATCCTAAAATTTTAGATCCGAGAGATACCTATGCAGATGTTGCTGATTGGGAATCAAAAGCCAAAGACTTGGCCTCTAAATTTATTAAGAATTTTGAGAAATATACAGATAATGAAGCAGGCAAGCGCCTAGTTGCAGCAGGACCTAAATTATAATTCGATATTTAATCGCTTAATAGCCGTTTCAAAATATCTGAAACGGCTATTTTTTATTTATAGCAGTTGGTACTAAAAGCGTTTTGAAGGATTAGAGTAGAACAACATCTAGAAAATCCAACTTAAATTGCACTTCTCTTTTTCTTTATCTATAAAGTCGTACACATCCATAAAACCTGCCCGCAACCCAAATATACGGCACAAAAAAAGTAAAATTAAAAGTCGAAGCAACTGTTTTAGAATAAAAACATTTATATTCGTATAAAAAAACTATGGACAATATTACACTATCAAAATCTACATTAAACAGGCTTTATGATACTGCAAAATGGGCGCGATTTATCGCCATTTTAGGTTTTATATTAATCGGGTTTTTAATTGTTGTGGGCATCTTTATAGGCCCTGTTCTATCCGTATTAAACGAAAACATGGATGTGGAATCAAGTCGCACAGCTTTATCGAGCGGTGTTATTGCAGGTATTTATATCGCTATGGCAGTAATTTATTTTTTCCCAATCTTTTATCTATTTCAATTTTCGCAAGGGTTTATTACTGCTTACAAAGCTGAAAATGAAGAGAAAGTAAATACTTCTTTTCTCTATTTAAAGAAACATTATAAGTTTATTGGCATTTTAACAATCATTATGATTGCCATTTATTTTTTAATTTTTGTTGTTGGAATGCTTGGACTAATGCTTCGGTAGAAATTGAATCGATTTCTTATTTTCCAAAAAAAAATAAAAGCAAAAACAAAATCTAAAAACGTCATTATTCAATACATGTTTTTAAAAGGTTTTGTTTTTGCTTTTAATCCGCTATCCTTAAAGCTTAATTTCTTCGCCTGATTTATTGCAAAATCGGTATTCCAAAAAATGAAAAGCCGTGCTTTCTTTTACTTTTATCCAACGCTTAAATTCAAAGAACCATTTTTTCTGTTGAGAAATAAATCCTTTTTTTAAGTAGGCGTATACATAAGGGTGAACAGATAGTGTAAGGCCTCTTTCGTTTTGTTCCTGAATTAAATAGCTGATTTTATTGTAGATTTCGTCTACTAATAAGGAACTCGGTTTTATTTCACCCGTTCCGGCACATACCGGGCATTGCTCTAAGATAGAGATATTCATCTCGGGGCGAACACGTTGGCGTGTTATTTGCACCAAGCCAAACTTAGTAGGAGGCAAAATGGTATGCTTAGCGCGATCTTTTGCCATTTCATCCTTCATATGTTGGTATAACTTACGGCGATTTTGTGCCTGAGCCATATCAATAAAATCGATGACAATAATTCCGCCCATATCGCGAAGTCGCAACTGACGTGCAATTTCTGCTGCCGCTTCCAGGTTTACACTAAGTGCATTCTCTTCTTGCGATTTTTCTTTATTAACACGATGTCCGCTATTTACGTCAATTACATGCAGTGCTTCGGTATGTTCAATAATCAAATAAATCCCACTTTTTATGGTCACAATTTTACCAAAAGAGTTTTTTATTTGTTTATCAACTCCAAATTGCTCAAAAATAGGCTTAGCGCCTTTATATTCTTTAACGATATTTATTTTATCGGGGGCAAAACCACCAATAAAAGTTTTTATTTCACTGGCTAAATCCGAATCACTTACGTGCACATGATTAAAGGATTCGCTTAATAAATCTCTCAATATCGTTGAGGTGCGATCAAGCTCGCTAACTACTTTAACCGGAGCTTTTGCCTTAGTTAATTTGCCGGAAACCTGATCCCAGCGTTCTAATAACTGACTTAAATCTGAATGCAATTCGGCCACTTTTTTGCCTTCTGCAACAGTACGTATAATCACCCCAAAATTCTGTGGTTTAATACTATTAATCAGTCGTTTTAATCTTTTTCGTTCGTCGCTGCTCTTAATTTTTTGAGAAACTGATATTTTATTCGAAAAAGGTAAGAGTACGATGTATCGGCCGGCAAATGAAATCTCGGTTGAGATACGAGGTCCTTTTGATGATATAGGCTCTTTTGCAACCTGAACCAATACTTGTTGGTTGGGCTTTAAAACCTCCGTAATTTTGCCTGTCTTTTCAATGTCTTTTTCCAATTCAAAACTGGAAAAATCAATTTTGTCTTTTCTACCGCTTAAACTTTGTTTTGTGTATTTGTCGAGTGAGCGAATTTGGGCTCCCAAATCTAAATAATGCAAAAAAGCATCACGTTCATATCCAACATCAACAAATGCCGCGTTTAAGCCTGGCATTATTTTTCGTACTCTACCTAAATAAATATCACCAACACTATAGTTGTTGCTATTTTTATCTTTGTGAATTTCAACAAGTTGACCTTCTTCCAATAAAGCAATTTCTACTTCCGAGGAACGAGAATCGATAATTAATTCTTTGTCCACATTAGTTGTTTTTTAGGTACATAAAGTAAGCACTTAACTTTTAAGTGCCGGAAGATAACAAGGAAGGTAGTTTTATTCTGACGCTTTTATTTATAAACAGAAGCGATTATTATAAAAAAATAAGATTTGTTATGAAGCATCAACCTCATAACAAATCTTATTGCGCATAAATTAAATTATTTCTTTTTATGCCTGTTTTTTCTAAGACGTTTTTTACGCTTGTGCGTAGACATCTTATGTCTTTTTCTCTTTTTTCCGCTTGGCATTTTATTTTCTATTTAAGAATTACTTAACGTTGTTTTTAACCTCGCTTACAAAGGTTTTGGCAGGTTTGAATGCTGGAATATTGTGAGCTGGAATAATAATAGTAGTATTCTTAGAAATATTTCTACCGGTTTTTTCAGCTCTTTTCTTGATAGTAAAACTACCAAAGCCTCTTAAATAAACATTTTCTCCGTTAGCCATAGAACCTTTAATGGCTTCCATAAATGCTTCAACAGTTTTTTGAACAGCAACTTTTTCGATTCCAGTTTTGTTTGCAATATCAGCTACAATTTCTGCTTTTGTCATGATAATATCGTTTTTAAATTATTTCTTTAAATTTGTATGGGATGCAAAGATATGTATTTTTTTGTACAAGAAAAGAAATATTTATTCTTTTTTTATGCCTAATTAGCTCACTGATAATTGTTTTAAACCTATATGCATATTTCCCATCAATTGATCAACTGGTATCAAGAACATCACAGAAATTTACCTTGGCGGCAAACCAAAGATCCTTATAAAATTTGGTTATCTGAAATTATCCTGCAACAAACTCGTGTCGATCAGGGAACCGGCTATTATTATCGTTTTATCGAAGAGTTTCCGGAGATCGAAAACCTTGCAAAAGCTGATGAACAAACGGTTCTGAGACTTTGGCAAGGATTGGGTTATTATTCCAGGGCGCGCAATTTACATAAAACGGCACAGGCCATTGTAAACGAATATAACGGAAAATTTCCGGCTAATTTCGAACATTTATTAAGCCTTAAAGGGATAGGTGATTATACAGCGTCGGCCATTGCGTCGCATGCTTTTGGTATTCCAAAAGCGGTAGTCGATGGCAATGTGTTTCGATTTTTAGCCCGATATTTCTCCATTTCCGAACCAATAAATACGTCGAAAGGACAAAAATATTTTAAAAATTTAGCTGAAGAATTACTCGACAAAGAAAATCCCAGCTTGCACAACCAGGCCATAATGGAATTTGGGGCTTTGCAATGCAAGCCAAAAAATCCGGATTGCAAGAGCTGCCCGTTTATAAATAATTGCCAAGCTTTTTCACACCATAAAGTCGACATTCTCCCTGTAAAAAAAAGAAAAACAAAAGTTAGAAACCGCTTTTTTAATTATTTTATTGTGCAAAACGCTTCTAAAAAAATACTGCTAAAAAAACGAACAGCAAAAGACGTTTGGCATAATTTATACGATTTCCCAATGCTGGAAACCGAAAGGCAGATTGCAGAAAAAGAATTGCTAAACGGTAATCAAATTGAGCATCTGTTTGATGTTAAAAACTACAGTATCAAAGAGATATTACCTACACAAATTCATCTTTTATCCCATCAAAAATTGCATATCCGCTTTATAGTTATTGATTTTGCCGACTATGCTGTACATGCAGATTTTAAAGCCTATTCATCAAAAGAGATTGGTAAACTTCCGCTTCCTCGCCCCATTGAGCAATTTTTAAGTCGTTTTCTCCACAAATAATCAAATTATCGTTTTTTTAACGCCTTATAATTGACTATAAAATTTCAAATGGCAGTACATTTGTAAAAAAAAGATGATGTTAAAAATAAAAGCCTTTGCATACAACCCTTTTCAAACAAACTGTTATATACTTAGCGACGAAAGTGGCGAAGCTATAGTTATCGATCCATCGTTCTCAAATTCAGCCGAAGAAGCAGAATTTGATGCATATATTACTGATAATCAGTTGAAACTCGTGGGTGCATACAATACGCATTTACATTTTGATCATTGTTTTGGGCTAGGACATATCAAGAAAAAATACGGCTTAGACTATGCTGCTCATTTTGCCGGATTGCAATTTATAAAAGGTGCAGCGCAGCAAGCCTCTATATATGGCGTTCAGATCAAAGAAATTGAAGCGCCAGCGATTGAAATTACAGATAAAGACCGCATTGCGTTCGGAAACAGTGAGTTACGTATATTAAATACGCCAGGGCATGCCAATGGCAGCTTATGCTTTGTATCGGATAGTGAGCGTTTTGTTATAACTGGCGATGTTTTGTTTCGCGAAAGTATTGGCAGAACAGATTTACCTACCGGGAATTTGGATTTACTTTTGGCCAGTATCCATGAAAAATTATTTGTTTTAGATGGCGATTATAAAGTATATCCCGGCCATGGGCCAAGCACAACAATTGCTCAGGAAATTGCAGGAAATCCTTTTCTTAAATTTGGGGAAATACATTAGAAACATCCAGATCCATCATACATTTGAAATGTTGTTTTGGACATTTATTATAGCCCAGTTTACTACAAGGACGACATTTTAAATTTTTGTTTTCAATCCGATGGGCGTTCTCCGAATTTTGAGGCATATAAGGATACATTCCAAATTCAGGAACTGTATTTCCCCAAATCGAAACAATCTTTTGCTGATAGGCTGCTGCAATATGCATCAATCCGGTATCGCCGGTAATCACCAAATCGGCATCACGAATACAGGCTGCCGACTGATTTAAACTAAAATGCCCACAAGCATTAAAAATGCTTAGCTTTATGTTTAGCTTTTGCAATTTTTCGGCAAGGTCGATTTCGGTTTTCCCTCCTAAGA
>JAFGHU010000231.1 GCA_016929955.1 Bacteroidales bacterium | reverse complement strand
CCTTGCGGCCACTGGTCCCTGAAACCAGCGCGTCTACCAATTTCGCCATCTGGGCTCACTTCGCAGCCCATTTGGCGGAGCTCACCTGAAATTCGGTTTCGGTTCGCCATCTGGGCTCACTTCACAGCCCATTTGGCGGAGCTCACCTGAAATTCGGTTTCGGTTCGCCATCTGGGCTATGCTATTGATTCTTTTGGTCTAAAATCATTTGTAAAATTAAATAAATTCTTTAATCCTTGATGAATAACAAAGTATAATTCATCTATTTTTAATTGCCATTAAACCTTTTGAACAATCTAAAGTCAAAACAAAAATAATTAAGCATTTTTAACATCTTTAGGTTTTTCTTAACCCTGAAAACCAAAAGAGGAATTAATTTTGATACTTATTAAACATAAATCTACATCGAATATTAACATCAATTCAAATCAAAAAAAAATGCGCCATGAAAAAAACCATGATTAGCTTACTGATGCTAAGCTTTGTCTTTTCTCTTAATGCTCAAACGCCAATAAAATCGGGCGAAGTAAGTTATGAGGAAACCATCAAACTAAATTTTAATTTAGATCGAATTCCGGCTGAAATGCGCGACAGGATGCCAAAAGAAAGGAAATCTAAAAAGATATTGTATTTCAACGAAGCCGCATCGAGTTATCAGGCTTCAAAAGAAATCGCCGACGATGCCATACCGGGAGAAGGCCGCGGTAGAGGCATGCGCTTTATGATGAGCTCGCCCGACGATAAGGTTTATTTTAATTTTAACGATAACCTTCAAATCGAACAGAAAGAATTTATGACTCGGATTTTCCTTATTGAAGGGGAACCCGAAAAAGACAGCTGGAAACTAACGGGCAAACAAAAAATGATCTTGAATTATCCGTGTATGGAAGCCCAACAGCTTACAGAAAGAGATACTATATCCGCTTGGTTTGCCCCCAGCATTCCCGTGCCCGCCGGTCCGGCAAACTATGTTAATTTACCCGGCTTAGTGTTAGAGGTAAATATCAATAGTGGTTCGCGTATGCTTATTGCTCAAAGCGTAGACCTTAAACCCATTGATAAAGAACTCATTTCCAAACCCAAAAAAGGCAAAAATGTAAGTCGCGAAGAATTCAGGAAAATAGTAGAGGAAAAAACCAAAGAAATGGGTGGAGAAATGCGTGGAGGTAGAATGATGATTATGCGCGGTGGTCATTAAGTCATTTTCAAGCTCCACCTAAAAAACAATTGTACCAAGCTTTTAAATACAAACCAATACCATGAAAAAAACCTTAATCTTTGCCCTAATCCTGAGCAGTCTGTCTGTTTTTGCTCAAACATCAACACTTCAAGGCCAGCTGATTAATGAAGCTGGCGAACCCCTGCTTTTTGCTACTGCCGTTTTATTGGTTCCTGCCGATTCTACGATGGCGTATTATGCTGTAAGCGACGAAAACGGTCAGTTTTACATCAAAAACATCAAGAAAGGAAAGTATATTTTACAAACCGGGATTATGGGTTACGAATCTTACTTTAAAACCATAGATTATCCCTTAAGCTCAGGAAGCGATGACCTGGGTGTAATTGTGATGAAAACACGTATTCAAAATTTAAACGAAGTACAAGTAAAAGGCGACCGAATTCCGATCTTGATCAATAAAGATACCGTAGAATATGTTGCCAATGCTTTTAAAACCAAAACCGATGCTGTTGCTGAAGAATTACTAAAAAAGCTTCCGGGTATTGAAGTGGATAGAGCCGGTAATATAAAAGCCCATGGCGAAGATGTAGCAAGGGTTTTGGTTGATGGAAAAGAATTTTTCAGCAGCGATCCAACGGTAGCTACCAAAAATCTCCCGGCCAATGCCATAGATAAAGTTCAGGTTTACAATAAAAAATCAGACGAAACCGAACTCTCGGGAATAGAAGATGGCAGCTACTCAAAAACCATCAATATGGTTTTAAAAGAAGGAAAGAAAACGGCTTATTTTGGTGATGTTACCGCCGGTGCAGGTACCGACGAACGCTATCAGGTTGGAGGAAAACTCTTTCGGTTTACTCGAGAAAATCAATTTGCCGCACTCGGCATGCTCAACAATATCAATAAATCCGGATTCTCTTTTCAGGATTATTTAAATTTTCAGGGCGGACTGCAAAGCCTAATGTCGGGCGGTGGAGGATCGGCTCATATTGGTTTGGACGATGACAGCAATTTACCGGTTGATTTTGGCCAGAGCATCAACGGATTGGTGAGTTCAGGAGCTGCGGGATTAAATTTTACGCACGAAGCAAAGAAAAATAAAAGGTTTAATATCAGTTATTTAGGTAATGGATCGAATACCAATTTAATCGAAACAAGCACAAGTCAGAATTTCTCGGAAAATGGCAGCTTTACGCAAAATCAGGAAAATAATGAGGATACTAAAAATCGGGTTCACCGATTGAATTATACCTGGAGAAACCGCATTGATAGTACGCAAAACTTAACCATGTTTGGGGGAGCAAGTTTAAACAACGGCTCGGGCGTAAACAGCTTATCGACAGAAAGTCTTGAAAACGACGTGCTAATGAATAATTTATACAGCACAAGCACCGATAAATCGAACGGGTATAGCGCTAACAGTAGAGCAACCTATTTAAAAACAGGCAAAAGCAATTGGAAGCTGTTTAAAATCAACGCGAATGTTTCGTATAGCGAAAGCTTTTCCGAAACGGAATGGTACAATATCACGCGTTATTTTGCTGTTCAAAATGAAATTATCGATGATCGTTATCAAAACGACGAAAGCAATACACTAAGCTATTCAGCAACGGCCTCGGCAACCTTAAAATTGAGCCGACTGTTATATCTTGTTCCTTCGTTGACAGCGGGAGTTACCGACGAAAGCATCGATCGTATCCACGCTTTAAGTAATGATGATGTTATTGAAGACCTAAGTCCCAATTTTAATCGACAGTACAGCTATGCCAGACCGGGCCTTTCGCTTAAAAGAAATACGCAAAAAACACAAATCGACCTAAGCGCAAGAATAGAAAATTTAAGGTTACTCAACAAATTAAATAATACCGAAACTGAAAATAACAATTTCCTTTATTTTATACCTAGTTTTTCGTGGCGCTACGAATACAGCACTGGCAAAAGGTTCGGTTTTAATTACAATTCCAGTTTAAACGCCCCTTCGGCACGTCAATTATTACCGGTGGCCAATACTATAAATTCGCTTCAGATCTATTCAGGAAATAGTGCGTTGATTCCGGAATACAGGCATAATATTCGCTTTAATTGGTTGATGTACGACCAGTTTTCGCAAACATCAATTTTTGCCAGTTTAAGCGGAACCTATACCCAAGACAAAATCAACTTTAGCAGAACTATTCTCGATAATTTAGCACAAGAGATCCATTTGATTAATGTGAAGGACGATTATAGCGCCCGTGGAGATTTTGATTTTTCCACACCGTTCCGAAAATTAGGTATCGATCTTAATGCACGCCTAAGCGAAAGCTGGAATCGTGGATTGAGTTATGTTAATGAAGCTGAAAATATTAACACAAACTACAGTCATACCTTAAGCCTTTACCTCAATAACAGAAAAAAAGAAAAATGGGATTTGATGATCGGTGGAAAAATTCAGTACTCCGATGCAAAATATTCGGTACAAGAATCCTTGAACAGAAGCTATTTTAACACCAGTGCATATACCGATCTTAGTTATACGCCAAACGATAAATGGTATTTTTCTTTTTCGGCTGATATTACGCGCTATGATGAGCAAAGTTTTGGCGAAGCGGTAAATATCCCCATACTTCGGGCTGAAATCAGTCGCTATTTTCTTACAGGAAAACGCGGTGTGATTACCCTCAATGGTTTCGACTTACTCGATAAAAACAAAGGTATAGAACGAATTAGTGAAATGAATTACCTTATGGAAAGAAGCTCAAATGTTTTAGGACGCTATTTTATGCTCACTTTTAAATACCGCCTAAATAAATTTGACAAAGATAACGGAGGAATGAAGATTGATGTAAGAAGAATGCATCATTAATTTATAAATTGAATATCGAACAAGGATAAACGATTTTTGATTTTTGAAGTGTTGGATTAAGAACTTTAGTGAGGGTTTCACTTTGCGTGAAGCCCTTACTAATCATTTTTTAACACTCAAAAAACACCTTTGTAGACTTTAAACGAGAATGAAAATTCAAGCTTTTTTGGCTTTGCTCTGTATAGGAATTTACCTTGTCAGGATCAAAAAAAATAAGG
>JAFGHU010000031.1 GCA_016929955.1 Bacteroidales bacterium | reverse complement strand
GGTTGAGTTCTAGAATTTAAAAAGTTCGATTCGTACCTGAATCTATTTGAAATAGGTTGAAAAAATTTTTAATATATATTTTTCGACCTATTCGTTGATATTTGTCAGAAAAGGTTTGAAATCCCACATATCGCTGGCATTTTTAAACGAAAGCTCATCGATAGTTCCATTTTCTGTTGAATCGTAGTTCACCGATATTTTCCAGGCCTCATCTTTTTTTTCTAAAATCATGTGAAATTTTCCAAAGTATTGTTGCTTTATATCTCCTGGTTCAATAACAATAATTTTAAATATACCTCTTTCCGAAGCATAATTGTCATAACTGATTCGTTCAATAAACCTAAGCTCCATTAAGGTCTTGTACCCGTTTTCAAGAACCCATGCAAAACTTTTTTTCTGATTTTCGAAATATTCCTTTCCGATAATTATTGTTTTACTATCGGAGGGTATTCTTAAAACATTATCGGTATGCAACGAATTAAGTAGTTCGGGATTATTGGTTATAAATGCTTCTTCGAATTTTTCCCATACCTGTGTGTTAATTTGCCGGAAAACATTTGTATCCTGGGCATTTAGATTATTGACCCATAAGGAAATAAAAATTACAACTACAATTGAGGAAAGTCTGGTGGTTTTCATTTTTATCGGGATTCAACAATTATACTAATTATTCGTGCCGCAGTGCCTTTACAGGATCAACTTTTGAAGCCCGCACTGCAGGATAAAGCCCTGCCAAAATACTAAAAATGGTTGAAAATATAATAGCGCCAATTATTAAGAACCATGGAAACGAAAATAGAATTATCTCTTCTTGAACATCTCTAAAGAGTGTAGAAAATAAAATTGCGTCTATCAATTCTGTTACTGCCCACCCAAGCGGGATTCCAATAATTGCGCCTATTAGTCCGATACATCCGGCTTCGATTATAAACAGTTTTCGGATTTGCCAGTTTCCTGCACCCAGCGATTTTAAGATACCTATCTCCCTTGTTCGCTCGTATATCGACATGATAAGGGTATTGACCAAGCCAAGTGTTGCGATAAACAATGCCATTATGCCTATTGCCCCTAAAATCGAATCCATAATATAAAACAATTGCTTAAGTTCTTTCATTTCATCAAGTATCGATCGGGCATTATAACCCATATTTTTTATTTGCTGAGTTACCGATTCTGTTTCTTTAATCCCTGTTGTATAAACAGTTGCAGCCTGAACCATTGAGACATCTTTTTTATCGAGCAAATCCCAAATATTTTCGAAATTCATCTGCGGAATTTTTTGAGCAACAGTTTCGGTAATATATACACCAGTTCCAAAATCGCTCATAGTGCCCAGCTCAACAATACCCGAAATAGTAAAAGTTATAAGCGAATCGCGAAAGGGCAACTTGTTCGACATCAATGTTGCCATAGCAGTGAACATATTGCTCATAATACTCATATCGATTGTTATTACCGATACAGTAATTTTTGTTCCAATAAGAGTTGGTAAAATACTATCGATTTTTTCTATATTATCTTTTAAAGTAGAGTCGGAATTCTTTACCAGTTCCTTAATAAACGATTCTGTAATAATAAGCGAATGTGACGAATCGCTTTCGAAATGGCCCCCTGCCAAATAGCAACCGGGAGTAAAATATTTATTAAAGGTGTACGGAATTGTCTTAATTGTTGTATTCTTATCAGTGTTATTAAATATTATTTTAGTTGGGATACGATTTTCTTTGAATACCGATTCAACTCCGTCGATTTTCGAAATAATAGTAATTATTGAATCGGTAACAGGTAATTTTTTACCATCGGATTCCTTTGGGAGAACAGTAATTTTAGAAATGAGGCGGTTTTTTTTTATTGCTTCATTAAAATTACCCTGGAGGCCAATTCCAAAGGACATCATTGAAGTAAGTGCACCAATGGCAACAGCCACACCGACAATTGTAAGCAGCGAACGCAGGCGGTTTTTCCTGATGTTGGATAAACTTGTAAGAAAATAGTCCGATAGTGTCATGATTGAGAAATAATTTGTCCGTCTTTTAAAGTAATAATCAAATCAGAGAATTTCCGGGCATAATCAATGTCGTGGGTAACCATAATCAGGGTTTTGCCATTGATTTTATTTAACGACGTTAACAATTCCATAATATTAAATGAAGTTTCGGAGTCGAGGTTTCCGGTAGGTTCGTCTGCTAAAATCACATCAGGTGAATTAGCCAATGCACGAGCAATTGCAACCCTCTGGCATTCGCCCCCCGATAATTCAGCAGGAAGGTGACAAGCCCTGTCGTCCAAACCTACTTGCGATAGCAGGTTTAAGGCCTCAGCCTTTCTTTTTCTGCGCGGCACATTGCCAATAGCCAAGGCTATAGCAACATTTTCCCATGCCGATAAAGAATGAATGAGGTTAAACGACTGAAAAACCATTCCAACAGCCGATTTACGGTATCCGGCCAATTGTTGTTGGTTTAGCGTTGCTATGTCGGTACCTTTATAAACAACATTTCCGAAAGTCGGCCGGTCCAGGCCACCGAGTAAATTTAACAGGGTCGATTTTCCGCAACCCGATTTACCAACAATTGAAATAGCCTTCCCACAAGGTATTTGCAAAGAAATTCCAGCAAGTGCATGAATTTTATGTTTGCCAGTGTCGTATTCTTTTTGTACATTTATTAGGCGGAACATTTTAATTGTATTTAACGTAAAGAAAATAACGCTGATAATTTCAGTAAATTTTTTTAAACAAAAAATTAATTTTCGGCACGATTATTGTAAGGTAACAAATAAAGAATTAAAATGAAGAATTTCCATAAAATACTATTTACAGGTTTTTTGCTATGCATATTTGCATTGCCTGTATTATCATTTGGAGGTTCTGATTTTACAGATGGCCAAACCCCGGTAAGCCTCGAAATTTTTCCGAACCCGGTAACAGGTAACACATTTACCATTTCTGCCAGTTCCGAAATTTTTGAAGTAAGCATTGTAAATATACTTGGGCAACAGGTTTTTGAGCAAAAATACACAGGAGAGACCAAAATAAATATAGAGTTAGAGATCAAAGAAAAAGG
>JAFGHU010000030.1 GCA_016929955.1 Bacteroidales bacterium | reverse complement strand
TGAATTTTCTAAATTTTATTTTTCTAATAAATACAGGCCTTTTGGCGTCATGTTAAAGTTAATAACAGCCCGATGTTGATAATTTAAATTCGGTTTTAGGAAAATCGTAATTACATTTGGTGGAGAGAATAAGAATGCACAAAAAGCATAATTTTTAAAAAAATAATTAGACCACAGCAAAGTTATGGAGAAAGATTTATTCGCCAACGCACCTTTAATAAAAGAGGAAGAAAAAAAGGATGTCACATCAAATTTTTATCGGAAAATTGAAGTTGAACGTTTTCAGAGCGAAACGGTTTTAAAAGACAAAAAGCAGGAAAACCAAGATTCATCTGAGCTGGAGATGCGTTATACCGAAACGCATAAGGCCTATACACATCAGGAAGTTTTAGCAGCGTCGGTTAAGTATTTTGGGGGTGATGAGCTAGCAGCTAATGTATGGATGAATAAATATGCCCTAAAAAATTCTGCCGGTGCTATTTTTGAACTCACTCCCGATGAAATGCATGAGCGCATAGCTTCAGAAATTAGTCGCATAGAATTAAAATATCCCGACCCTATTTCCAAAGAAACACTATTTGAACTTTTAAAAGATTTTAAATATATCATTCCTGCTGGTAGTCCTATGGCTGGAATTGGTAACGAATTTCAGGCCTCTTCCTTATCTAATTGTTTTGTAATTGGAAATGAAGGTAATTCAGATTCCTATGGTGGAATTATGAAGATTGATCAGGAACAAGTACAATTAATGAAACGCAGGGGAGGTGTTGGTCATGATTTATCGCATATTCGGCCCGCCGGTTCTGCTGTTAAAAATAGCGCCTTAACATCTACCGGTATCGTTCCATTTATGGAGCGTTATTCGAATTCAACACGCGAAGTAGCTCAAGATGGCAGAAGAGGCGCATTGATGTTGAGTTTATCCGTAAAACATCCGGATGCCGAATCTTTTATCGATGCAAAAATGGAACAGGGCAAAGTTACCGGAGCCAATGTTTCCGTAAAAATTACCGACGATTTTATGCAGGCTGTTGTAAAAGGAACTTCGTTTAAACAACAATATCCAATTGACAGTGCAAATCCCAAAGTCGTTAAAGAAACAGATGCAAGCGCCTTGTGGGAAAAAATAATTAATAATGCCTGGGCTTCGGCCGAGCCGGGCATCCTTTTTTGGGATACGATCATCAAAGAATCTGTAGCTGATTCCTATGCCGATATGGGTTTTAAAACCGTATCGACCAATCCTTGCGGCGAAATTCCGTTATGTCCATACGATAGCTGTCGCTTATTGGCATTGAATTTATACAGCTACGTTGACAATCCTTTTACGGAAGAAGCTGTTTTTAATTCAGAATTGTTTGCGCAGCACGTGCATTATGCACAGCGAATGATGGATGATATTATCGATCTGGAAATTGAAAAAATTGACCGAATTATTGATAAAATTGAATCCGATCCTGAGGATAAAGAAATTAAGCGCGTTGAATTAAATCTTTGGGAAAACATCAAAAGAAAAAGTATTGAAGGCCGCCGTACCGGAATTGGAATAACTGCAGAAGGCGATATGCTGGCTGCACTTAACCTTCGCTATGGTTCTGAAGAAGCCATTGCTTTCTCTACCGAGGTTCATAAAGTATTGGCTATAGAGGCTTATCGGTCTTCAATAAATCTCGCAAAAAGCAGAGGCGCTTTCCCGATTTTCAATTACGAATTGGAAGCAGAAAACCCATTCATTAGTCGCATCCGCGAAGCGGCACCTGAAGTAATTGAGGATATGAAAAAATATGGCCGTAGAAATATTGCATTGCTTACCATTGCTCCAACAGGAAGCGTTAGTATTTGTACGCAAACTTCTTCCGGTATAGAGCCTGTATTCTTGGTTGCCTATAAACGAAGACGCAAAGTGAATCCAAACGACAAAAATGTAACGGTTAGTTTTGTTGATGAGGTTGGCGACAGTTGGGAAGAATACAATGTTTTTCATCCGAAATTTATGGATTGGTTAAAGGCAAACGATTTTAATGAAAAGGAAATCCAAAATTATTCGGATAAAGAATTGGATGCACTTATTGCAAAATCGCCGTATCATAAAGCCACTTCCAACGATATCGATTGGGTGAGCAAGGTAAAAATGCAAGGTAAAATTCAGAAATGGGTAGATCATTCTATTTCCGTAACCGTAAATCTTCCTGAAGATGCTACCAAGGAATTAGTGAGTGATGTCTATAAAATAGCCTGGGAATCAGGATGTAAAGGAATGACTATCTATCGTGATGGATCGCGTTCCGGAGTGCTGGTTGCTAAAAAAGAAAAGAAAGCGAACACTTTTTGCGAAACTCAAGCTCCTGTACGTCCAAAACGATTAGAAGCAGATGTTATTCGGTTTCAAAATGATTACGAAAAATGGATAGCTGTTGTTGGTCTATTGGATGGAAAACCTTACGAAGTTTTTACCGGTCAGGCCGATGATTTTTATTTGCCGCCCTGGGTAGAAAGAGGTGTTGTAATCAGAAATAAAAAAGAAGGCGAACGTGCACGTTACGATTTTCAATTTCTTGATAAACAAGGCTATAAAGTTACTTCTGAAGGCTTATCGCGTACATTTAATAAAACTTTCTGGAATTATGCCAAACTAATATCAGGCATTTTACGACACGGTATGCCTTTGTATCAAGCGGTAGAATTAATTTCAAACTTAAACTTCGATACCGAAAGCATCAATACCTGGAAAAACGGTGTGGTAAGATCGCTGAAAAAATATATTCCAGATGGAACAAAAGCAGGTAAAAATAAATGTCCGGAATGCGGCATTGACGAAGGATTAATCTATAAAGAAGGCTGTTTAACTTGTAAACATTGCGGTTTTTCGAAATGCGAATAAGCTAAATGCGAAATAAAAAAAACTCCGAAGATTTTTTCTCCGGAGTTTTTTTTGTCTTCATCCTTATTCTTTCTTTTTTGAACACGTGTTACATCCAAACAGTGCATAAAGGCCGCAAAAATTTAACAGGGCGGTCAATAATAATACAATTGCCAAAATAATAAGCACTAAACCAACAGTACCGCTAATTACTCCAAAATAATAAAGTAGCGCAATTACAATAGCTGCTACAATTCTAAAAGCTTTGTCAAAAACACCAACATTTCTTTTCATTCCATAATTAGTTTAAAGGTTATACAATAATTTACAATGAAAAATTGACTGATAAAAACCAAATATACAATAATATTTAATTCTATCATTGTGTTTTATGTGCGATAAAAACAGTCCATAAATAATAGCGCCAAACAACATCGCTGTTTTTATAGCCTATTTGTTTGCACCAATTAAAGTAATTTTCAACGCTGGTATGGTAATCATGGTTTTTCTGATGTTCCATCCATAATGCCCATTCCGATTCGGGAACGTTTTTACCTTCGGAAGTCAGTTTCCAATTCTCCATATGCTGCTCGTAACGATCGGATGTGCTACCTGAAAACTGATCGCCAAAAATAAGTACGCCTTTTGGCGACAACCAGCGGTATATTTTTTTTAGCAATTTTTCTTTTTGCAAATCTGTAAGATGATGCAATGCGATGCTCGAAACAACCAAATCAATGGAGTTTTCTTCGAAATCCAGATGATTAAAATCCTGATTTATATAGCTAATAGTGGTGTAATTTGATAAGCGCTTTGAAGCTTCATCCAAAATGGATGCGGATAAATCTACCGCAAGCACTTCAGCTTGAGGATATTGATTTAAAATCCCTTTGGATAAGTTTCCTGTTCCACATCCCAAATCTACGATCCGATTTGGATGTAAATCTTTGGGGATATACGTTAAAATCATCCACAGCATTTCGCGATAACGAGGTACAAGTCTTGCCAGCATCTCCGTATAATTGCTGCTGATTAAATTGTAAAAGTTTTCTACGTCCATGCTACAGGCTTATAGATCATCAATAATTTCAGCAATAGGATGTAATGCAGAAGCGCCAAGATTGATGGAGCGCTCTGGTGACCAGCCAAAAATTTCGTCGGGTAAATCGGCATTGTCTTTAAAAGGCATTTCTAAAGTCATTGATAAACATTTAAATTTTTCGCCAATGGCTTTTGAGCATACATTTAGGTTTGCTTTACCCGCTTCGTTTTTTGGATAGCCATGCTTTGTTTGAAAATCGGGACTGATACGTTCCCAGCTTGCTAAGAATTTTTCGTCCAAGAATTTTAGCTTTGCATCGTAAGATGGAATTCCTTCGATAGAGGAGATAAAGTTATAAGGCAAACCCTCGTCGCCATGAATATCTAAATTTAAATCTACACCGGTTAATTCCATAGTTTTTAAAATATGATAAACTTCGGGCGAAGTTTCTAAATTCGGATTTGCCCACTCTCTATTGAGATTGATACCTGCGGCATTGCACCTTAAATTCCCAAGATAAGAACCATCAGGATTAATATTCGGGATAACATAAAAAACGGCTTTTTCTAGGAGCTTTCGTGCCAGCGGATCCGATTCATCAAGCAAACGTTTTAAAAATCCTTCAATAAACCATTCGGCCATACTTTCTCCGGGATGTTGTCGCGCAATGACCCATATCCGTTTTTTGGTATCATCATCTTCATTACCTATAACAAGCATATCTATATCACGACCTTGCACACTTTGTCCGATATTCACCAAAAAAGCATGCGGTGACATTTGAGCGGAGCTGATTAAGTTTAAATGTTGTTCTTGCGAATAAGGCGCAAAATAGGCCAAAAAAACACTATTGTATTCGGGCATAAACTCGATGGTTAATTTTTTACCGTCGTAACTCGTAGGAACACGAAACCAGGTTTGCCTGTCGTACGAAACCACGGCCTGATAATTATCCCAACCTTCTGTATAAGAAGCTTCAGAGGCATTCAAAATGTTTATTTTAAGGTCTAATCCTTGCGCATCTTGAATGCGAAAATAAAACCATTGAAAATATTCGGCGTTTGTATCTTTTCGGATATTGAGTTCTATGTTTTGAGGATCGAATGCGGAAATAACTTCAATATTACCGGCATCAAAAGCGGAAGATATATGCATAGTTAATAAATTTGTTTAAGTGCCAAAGATATTAATTATATGCAATAAAGCAGTGGTAAGATCTTGCGCTGATTTTACATCAATAGCTTTGGGCAGTATCAATAGGAATAACTACCCAGGCAATAAGGTAAGCGAGCAGACCAACACCGCCAATTATAACAGCGAGGGTCCATATCAAACGAATGAGTACTTTATCTACATTAAAATAATCGCCCAAACCGGCACATACACCGCCAATTACACT
>JAFGHU010000230.1 GCA_016929955.1 Bacteroidales bacterium | reverse complement strand
GATTGGTCAAAAGCCGACAAAGTAGTTTTTCCTAATATATATTATTGCTTTATTTATTAGACACTATTTTGTTATTTTGTTGAATATATTCAACAAAATACCCTATATTTGTTAAATTAAATAAGCAGTTATGAATACATTATACGAAATTTTCGATATCAAACTAAGAGCGGTATCAACAGCCTACAAGCGTTTTTTGTTTGAAAAAATTGATTGGTCAAACAAAATGATCTCAATTCAAGGTGCAAGAGGTGTTGGAAAAACAACATTGATACTTCAATATATTAAACAAGAGTTTAACAAACCATCGAATCGGGTTTTGTATGTTGATGTAAACCATTTGTATTTTAGTCGAAACAGCTTAATTAACTTGGCAAGTGAGTTTTACAAACACGGAGGAAAGTATTTGTTTTTAGATGAAATTCATAAATATCAAAACTGGTCGACTGAATTAAAACAGATTTATGATACATATAGCGATTTACAGATTGTATTTACAGGATCTTCTATTTTAGAAATCCAAAAAGGAGAGGCAGACTTAAGTCGGAGATTAGTAAGTTATCTATTGCCTACTTTATCTTTTAGAGAGTTTCTAGAGTTGAATAACCAAATCCATTTTAAGCCCTATTCCTTCGATGAGATTCTAAATAATCATACAGAAATCGTGCATGATATAAACCTATCTATCCGACCGTTTGAATACTTTGGTCTATATTTAAAATCGGGCCAGTATCCTTTTTTTAAGGAGAATATAAATAGCTATCCGGAAAAATTAATGAATACGATTAATATGATCCTGGAAGTAGATTTACCCGCAGCGGCGTCAATTGATTTTTATAATATACAAAAGCTTAAAAAGTTATTGGTAATTATTGCCCAATCGGTTCCTTTTAAACCGAACACACAAAAGCTTTCGGATTTAATTGGTGTTTCCCGAAACACTTTGATTCGTTTTTTCGATTTACTCGAGAGAGCGCAGCTAATTTCCAACTTACAATCGGTAACAAAAGGCATTCGAAAAATGGCCAAGCCTGACAAAATCTATTTAAATAATACAAACTTAATCAATGCTTTAGGGGGCAACATGATCAATGTTGGCAGTTTGCGAGAAACATTTTTTTATAGTCAATTAAATCATTTCCACTTGATTGAATTACCAAAAACCGCAGATTTTCTAGTAGATCAAAAGTTTGTATTTGAAGTTGGCGGAAAAAGCAAAACTCAAAAACAAATTGCTGATCAAAAAAATGCATTTATAATAAAGGACGGAATAGAAACAGGAGTGATGAATATTATTCCTCTTTGGCTATTTGGTTTTTCGTATTGAGTTTAAAACTCCGAAGTAAAGTGAAACTCAATTTCTTTGTATTTTTCCATAGCCAAGTCCAAGGCATATTTGCTTTCGGCAAGAAAAACCAGTCGGCCTTCTTTATCAACTGCTAAACTTCCTGATTTTCGGGAAATAAAATCGTCTAGTTGCGCTTTATTTTTGCTCGTTATCCAAGCTGTTTTATAAAGTGTAATTGGTTCGTATCTACATTTTGCGCCGTATTCGTGTAAAAGTCGGTATTCGATAACTTCAAACTGCAAAGCGCCCACCGTTCCGATAATTTTTCGTGTGGAGGTTTTTCCTACAAATAGCTGAGCAACCCCTTCATCCATCAACTGGTCGATGCCTTTTGCCAATTGCTTCGATTTCATTGGATCAGCGTTTTCGATGTATTTAAAAAGTTCGGGCGAAAAGCTTGGGATTCCTTTAAAATGAAGCATTTCTCCTTCGGTAATACTATCTCCAATTTTAAAATTTCCTGTATCATGCAAACCAACTATATCGCCGGGATAAACTTCATCGACAATGGATTTTTTCTGCGCCATAAAAGCTGTTGGGCTTGAGAATCGTATTTTTTTGTTGCTTCTTACGTGATGATAAAAAACATTCCGTTTGAAAATCCCTGAAGTTACCCGAACAAAAGCAATGCGATCGCGGTGATTGGGATCGAGATTGGCATGAATTTTAAATACAAAACCTGTAAAAGCGTCTTCGGTTGGTTTTATTAAGCGTTCTTCGGTTTGATACGGAAGCGGATTTGGAGCAATCTGTATAAAGCAATTGAGCAATTCCATCACCCCAAAATTATTTAGTGCACTACCAAAGAAAACAGGACTGATATTGCCATCGAGGTAAGTCTGATGATCGAAATTAGGATACACTTCGGTAACGAGTTCCAGCTCTTCGCGTAGGATATCAGCATCTTTTGTGCCTACCATTTCATCCAAAACCGGATCGGAGGTATCGCTAATCTCGACATATTCTTCGATGGTTTGTTTGGCAGGCGTAAACAAGTTTAGTTTCTGTTCAAAAATACTGTAAACCCCTTTAAATTCAGGCCCCATATTAATAGGCCAACTCAAAGGCGTAACATTAATATGCAGTTTTTGTTCAATCTCATCCAGTAATTCGAATCCGTCTTTACCGTGGCGGTCGAGTTTGTTTATAAAAACAATGATGGGGATATTCCGCATCCGACAAACCTCAACCAATTTTTCGGTTTGAGGCTCAACGCCTTTGGCCACGTCGATAACCACAATTACACTATCGGCAGCAGTTAGTGTGCGGTAGGTGTCTTCCTGAAAATCCTTGTGGCCGGGCGTATCTAAAATATTGATTTTGTAATCTTTATATTCAAAACCCATTACCGAAGTAGCAACAGAAATCCCTCTTTGCTTTTCAATTTCCATAAAATCGGAAGTGGCTGTTTTTTTTATTTTATTCGATTTAACAGCACCTGCAATTTGGATGGCTCCACCATAAAGCAAAAGCTTTTCGGTAAGTGTGGTTTTTCCTGCATCGGGATGACTAATAATAGCAAAAGTACGTCGGCGTTGTATTTCTTCTTCTAATCTCATTTAACTGAAAAATTTGGAGCGGCAAAGATAATAAAGATTTGTTGCGCAACTAAGCGAATGAATGGAACTCTATTTTGCTTGATGCTATTTATTTCTTCATCAATTAAGCAATTAATATTAAATTCGTTGGATATCAAAAAAAGTACAGATGAAAACACAAAACACCTTGTTATTTTCCATTTCCTATTTCTTAATCGGCCTATTTGTTATTCTCGTAAAATTATTGGAAATACCTGATTATGAGAATTATTCGAAGCCTTTGTTGGTATTGCTTTTGATGGCTTGGTATGTTTCAGATCAATTTGTAAACGGCAAAGCAATACATTGGTTCTTTGTTTTTGCACTTTTTTTCTCGCTTCTTGGCGATGTTTTTTTAATGCCACTTTTTGATCACTTTATACTTGGTCTCCTATTTTTTTTGGTTTCGCACCTGCTCTATATTGCTGTTTTTACCAAAGGAAATCGATCAATTATTTTTCCAACACTTAAAAAAGGAAAACTTTTTCTAGTTCAAATGCTCTCTTTCTATTTGGGTTTGATGCTTATTTTAATGTATAAAATAGTTGAGACCGATAGTGTAGTCTTGATGATTGCGATTCCGATTTACGCAACGGTTTTGCTTTTTATGGTTTTGTCGACGTATGTTTTTTCAAAAGTGTATTTTTATAATTACGGTCGATATGTTTTACTTGGCGGCATTTTCTTTTTTGTCTCGGACAGTATTTTGGCCATTAATAAATTCGTTGTAAACCTTGATTATTCGCCTCTCTGGGTAATGGGAACCTATATTATGGCGCAGTGGTTTTTGGTTTATGGATTTCTAAATTCGCAAAATGAGCAGCAGGCTTTCTAAACAAATCAACGTTAAAAAAAATAGTGAAAGAAGGTGGCAAGGCATGTCTAAGTCCATTATTTTTGTAGAAGAGATAAGGGTATGAAGATTCCAAAACTTTTAAATAAATACTGGATTTCTGTAATTGTTTTGTTTGTGCTATTGGCCTTTGTTGATCAATATAATTTCAGAGCACATTATAAACTAATGAAAGAGTTACGCGATCTAAAAAATCAAAAAGCTTTTTTTCTGGAGGAGATAGAGCAAGACAGCACAGCATTTCATAATCTATTCGAAAGCGATGATAATCTGGAAAAATTCGCTCGCGAAAAATACAAAATGAAAAAACCTAACGAAGATATTTTTATAATCATTGAAGAAGAGTAGCTAATTCCTTATGTCTAATGCCTAAGTAATACGCTGAATTAAAGCGCTCATTGTGATTGTATTCTAAATTTTGTATCTTTGATAAAAACAGCGTTATGATAAAAAGATTAAACTTACTTATTTCTATACCCTATTTTCTTTTTACTATTCTCGTTATTTTTTCAAGAATTTTCAAATATCCTGAGCTGGAGAATCTATTGAGGCCAACTTTGATGTTATTATTGATTTTATGGTATGGCTTTGGAAGTGCAATGCAAAAAACTAAAATCAATTGGTTTTTTATAGTCGCGCTGGTTTTTGCTTTATTGGGCGATATTTTTAGAATGCCGTTGTTTGATAACTTTATTTTAGGCCTGGTCTTTTTCCTTTTTTCTCATTTTGTTTACAGCATCCTTTTTTTATGGGAAAGCAGAGGTCAGATTATTAGAAATATTAATGATAGTTGGCTGTTTTTATTGATTGTATTTTTAATTTTGGTTAGTGTTCTGATTAGTTTATTACCTCCGCTGATTATCAATAATCAAGCTGTATTTTTAGTTGCTCTACCCACATTAATAATTGCACTTTATCTACTGGTTTTGTCGACCAACGTTTATTCGAGTGTAAACAATACAATTTATGGGCGCTATGTAATGCTTGGCGGACTCTTTTTTATTTTTTCCGACAGTGTATTAGCCATTAATCGCTTTTCGCTCGATGTTCGTTTGTCTTCCGTCTGGGTGCTTAGCAGTTATGTAATTGCACAGTGGTTTTTGGTGTACGGTTATATGAACTCGAAAAGAGATTCAGGATCGGATCAGTTACTCGCATAATATCCCCTTTTATTTCTTTTTGTTAAGCGGCAGTTCAATACCAAAATGGTTTTTCATATCTTCCCTTTTTAGCATAAAAGCAAAAAATAATCCTACGATACCTAATCCGGCAAACATTAAAATAACGGGTGTATAGTTGAGAATCAGAGGATTACCCGGATTTGTTTTGTCTAAAAGTATTCCGGCCAACAAGGGGAAACCCCACAAGCCTAAGTTTTGAATAGAATACATCAATCCATAAGCTGTACCAATTTGTTTTTCTTTAACCAGTCGAACCATACTAGGCCACATAGCTGCCGGAACCAACGAAAACGCAATGCCTAAAAAGAGCAATGGAATAATAGGCGTTAGTGTTGTAAAAGCAAATATTAAATGAACGGAAACCAGTGTCAATGCTCCAAAAATCATTGCTGTAGCGCTTCTTCCGTAGCGATCGATAAGAAATCCAAACAAAGGCGTGAACAGCATAGTTCCGAGCGGCAACCACGAAGTAATATTTCCGCTTTCCACGGCACTTAAGCCAAATTTATCGGCGAAAAAATCAGGCGCATAGGCCATAAAAGGAAAAACAGCCGAATAAAAAGTTACACAAAGCAAGGCAATATAAATATAGGCGCGATTGCTGATTATACTTAAAAAGTCTTTGAATGAAAACTCGCTGGCTGCACTTGATTCTTTCTGACTAAAACCGGTTTGCTTATCAAGCTTAGCATCCAATAGCATATAAACCATAAAGGCTAAAAGGCCACTTAAAACCAAAACGGCAGCAAACCAAATAGCGGTAGTTAAATGCACGCCTTCATCAGCCAAGGCAGGTGAAATGCGCAAAGCGGCAAAAGTGCCTAAGCGTCCAAATCCTACTTTTAAACCAAAGGCCAAAGCCAGATCTTTTCCTTTAAACCATTTAACCAAGATTTTGCTCACTACAACAATGCTGGTTTCGGCACCCAAACCAAAGAAAAACCGGCCCAAAAGCATCATTTTTAATTCAGGCGAATAAGAAGTCCAAAAGCTACTCATAAAGCCATGTCCAAATCCGCCTTCTCCATAATAAGTAGAAGCGCCGTAAGCTGTTAATAAAGCGCCGAAAGCCATAAAAAAAACAAAACCAAAACCCGTTCGGCGGATTCCGAATTTATCAAGAATCATACCGCCTAAAACGGCCATTAATAAAAATGTATTCGGAATGGAATAGAATGAAACAAACAAGCCATAATCCGTATTTGTAAAATCAAATTCAGCTTTTAGCAAGTCTTTTAAAGTTGAAAAGGCATCGTAAAAATAGTAGTTGACCGACAAAATAAATCCAACAAGAATGAGTACACTCCACCGAACCCACGCCGATTCGTTCATGGCTTTCTTAAAAGTTTCCATTGTTTAATTTTTTGAAGGCTAAAATAAGGTTTTATGTTTAGTTTAAACATAAAAAAACCGGCAACTAGGTTGTCGGTTGGTTTGTGTTCTGAGGCTTGGCATTTTTATTTTTTCATTTTGGCACTCATCATAAAATAGTAAACCAGAAAGCCAAGAGCCACAGAAACAAAGAAAATTCCAAAAGGCATAGTGCTGTTGTAGTCAGAGAATACCGGATTCAAATTCTTTACTAATTCAATAATAATCAATCCAATACCTCCAAAGAAAGTGACCAATCCCCATTTTAAGGCAGGATATTGATCGAAATTTTGTTTGCGTTCGGCCTCAATGGTTTCGACCGACTGATCAAGTATTCCTGCTTTATCATAATGGCCCGATTTAATGATTCTTGACTTTAAAAAATGGGATGATAAAATTTTCACAAATGTGATGATAGCAAAGAAAACTACCGCTACTGTCATTACTTCTCCTAATTGCATAATATCTGTTTTTAATGTTTGATTTTGCCTAATAGACTGATCACTTTTTTAAAAGGTTGCAAAAAATCGATTTTATTTGCAACAATTCTTTTCTTATCTTGTCTAATGAATCAAATACGATGGAAGAAAATCAGCTGATAGAACAAATAATTGGCGGAAATACACATGCCTTTCGGTTTCTTGTAAAGAAATACGAGCGCTTGGTGTTTCATATTGTCGGTCGTTTGATTGATCAACAAGCAGATATTGAAGATATTAGTCAGAATGTTTTTGTAAAAGTGTATAAGAAATTGCCTGAATTCAGAGGAGCATCTAAATTATCTACCTGGATAGGTACCATTGCCTACCGGGAAGCTATCGATTTTTTAAAGAAGAATAAAAGGGCTTTTCAGGGATTAGAAAACTTGAATTTAACAGATTCGCTTACGCTGGTTGAAACGAATCATCCGGAAAATATTCGAACAAAAGCAGAACGCGTGGCATTAATTAAAAGTTTGATTGTTGAATTGCCACCCGTTTACCGTACGATATTATCGCTCTATCATATTGAGGAGCTGAGCTATAAAGAAATAGAAAAAATAACCGATATGCCCGAAGGAACGCTAAAAAGTTATTTGCATCGGGCACGTCAATTATTAAAAAGTCAGTTGTTAAAGCACCCGACTTTTGTGGAGGAATGGCTATGAAAAAGAATAAGGACAATTTTTATTTCGATGGTGACATTGAAGAGCAATTCTTAGATGATTTGATTATAGAGGCCATGCGCGGAGATCTTGATTTGGATATTCCCGAGGGTTTTGCCGATCGCATGGAAAAGAAAGCGCAACAAATCAATAGGTATCGTTATTGGAAAGAGGAATTTTTAAAACACCTTTTGCTTATGGGTGGAGCATTAGTAATGCTGGCCATTGCCTTTGGGGTATTCTATTATTATAATCCGGAGAATTCCAGCGGAATACTTGCTTTTTTAGCGCAATTTAAATGGATGCTCTTGGGTGGATTTGTATTGCTCTTTGGTATACAAATGGCCGATTCCTGGGCAATTAAGAAAATAAAGCAAGTATAAACAGGTATTACATCCAGCGTTTTTTCTTGAAGAAAAGCACCATTACAACGGCAATGGTAATAAGCATTCCGATAATAATACTAAATGCAATCGCCTGATGCTGTAAAGGCAAATCAATATTCATTCCATAAAGTCCGGTAATAAACGTAAGCGGGAGTAAAATGGATGAGATTAAGGTAAGTATCCGCATAACTTCGTTGGTGCGATTGGCCATTAAAGAATCGAATGTACTGCTCAGTCCTTCAATAAGTTCCTGGTAGTCTTCTACCATATCCCACATTTTTTGGTAATTATCCAAAATATTGCCCCAGTAATCTTCCATATTATCGGCAAAACCTTCCACCTCGCCTTTTTCAAATTTAAGGAATATACGCAGTTGAGGTTTAATTACCGTATTCAATAAGATGATGTTTTTCCTTGCTGTAGAAATACGTTCAATTACTTTTTCGGCTTTTTTCTCAAAAAGTTCGCGACTCGATCTGTCGATATCGTCGCCAATACGTCGCACTACAGGATAAGATTCTTTCATCACCGATTCAACAATCAGATAAAGCAAAGCATCGGTGCTTCCTACTTCAAATTTTTCGCCTCGGCTTTCTTGATTTTGAGCTTCTTGAAACATTTTTCCAACCACCCAATTCGACCCGCCAATGGTTGTAATTTGTTCTTCCCACCAAAATATTTTGGCTTCTTTTATGCGTAAAAAACGCCCAAGCTTATCGAATATAGGGAAATGAAGAATAAGGAAGTTATAATCGTCGTAACTATCTACTTTGGGTCTTTGGTTCACTTTACTCTTACAATCTTCAATATCGAGCGGGTGAACGTGGTATTTAGTTAATAAAAAATCGAAATCTTCTTCAGTTGGATGGCTTATGTGGTTCCATCGGAGGGTGCCTAACTTTACAGTTTCTATCATTTCGACCTCCTTTCTAAGTTTAATTCTTAATTTTTTTTAAGCCTGACAAAGGTAATAAATTCTCTTAGATTTCATTACCCGCATTTTGGTCTTTTTATTTTGATAAAATTCAAAATGCGTCTGAGATTCTAATATAAGCCAAAATTTATTCTTAAATTGTACCCGCAAAATAAAGGCATAATTTAAGCCTGTTTTGCGCATAAATCGTTAATAACTTAAATTTAATAGCATGGAAATAGAAGCGTTTTTTAAATTATCATATGGATTATACGTTGTTGGAGCCAAAAGTAAAGGCAAAATGAATGGATATATTGCCAATACTGTTTTTCAGGTCACTGCCGAACCTCCTCAACTGGCCATTAGTTGTAGTAAAGACAATTATTCTACGAAATTAATCGAAGAGAGTGGTGTATTTACTGTTTCGGTACTGGCCAAAGATGCCAGTCAGGATATTATTTCGCAAATGGGCTATAAATCGGGTAGTGATATTAATAAGTTTAAAAACTTTCAATATATCGAAGGTAAAACAGGAGCGCCCATACTTACCGAAGGATGTCTTTCGTGGTTTGAGTGTAAAATAACACAAAAAATCGATGTGGGATCGCATATATTGTTTATTGGCGAAGTGCTGGATAGCAAGGTTTTAAATGCAAGCAAAGAGCCTATCACTTATGCCTATTATCGCGAAGTGAAGAATGGTGTAGCGCCAAAAAATGCACCTACTTATGTGGATAAATCTAAACTGGCAGCGCCGGTAAAAGAACAAGCAGAAACAAGCGATCCATTATTACAAAAATGGGAATGCACCGTATGTGGACATATTTACGATCCAATGGAAGGAGATCCCGATGGAGGAATTGCCCCCGGCACACCTTTTGAAGATATTCCTGACGATTGGGTTTGTCCTGTTTGTGGAGTGTCAAAAGAAGATTTTGTAAAAATGGATGCCTAGTTATTATAAACATAAAAATAGAATGATATGAACACTTTAAAAGGAACAAGAACAGAGCAGAATCTGTTAAAATCGTTTGCAGGCGAATCGCAGGCGCGTATGCGCTACGATTATTTTATGAAGCAAGCTAAAAAAGAAGGCCTCGAGCAAATCGCCGCTATTTTTGAAGAAACAGCGCTTAATGAAAAAGAACATGCCAAACGTTTTTTTAAGTTTTTGGAGGGAGGAATGGTTGAAATTACAGCAACTTATCCTGCTGGGCTTATAGGAAATACAATGGAAAATCTGAAAGCTTCGGCAGAAGGCGAAAACGAAGAATGGACAGATCTTTATCCTGAATTTGCCCGGATTGCCGAAGAAGAAGGATTTAAAGAAATAGCTACAGCTTATCGAATGATTGCACGAGTGGAAAAAGCACACGAAGAAAGATTCAGAAAATTGTATAGCAATTTGGAAGAAGGTCGCGTGTTTGAAAGGGATGGAAAAATCGTTTGGAAATGTCGCAACTGCGGGTATTTGCACGAAGGTGAAAAAGCACCTAAAACCTGTCCTGCTTGTTTGCACCCACAATCTTATTTTGAAATCAAAGAAAGTAATTATTAAACTTTCTTCCTTATTCTATTTAAGTGTCCGGTTATTCTTAATCGGACACTTTTTATTTGTTGCTGGTTTTGTGAGTAGATCTTTTGTTTTTCAGTTTTAAACACCTGTTTTAGCCTTTTAATATTCGATCGGTTTTTTGGTTGCTATTAAAATAAAAGCAAATCGGATGTCCAAAAAATAGCGCTGAAAAACTCCCTGAAAAAGTGTAAATTTGCAAGGTTTAAAATTAGGAAAGGCCAGAAAAAGCAGCCTTGCTATTTTTTAGCAATGAAGAAAAATTAGGGAATGGAAAATATTAGAAATTTTTGTATTATAGCTCATATCGATCACGGTAAGAGCACTTTGGCTGATCGTTTACTGGAATTTACAGGAACGGTTACCGGTAGAGATATGCAGGCGCAGGCGCTTGACAATATGGATTTGGAGCGCGAGCGCGGCATTACTATCAAAAGCCACGCCATTCAGATGGATTATGAGGAAGAAGGCAAAAAATATGTACTCAATTTAATTGATACTCCCGGCCATGTTGATTTCTCCTACGAAGTGTCTCGGTCAATAGCTGCCTGCGAGGGCGCCTTACTTATTGTTGATGCAACACAAGGCATTCAGGCACAAACCATTTCCAATCTATATTTAGCCATCGAACACGATCTGGAAATTATTCCGGTTTTAAACAAAATGGATCTGGATAATGCAATGCCTGAAGAGGTATCGGATCAGATTATCGATTTAATTGGTTGTTCGCTAGATGATATTATACAAGCCAGTGGGAAAACAGGCTATGGTGTAGATCAGATTCTTGAGGCTATTGTTAAAAAAGTCCCTGCTCCAAAAGGCGATCCAAAAGCACCCTTTCAGGCTTTGATTTTCGACTCTGTTTTTAATTCCTTTCGAGGGATAATCGCTTATTTTAGAGTAATGAATGGTGAAATAAAAAAAGGCGATCACGTTAAATTTTTTGCTACTGAAAAAACATACCATGCCGATGAAATTGGCGTTTTAAGGATGAAACAAGAGCCTCGAAATGTAATGCGAACGGGTGATGTCGGCTATATTATTTCAGGAATTAAAACAGCCAGAGAAGTTCAGGTAGGCGATACAATTACCCATGTAGATATTCCTTGCGAAAAAGCAATAGAGGGATTTGAAAAAGTTAAACCTATGGTTTTTGCCGGAATTTACCCGGTCGATGCCGACGATTATGAAGAGTTACGTAGTAGTTTAGAAAAATTGCAATTAAACGATGCATCGCTTACTTTTGAACCTGAATCGAGTGCTGCTCTGGGCTTTGGTTTCCGTTGTGGATTTTTAGGTTTATTGCATATGGAAATTATTCAGGAACGCTTGGATCGTGAGTTTGATATGAACGTAATTACTACGGTTCCAAACGTTTCGTACCGTGTGGTTTCGAATCGTAAAGAGGTGATCGAAGTTCATAATCCATCAGGATTGCCTGAGCAAAAATATATCGATCACATTGAAGAACCCTATATCCGTGCCCAAATTATTTCTAAGTCTGATTATGTGGGTAACGTAATGAAATTATGTATTGATAAAAGAGGGGAGTTGCTTAATCAGGTATATTTAACTTCCAATCGTGTTGAGCTTACTTTTAATATGCCGCTTGGCGAAATTGTTTTTGATTTTTACGATAAATTGAAAAGCATTTCAAAAGGGTATGCAAGTTTCGATTATCATCTAACAGACTATAAGCCAGCCGATTTAACCAAGCTCGATATTTTACTTAATGGAGAGCCTGTTGATGCGCTTTCTACGCTTATTCATCGCGATAATGCTTATGATTTTGGACGTAAAATTTGCAGTAAACTTCGCGAATTAATTCCTCGTCAGCAATTCGATATCGCTATTCAGGCCGCTATTGGAGCTAAAATTATTGCTCGAGAAACCGTTAAAGCAGTGCGTAAAGATGTAACTGCAAAATGTTATGGCGGCGATATAACACGTAAGCGAAAATTGCTCGAAAAGCAGAAAAAAGGGAAAAAACGTATGCGTCAAGTGGGTAATGTAGAAGTGCCCCAAACGGCTTTTCTTGCCGTGTTGAAATTGGATTAATAAAAGGATAGGCCTATGTCTTTAAAAAAATTAAATCCGGAAGATCAGAAACTTTACGATGCCATTTTTGAACAAAATCGGGAATGGGCCGACGGAAAGAAAAAAAAAGATCGTTCTTTCTTTAAAGAACATTTTAAAGAGCAAGACCCTCATTTTCTTTATATTGGATGTTCTGATAGTCGCGTGCCTATAGGCGATTTAACAGGTATGGATATTGGTGATATTTTTGTGCATCGTAATATTGCCAATGTTGTTTCTTTAAACGATGACAATATTATGGCTGTTTTGCAATATGGTGTGGAAGTACTGGAAATTCAGCATATTGTAGTTTCGGGGCATCATGGATGCGGTGGTGTAATAGCTGCCAATTCAGGAAAACATTTTGGAAAAATGGATGGCTGGCTCGATAATATTAGAAAAGTGCGATTAAGACATGCCGTAGAGCTTGACAGCATTGCAAACAAAGACCAGGAAAACGATTTATTGGCCGAATTCAATATCATCGCGCAATGCGAAAATTTAATGCAAATCGACTTTATTCGGGATAGTTATCTGGAAAATGGTTTTCCGATGATTCATGCCTGGGTTTACGATATGCGCACCGGTCTTTTACACGATATGGAATTTGATATGGACGCTTACTTAAAGCGATCTGAGAAATAAGCAATCAGGTTTACTCTGCTTATGCGCCCTGTTTTACGTGCATTTTTATCAATTCAATTCTGGTTTCAGAAGCTTTTAATATCTCCACCCGAAAGTTATTCATACTGAGGTTGTCTTTTTCGTTTGGAATGCTTCCGTATTCGTGAATAATATAGCCAGCAAGTGTTTCATATTCATCACTTTCGGGAATATCGAGCTTGTATTTTTCATTGATAAAATCAATTTCGATTCTTCCGGAAAAGACATACACGTTTTCGTCAGGATTTTTATCAATCAAAAGGCCTTTATCAAATTCATCTTCAATCTCCCCAAATATCTCTTCCATAATATCTTCCAGGGTAACAATACCGCTGGTTCCGCCAAATTCATCCACCACAACAGCTATGCTTTTATTTTGCTTAATAAAGAGTGTAAGCACATGGTTGGCCAACATACTTTCAGGAAGAATGGGGTTTTGACGAAGAATACTTTTGATATCTTTTGGTTTAGAAAAAATATCGAAAGCATGCACATAGCCAATAATATTATCGATGGTGTCTTGATAGATTAAAATTTTTGAATGGCCTGATTCTGTGAGTACTTTCTGCAGTTCTTCAACGGATTCGTTTATTTCCAGAGCGAAAATTTCGGTACGAGGAACCATGCATTCTCTAATCTTAATACTGCGGAATTCGATGGCATTTTTAAACAATACTTTCTCTTGCTCTCCCAATATGCTTTCTTCTTTTTTATTCACTATTTCCTGAACAAAATCGTTTAGCTCTATGGGTGATAAATTGTATTCTTCTTCTTTTAATTCTTGATTAAACAGCTTAAATAAACCCTTGGCTATTAAGCTTATAAAAGCAATGATGGGTGAAAAAAGATAATAAATAATATACAGCGGCACAGCCATTACCATTAAAATCCGGTTTGGATTTTTTCTGAAAATGGTTTTGGGAACAAATTCGGCAACGATTAAAATGAGAATAGTAGAAATTAAAGTTTGTATGAGCAGAATAAGCAGTTCGCTCTGGCTTAAACTTCCCAATATTTTTTGCAGGGGATTATCCAACACATTGGCAATAGCAAAACCATAAAATACAAGGGATATATTATTCCCAAGCAAAAGTGTGGCGATTAGTTTTGAAGGAGAATCGAAAATTTTAAAAAGCCATTTTGCATTGGACTGCTTTTTATCCAGCTCCATTTTTAATCGCGAAGCACTAATAAAAGCGATTTCCAAACCTGAGAAAAGAGCAGAAAACGCCATACTAAGCAGAATAATTTGATATTGCGTCATTTTAGTCTATCCCCTCGTCTTTAACTTTAATGGTACCTCTAATATTAAATATTTCCACATGGTCGAAATCTTGATCTGCCCGTAAGCTGTCGCCGTGAATCGTTTTGTCTTTTTCGATTATGGTAACAAATACACTGTTATAGATTTTGTTTGTACGTTCGTTCCAAAACAATTGTTCCGTCAGAAGCTTTTTTCCTGAATTATGATTAATAACAACCACGTTTTTATCAATCTGCATCAGTTTTGTTTTCTCAAAGCGTTTCCCATACTCGGCACTTAGTTCAGAAACCAATTGATTATCTGCATTATAGGTTTCCACCACAAGCCCGTCAGGAAATTCAATATAGGGTTCATCGTCACCAATTTGATACATTAACGGACTCGTTAATATCATTTGTAATCGAGCGGAATCAGAATAAATAATGCGAACCCCTTTTGCGATTTCGGCCGGAATAGTATCCGTCATAGTGAGTTCGCGAATGGTTTGCATTCGGTTTTCACAAGCAAAAAGCATTGCTGTAAAAAAGATTACAACAATGCTTTTTAGTCCAAAAACGAAAAGTTTTTTCGGAATACTATTTCTCACTTTTATTTTTATTTCGCCGCGCGAACAGTAGTTGTTTCGTTAATCCAACATTCAACTTTATAAGATTCTCCTTCTTGAATATCGTGGAAGAAAATAACATCCATTGCAGGAAAATATTTAGAATACGTTGCAATACGTTTGTTGGCTAATTCTTGAAGTTCGGCATCTGCTCTTTTTGCTTGAACATATTTATCAACGGCGGCCCAGTAAGCTGCTTTTTTTGTTAAATCGTTATCTCCGCATTTATCAGCTGAGGCTGCATACAAGTCGCCGATTAAGATATACGACATTCCATCTGCAGGATTTAAAGCAATGGCTTTGCGCGCATAACTACGAGCTTGAACATAGTCGTTTAGTTTGTAGTAGATTTTACCCAAATCGGAATAAATATCTGCTTTTTCCATTGGATCTTCAATCATATCAACGGCATCGAGATAATATTTTGCAGCCACGTCGTAGCTTTCATTTTCGATGTTCATTTTACCCATTAGCATTGCCGATTCAGGTGTAGGATCTGCTTTATACAAAGCTTCGGTGCTCTTGAAGAATAAATCAGATTTTGTACATTTTTTCTTCTTAAGGATTTTCGTTATTTTGTTTAAAAGAACCAAATCTGTTGGATTTGCATCGTATTTCTTGCCGTAGATATTGATTAAGATATCGCAAGTTGCGTAAGGCTCAAAAGTACTGTCGATATTGCCTTTTACATTTTCCCACTGCGATAGATATCTTGGATTAGAGGCATATTTCTTGAGGTTAAAATCAACGATATCACTAATCTGATCGTAGGTATCAACGATTAACTCATCATCTTCTTTACCCGATTTTACCATTTTAATGGTTGCTCTAAAAAAGTATACTAAGGTAGCAGGATCGGATTGGTTTTTTTCTAGTTCGACAGATTTTTTCAAAATATTATAGGCTTTCTCGCAACGATCGGGAGCACGATTAAAAATATCCACTCCCATTTTACCCATCAAATCGCCTACTTGACTTTTTCCGGTTCTATAATGATTAGGAAAATAATCAATTCTTGCTTGATGAATCATTTCCAAAGTGTCGAGATAAGCAGATTTTACTTTATCGCTAGAAGCTTTGTCGTAATAATAGTCCATAATTTTCAGACCATTGACATAGGTATTTTCAGAAGCGAGCGGACAATTTTTAAAAACCCATCTCCAGTGAGGAGTAAGTTCGTTAACAATAGCGCTTTTATAGTTCGATTTTTTCCACTGCTTAAAAGCTTCCTGATATAGCGATAGTTCTGTAATACATTTTACGCTGTCTGTTCCGTATTTACCACCCTGAGGCGCGAAAGAAGTCAAATCTTCTTGAAAATTATCATTTCTTTCTATTTGAGCTCCAAAAACACCGGCGCTCAATATCAGTCCCAGAATAGTCGATAAAACTTTAATTTTCATTTTGTTTAGTTTATATGTTTTAAAAATATTTTCCTTTTCTAAACCAGCTTTCTTTTATACTAATTCCAAGAGCCACTTTAACAAAGCGTTCCTGAATCAAGCTGCTTTCTAATGTTCCATTCTGTCCAACTTCTATGCCAAGATTTAAAATAGTTGCACTTTTACGCAAAGGTAAGCCAAATCCAACACTAATTGCATACTCTGCCAGATCATTATTATTAAATTCAAGACCCATTTTCTGGTAGCGAAATCCTACGCGGTAATGTACAAGCTTAAAATAATTAGATAAGCTGTTGCTGGTAGGGATATATTCTAAACCAAAAGAGGCTTTCATTTTGTCGCTCAAATTATTAGATTCATTGAGGTAAGTGAAATCCGACCAATTGTCAAACATAAAATCTGCCGCAATCAATAGTTTGTTTTTCTTTTCCCAGGAAATACCAAAGCCGTAAGTATAGGGCAAAACGGTTTCGCCTTCAAAACCGGTTTGTACGTATACCGTATCAATGCCAACTTCATATCCTTCCTCATCGCCAATAAAAGTAGTGGCAAGTAAATCGGAATCAATTTTTAGTGAGGCCGTAGGAGAGTAAGTAGCGGCAAGTCCTATAAAACTATTTTTACCCGTTGGGATAAAATATTGTACGCCAAATGAAAGCGCAAACCCATTTATTAAATCACGTTCAGTTAAGCGGGTGTTTTCGATATAAGCAGAGTCGGGAAAAATAACACTGGTGCGGTGTTCAACACGTCCGAAATAATAGGAAGCGTTCATCCCCACAGAGAAATTCTTGCTTAGTTCAAAAGCATTTCCCCAGTTTATTCGGTCTACACCTCCGGTGCCTTGGTAAATATTACGACTCAGTACATTAATATCCAGTACTTTATCTTCTTGAACTTCGTAGCCAACATTGCTATAAGGCGTAAGGGCAATACTTGTTTTCCACCAATGTGTTATCGGAAAAGCAAACGATAAATGATTAACCGAAGTGTTCTCTAAATTACTTGTTTGCTCATTGGTACGGTAAGAAGCCATGGTGCTTTGTATGCCGATACCTGCAACGAATGACAAACTATCAATACCCGTGTACGATGCAGGATTGCTAAAATTGATGTACATATTGCTCCGAACAGCTAAATTAGCTCCTCCCATTCCAAATGTACGGATGTTTACCTGGTCGTTCACGTCACCTATTCCAAAAAAACTATATGGAGAAGTGGTTTGATTCTGTGCTAAAACCAGCAATGGTAATAGCATACTTACTAGTAAAACTGTTTTTCTAAGTCGATTTATTGTCATTGTATTCAAGTATAAAATTTAAGCCTTGTAGCACTAAATTTTCAGCTGCAAAGATGTTATTTTTTAAGTTCTTATCAAAATGTTTTAAGTCACCGCCCGTAATTATTACAAATAAATCGGGGTAGATCTTTTTATAGTGGCTAATAATACCGTCAACTTCCATAAAAATGCCGTGCATTACGCCCGAAAGGATGGCTTCCTCAGTGTTCACCCCCAAAAATTCAACCTGTTTTGAAGGTGCGTTTACCAAAGGTAATTTTCCTGTAAATTGATGAAGCGCTTTAAATCGCATGGCTATTCCCGGACTTATGGCTCCGCCTAAATACACATTTCCGGTCACTATTTCGTAAGTAATAGAGCTGCCGGCATCGATTATCAATAGGTTTTTATCCGGATATAATTGTGCTGCGCCAACTGCAGCTGCCAATCGATCTTTACCTAATGTTTCTGGAGTTTGATATTTATTTTGTATGGGTAATTGTGTTTTATGTGTTAGCTCAATCGTGTTAAATTCGTTGTATAGAAAATCCTTCAGTTTTGAATCCAAATCGATAACACTGGAATAGATGACTTTGTTTAGTTTTGGAAAATCGTTTTTTACACGAACTAAGTCTTCTACCTGAAGCTGATCGCCAAAAAATTTGTGAATCAATTTTTGTTGATCAAAAACAGCAGCCTTAAAAAGCGTATTTCCAAAATCTAATATCAGCCTAAGCATAGCTTGGTATATTTTTGCAGCAAAAATAATTGTTTTTGAAGTGAAAGCAGCGGCACTTAGCGCCTTAATTCATAAATTATCTTAATTGCTATTTAGCAAAAGGTCTTGTTTTTGTATGCTGATATCTTGTTGGCTATCCGGATTTATTGCTTCAGTAAGGTTCTTTTTATTCCATCTTATCATCGATTTTACGTCTTTGATATAGGCTTCTCCCTTTGCTGAATACTTTATAAGTCCATTGGCCATTTTTAAAGCCGATGGTTTTTCTTTGTGTAAACGATTGATTGCCCGCTCTTTTCGTAGCACATCAAAAGCGGGATGCGAATTTAAAAACAGCATATACGATTTTACGCTTAAATCGATAGATTTAAATTTTTCAACTTCGTGCACATCCCCATTTCTACGGGCTCGCGGAACGATACCGCAACCCGGCGTAAAGCACCATTGCCCAAAAAGATTATTTGCCTTTTTTGCAAAATAACTAGTACCCCATGAAGATTCTAGTGCCGCTTGCACCAAGGCCAATTCTTGTGGGATTATATCAACGTGTTCCAAAAGTTCTTTAAAAGTTTCCGGATTAGATAAATCTGAATTTATGCAGCGGTAATCGACTAAATATTTTTTAAGCAATGTGATGTCTTTTTGGGCTAATGAATCTCGAGTTTCTAACAATAGGCTTTGTTCTTTAATAAATTCACGTTGTTTTAAAATTAAGCCGTTTTCGTAGGCGATATAAGGACTTAGAAAATGGAAAAACGCTCTTTTTTTAAGCGTAATGTTTTTTTTGCTTTTAAAATCAGGTAGAGAAGACCTGCTTTCCGACGGAGAAATGTTGTGCTGTTCTTCTTTTTTGTCGCGTGTATTTTTTGTTTCTTTTATTGAATCAGTGTCGAGCTCGGGATTGTCGTGCCTATAGTCCGTTTTTAGACTATCGGAAAGGTTAAGTAAATGGTTTGAAGGCTGAAATAAGTAGCGGTAATTATTAAAGATAAAACTGATAATCAATACAATAGCAAATGCAAGAAGGTAAACGTTTTTTCTTTTTATAAATGCTGATTTAAACATATTATCCTATTCGTAAATAATGTCGTGGTAAAAATGCACAAATTTTTTCAAAAACTATTGGAAGATAAAAAAAAGGGTTTAAATTTGCACTCGCAAACGCTGATGGCGTCGTAGCTCAGTTGGTAGAGCAGAGGACTGAAAATCCTTGTGTCACTGGTTCAATTCCAGTCGATGCCACGCAAAAAAGCCCGGTTTATCTAAATCGGGTTTTTTTATTTCCTCAATTTTCCTCTTGTATCCTTTCTTTTTCTCTACGATTTGATTAACTTTGAAGTGATTCAATTTTTAAAATCGGAGGTGTATATGAAAAAATTAATGAACTTATTCCTGATTTTAATAGCCCTTTTTCTTTTTGGTTCCTGCATGAATGAAAAGAAAGAAAGCCCTGTCGAAAAAGTTGATTTTGAAAAAGAGAAAATGGAAATTTCTCAACTGCTCGACAATTTGGTTACCGCTTCAGAAACCGGAAATTTTGAAATGATCGAAGACATTTGGTATCCTTCTGATGATGCTTTCTTAATCGGAACCGAGAGTGACGAAAAACTGGAAGGTTGGGATGAAATTAGCAGCGCTATAAAAAAGCAGTTTGGCAATTTTGAAGAAACCCTAATTTCAATAACCGATCAATCGATTTGGATGAATGATGACGCAACGGTTGCTTGGTTTTTCGAAGCTTTAAACTACAATTTTGTTTACGAAGATAAAGCAATGACTTTTGAGGGCATCCGTTTTACAGGTGTAATGCAAAAAAAAGAGGGCGTTTGGCGTTTGGTGCAACAGCATATGTCGATACCTGCGCAGCTCGAGATGGTTGAAACACATTGATAACTAATTTTCTAAGCGGATAACGCTTTTTGTGCTTTGTTCGTTTATCAATAAATCGTTCACTGTATAGCGCCGGATATAGTGTCTTTGGTTTTGTTCGCTGGATGGAGGAAAGGCTGACTTTATCTTTTTTGAACTAGTGATGCGGTAACTGTAATCCAAATAGTCCAGAATTTTATGACTTTGATTTGTGAGTTTCAAATCCTTGCTCTTGGCATATTTAACCAAATATGGGGTTAAGTTCGGGCGCTTAATTCTTCTTGAATTTACTTTTAAAAAAGCTTTGTTATAGCATTGTTTTTTGGCGCCTAAACTGGCATAAAAGGCTTTTGTAAGACTTTTAGCATCTGAAAAATGAAAACGGATTGAAAAACGACTTTTTTTTGGATGAATATCCGTTATAAGCTGACTAATTCCTTCTTGTTGTTTTAAAACTTGCAAGCGGGTTTGCAATTCGGATAAATCGATATTGTCGCTAAGTGAATTTAATAAGCGCGTAAGATTGTTTTGCTCGATATACAAATGGTATTCGCCCGATAAATCGGGATTTATTTTTATTTCTTCAACCAACTCGATGCAAGAACTAAAGCTAAGACTTGCAAACAGAAGAATAAATATTTTAATTACTTTACGCATAGGGTTTTATTAAAAAAGCCTGACTCTGCTTAGAATCAGGCTTCTAAAAAATTAGTTATTGCTTACTGAACCAATATTAAAACTTTATTCTGAAGTACTTCAACAACGCCTCCTTTGATGCTAAAAAAAGCTTCCGAACGATCGGCTTTTAT
>JAFGHU010000229.1 GCA_016929955.1 Bacteroidales bacterium | reverse complement strand
CACAACAAAGGCTCATATGCAATGCGGGCTTTTGTCGGAGTTCTGGCAGCTCTCCCGTTTCCTAAATCCGCCAAATAGCTGATTTGGTAAAATAGTAATTAATGAAAAAATTAGATTTGGCTAAGTCGGGAGAGAATAGTAAAAGCTTCGAAATCCCGCACTGCACATAGCCAAAACGTTAGGCAACATTAAAAAAAATAAAATATGCCAACAATACAAAAGTTCATAAACGACAGAAATAAATACAAAGTCGACCATACTTACCAGAGACCAGTTGACGCTTGGTCTAAATTGGACAAGCAATGTCTAATTGATACTGTATTAAAAGGAGAACCTATTCCAATCTTCTTTATGAATTATAAATCAGACGAAGAGAAATTTTATATTGTTGACGGACAACAACGACTTCATTGTATTCAAGAGTTTTATGACAATAAATTATCCTTAAATAAGAAATTCTCTGGAGAAGAAAATCACGGATTAACTTTCAATGGAGAGAAAGCATTATCTGATAGCCAAAAAGAGACTTTTCTAAATTATAATTTAACCTTTCACATTATGGAGGACTATGATGATGAAAGAGTTAGATTAATATTCTCAAGACTTCAACGTGGTAAACCTTTACAACTTGGAGAAAGATTAAATGCAAATCCTGGTACCATTGTAGAATGTATGCGAGAAATTGCTCATCACGATTTTATGAAATATTCAATTGGAATTTCACAAAATAGGTATGGTGTTTATCCAGATGCAGCAAGAATCTTATTTTATGAAATGTATGGTTCTAAGCAAATGGGTTCTAATGAATTATATAATTTCTTTGACCAGCATAAAGAATTGGGGAAAAATGCTAAAGAATACAAAAACGCAATAAGTGTATTAAATTTTCTCGAAAAATGCTTCCCCAAAAAGCCCGGAAATTATAAATATCTTGAAAAACATGCGTGGGTAATTGCTCTTTACACAATGGTTAGAGATTTGAAAATTGGATATTCACTCAAAGGACAAGAAGAAAATTTAAGAACATTTATAAAATCATTCCACTCTAAGGTATATGACGAATCTTTTAGAAGTTCAAAAGCTAATTATCAAAGATTTTATGATAACGTAAGAGGTGGTTGGTCAGAAAAAATATTAACTCTTCGCAAAAAAATTCTAATTGATGAGTTTTTAGCCAAATACAATGTTTCGGAATTGGATGATAGACGACAAATAAATGATGAAGAAAAAATTTACGCATTTAGAAAAGCAGAAGGTAAATGTGAATATCCAAATTGCGAAATAGAATTCAAAGACTACAAAGAAGCAGAATATCACCATAAAGAGATGTATGCAAAAGGAGGAAAATCCGAATTAGACAATATTATGGTTCTTTGTACTAAATGCCACGACAAAATTCACGGAAAAGAACATATTGAAAGTGACTTGGTAGAAGAATACGAAGAAATAGAATAACGATGGGCTAACACGCAATATAACTAATGGCGTGGGCTGTGGGTGTTTGAAACTTTCTACCTAACATCAAGGATTGTACCGGTGGATAATATCGAAGCCCTCAAACCGCCACTAGCCATATTGCCATCCATTAACAAAACAAAATCCCAATACTCCAAAAAGAACAAAGAACACAATATGCAATCTAATCCCAGATACAGCACATTTGCAAAACACACAAATCAACTCACAAATCCTTGTTTGCAAAAGAGCTATTTTTTAACCTTACCCGTTTTTCTTAATCACTTTTAATTCCCTATCTTAGTATCATTATTTCCAATCAAATAAAAAATGATTAATAAAGAAACCGCTTATAATAAAATAGCTGAATTAGTCGCTCGTTTCTCAGAACAAATCGACTCCTACAAAAAAACATCTTATAACGAAACTCAAACACGTCGCGATTTTATTGATCCCTTTTTTAAAGCGCTAGGTTGGGATATCGATAACGAAGAAGGTTATGCCGAAGCTTACCGCGAAGTCATCCACGAAGACAGAGTAAAAGTCGGTCGTGCCACAAAAGCACCCGACTATTCTTTCCGTCTTTCAGGCGGTAAACGCCTGTTCTTTGTCGAAGCCAAAAAACCCAGTATTGCCATCAAAAACGATATACTCCCCGCTTATCAAGTTCGTCGTTACGGTTGGAGTGCTAAATTACCAATCAGTGTAATAACCGATTTCGAAGAGTTTGCCATTTACGATTGCACAAAAAAGCCGCTTCCTAAAGACAAAGCTTCTGTCGCACGCATTAAATACCTCACATACAACAATTATTTAACTGAATTCGATTTCCTTTGGGATACCTTCTCAAAAGAACGGGTGTTAAAAGGCAGTTTCGATAAATTTATTAAAGGAACAGCAAACAAAAAAGGAACGGCTACAGTCGACAAAGAATTTCTTATTTCGCTCGATAATTGGCGGAGTTACTTAGCTACCGCAATTAGTTGGCACAATAAAGAACTCGACGAAGATGAGTTAAACTACGTGGTGCAAATTACAATCGATCGCTTAATTTTCTTGCGTATTGCAGAAGATCGCGGCGTTGAACCCTACGGAAACCTTAAAACAGCGTTAAAACAAGGCGACTATTACAAAAACCTTTTTCTCATTTTTAAAGATGCCGACGCTAAGTACAATTCAGGCTTATTCGATTTTAAAAAAGATGCCATTAGCCAAAACTTAAGCATCCCCAACAAAATTATCAAAGTTATTCTTTCGGAAATGTATTACCCCGAAAGCCCCTACGAATTCTCCGTTTTATCGGTCGAAATTCTTGGTTCTGCCTACGAACAATTTCTCGGAAAAGTAATTCGCATTACGCCTGCACATCACGCCAAAATAGAAGAAAAACCCGAAGTACGTAAAGCGGGTGGCGTTTATTACACGCCCGAATACATTGTTGAATATATTGTAAAAAATACTGTTGGGAAACTCATCAAGGGCAAAAAGCCCGATGATATTAGTAATTTAAAAATTGTTGACCCTGCTTGTGGTAGCGGAAGCTTCTTACTAGGGGCTTACCAATATTTGCTCGATTACCATAAAAACTATTATTCTAAAAAAGGCAAAGTTTCGAAGGGCAAAAAAAACAATCCATTAACTCCCGAAGGAAACTTAACCAGCGCTGAAAAGAAGCGCATTTTATTAAACAATATTTACGGAGTTGATATTGATGTAAACGCCGTTGAAGTTACCAAGCTCAGTCTGCTCTTAAAAGCTATGGAAGGCGAAACATCGGCATCTATTGCCAATCAGTTTTCTTTGTTTCACGAGCGCGTTCTACCTACCCTCGAACACAATATCAAAAGCGGCAACAGTTTGATAGATATAGATTTTTACGCATATGAACTCGATTTCGGCTTAGAGAAAAAAGTAAAACCCTTCTCTTGGCAAAAAGCCTTTCCTCTTGTGTTTAAACAAGGCGGCTTTGATGCAGTGATTGGGAATCCGCCTTGGGTTGATATAAAAGGACATCCGAAGGAATTGACAGATTATTATTTTAAAAAGTTTAAGACAACTGCAAACAGAATTAATCTTTATGCTATTTTTATAGAACAAGGGCTTACTTTGATGAATGAAAAAGGAAAGTTTGGTTTTATAATACCTAACTCTATTTTATTTCAAAGTTCTTACGAAAATTTAAGGCGGTTCATATTTGAAAAATGGGGGATTGAAGATATTATTCGTCTTCCAGATAATACCTTTGAAAGAGTTAAAGCAGAAACTATTATCATTACTATTGGTAGCGAAAAGAAAGAAGCAGAATGCATTATTTATGATAGAAAAGATACTATTTCTGATATTTCTATCAAAAACGCAAAAGAGGTTAATTTAATAAACACTAAAGATTGCTTAAAGAACGAGTATGCATCACTTGATATCTTTTCAAATAAAACAATTAAAAGTCTTTTAAATAAAATTGATGAAAATAAAATAGAGCTACAATCCCAGTGTGAGCTCACTTTAGGAATTACTCCATATGATAAATATAAAGGGCATTCTGAAAATCAGATAAAAGAACGTGTCTTTCATTCTGCAACTCAAAAAAACGAAACATTTAAACCTGTTTTACAAGGTGCAGATGTTTCGCGGTATTATATAAAATGGGGCGAAAAAGAATATATAAGTTATGGTGACTGGCTTGGCGCTCCAAGGCAAAAAAAGTTTTTTACGGAAGAAAGAATACTAGTGCGTCAGATTATTAGTGGAAATCCAATGAAAATTTATGCGGGATATACTAATTTGGAGCTTTATAATACTCAATCTATTTTCAATATTATTTTAAAAAGCGATGCAATAATTAATATAAAATATCTTCTTGGTATTCTAAATTCGAATTTGATTAATTTTTATCACAAGAATAAATATCTTGATCTTTCAAAGAATCTTTTTCAAAAGATTTTGATTCAGAATTGTAAAAGATTTCCTCTTCCTCAATTTACAACTGAAAATAAAATCTCAATCGATGAAATCACAAAACTAGTCGACCAACTTTTACAGCTCAACCAAGAAAAAGCAGAAACCAAAATCCCTTCAAGAATTGAGCAAATCCAAAGCAAAATAGACTATTTCGAAAACAGCATTAACCAAATAGTCTATCAGCTTTATAATTTAACGGAGGAGGAAATAGCTATTGTAGAAAAATCTATTAATTAACCCCCGTTTGCGCGCGTTTGCAAAGCGTGCTTATAACGCATATCATTTTGTTTTTATCCCGCGTTATAACCGCACGAGAGCTTTCCGGCGCAGCTAAACCCCTTGCCAAAATCCAACAGCCAAAACCTACTAATCCATAAAAAATTCATTTTTTCAAAAAAAAACTTGATATATGCTATATCAGTTTCCTAACTTTACAGCATACTAACATTACTACCCATTAATGACTCCCCTTAATTTAACAATTCATTCCGGTTAAGTTTTTGGGCTTGAGTCCTGTTTTGTTGGAATCTCCAAAATTCAAACAAACAGAAAGAGAGAAATTAAATGTGAACGGTATATACCTTAGAATGAAGATTTTTTCTAAGCTTAATATGCTATGGCTTAGTCACAATTTTTTAATTAATAAAATAGCATACACATTTAAATTTTTATTCTTATGACTAGTTCATCAAACACCGGTCACGCAAAAAATGTGACCAATTTCGAAATCTTAATTAGCAACGTCACGGCCTTAGGCGCTACTTACAACCCGTCTAAGGAATCATTAACCCTGCTTGCCCTTAACGAAAAGCTGACGGCCGGCAAAGATGCGCTGTCGGCCATCAATGCCCTTGAGCCTGCCTACGAAAACGCTGTAGATAATCGGATGGCTGCTTTTAAACCCTTTTCTAAGCTCATTACCCGTGTTAATTCTGCGGTAAAAGTATCGGATGTCTCCGACGAATTCCAGGACTCGGTCCTTACGCTTGTCCGTTTATTGCAAGGCCGCCGCGCCAAAGCCATTAGCAACGACGAATCTGAAGAAAATCATATCTCGGCTTCGCATATGAGTTACGACAACCGCATCGAGAATTTCGACAAACTGATTAAGCTGCTCGAGTCCGATCCTGGTTATGCCCCCAACGAGCCTGTATTGCAAACAGCTGCATTAACCGAGCTCTATACCAATTTTGTAACTTTAAATACGACCGTTATCAATTCCGAAATCCCGCTCAATAACGCACGTATCGAAAGAAACAATATCCTATACACCGAAAATACAGGCCTGGTCGATATTGCGCTGGACGTAAAATTATATGTTAAATCCATATTTGGAAGCACTAGCCCCCAATACAAAGCCATCAGCGGCTTAAGGTTTTCAACGCCAAGATTGAATTAATAAATAGCCCCCCGAAAAGTTCAAGGCCGCCTCCCACTTTTTTAATTTGCGGCCTGAACTTTTCATAATATGAAGCATCGCGTTCAAACGACCCTACGAAAAGTTCAAACGGCCATACAGTAAGATAAATCGCGCATACTAAATGTTCAAACTACCGTACAAATTGGTAAAACTCCCTTACCAAAGGTTCAAACGCTCACACAAAAAGTTCAAATGACCGTACTAAAAGTTCAAACGCTTATACAATAAGTTCAAACGACCGTACTAACTTGCGCACGTTTCTAACGCATGCCCATATGCTGTTTGAGATTCTCAAAACGCGTAACCCAGTCTTTTACTTCCCCAATCTACCAACCACATACCGCAACTGTATCGCCGCCAAAAGATATCCCGCTTTCTATCATTAGGCTGGCGGCTCTTTTCTCTCGTTCGCTGCTTACCCTAGGCTACCAATATTTTGCACCCCCGCTGGTGCGCGTTTATAACGCGTTCCCATAACACAGATAGTTTTGTTTTTATCTCGCGTTACAATAGCGTTTATTTTGCACCTACAGCGCAATGCTCATCCTCATCCTCAGCCTTAACCTCATCCTTAACCTTAACCTCATCCATAACCTCAGCCTTAGCTATAAAGCTTTTTGAGTTTCTTTAAACGCTAAAACCCTGCTAAGCTTAATCTCCGATTAAGTCTTTCTTTTTGCATGAAACATTTTACGACCTTTAAAACCAATAAACAGTAGCTTATCCGACAAAATTTAGGGTAAAAGAGTATATTTGCTGGGATACAAGGAGTTGTGCATAATTGGCTCAATCACTAGAAACCAAGACAAGAATGAGAAAAAATTTTTACATATCACTTTTTATTTTAGCAGCTATTGCCATATTTTATACTACTTCCAGCACAAAAACATATTTTGGAAGATTTATAAAATGGCGAGCTTCTGATATCGAGGACTATAAAAACTTTCCTAATTATAATTTTGAAGCTTCCATAAAACCTTTCTATTTTATTAAAAATCTGAATAACAATCTCGACAACCTCAAAGTACAAGAAAGAAAGGATTCAAAACTGTTAGACATATTAGAAAACTCTGGTACAACCGCTTTTTTGGTCATCAAAAATGACACTTTGTTATATGAAAAATATTTGAACGGTTATCAAAGAAATTCAATAAATACGTCTTTTTCTGTCGCAAAATCAATTACATCTCTCATAACCGGAGCAGCAATTGATGAACATCTCATTAATAGCATAAATGACCCCGTTGTAAAATATATTCCAAACTTAATCAATACTGACTCTAGCTACCAGAAATTACTCATCTCGCATCTGATGGATATGCGCAGTGGCATTCAATTTAAAGACCACGACTTACCTTGGGGAGACAAGCCAAAGGCTTATTATTACCCTAAATTGAGAGAAAGAATAATGGAATTACCGTTGGAATATGAACCTGGAAGTCACTTTAAATATAATTCCTATAATCCAATTCTTATTGGAATGATACTTGAAAGAGTCGCTAAACTTCCGCCAGCAAAATACTTCGAACAGAAGTTGTGGAATGAAATGAATATGGAATATTCAGGTTCTTGGAGTATGGATACTAAAGAATCAGGAATGACAAAAATGGAAAGCGGGCTAAATATTAGTGCTGTAGATTTTGCAAAGTTTGGACGACTTGTATTGAATAAAGGAAATTGGAATGGGAAACAGTTGTTATCCCAAAGCTGGATGGATTATAGTTTTAATATTTCAGAGAAATACAAATTATCGGAGTTTGCAGATAATCTATATTATCGAAACTTTTGGTGGATTTATGCAAATAAAAAAGAATTCACTTATGAAATTGAAAGTATAGCTGGAACAGGGCATTTAGGACAGTATCTGTTCATTTTCCCAAAAGAAAAAATCATTATTGTAAGAATGGGAAAAATGGATAAAAATGTTGATTCCTGGAGAACAATATTTAAAGAAATTGTCAATCAAATTAATAACAACTATGCACAACAAAGGCGATAAAACATGGGAGGTTCTGACTCGGCTAAAACGTGGAATCTTCCTTCTAGCTTCTCGTACTGCCGGACTGCGAAGCTCGCGGAAAACTTAACCTAGGGCTGCGCTCTACCAAAGGCATCCCGTTGGGAATTGCATTCGCTTACCTTAGGCTACCAATATTTTGCACCTACAGCGCAATAATCAATCATCACTCCCTAACTCCATCACTTCTTAACCTCTTAACTCCTTAACACCCTCCCTTTGTGCACCTTTGCGCATTCCTTCGTGTTCCTTTTGCCAAAGGCATCCCCTTGGGAGTGGTATAACTTTTTGAACCCTTTTTTGAAACTTTGATCGCTTGAAAACAGCCAATACCTAACCACCAATCGCGACTATATCGCCGCCAAAAGAAATTCCGCTTTCTCTCTTTAATCGGGCGGCTCTTTTCTTTCGTTCGTTACTTAACCTAGGGCTGCGCTCTGCCAAAGGCATCCCTTTGGGATTTTCTTTCGCTTACCCTAGGCTACCAATAGTTTGCACCCCCGCTGGTGCGCGTTTATAACGCGTTCCCATAACACAGATAGTTTTGTTTTTATCTCGCGTTACAATAGGGTTTATTTTGCACCTACAGCGCATTGCTCAACCTTATCCTTAACCTCATTCTTTGCCTCAACCTTAACCTCATTCTTTGCCTCAACCTTAACCTCATTCTTTTCGCTCAAAAGCATCCAAAGCCTGCCTGGTTTGTTCCCTACCGAGTTGAACCAGCTCTGCGGCTTTATAAAAATCAAAAACCCCGAAAGATTCGTGAGGGACATTTATCAGCACATCCGGCTTTCCCTTTTCTATAGACATCTGCGACAATTGATGCGCCATAAGGTTGCTGGTTTTATTCAGCAGGTTAAAATATCCCAATTTATCTTTTTCGTTTTTGGGGATCATCGAGTTAAATTTATGCGTAAGTAAATGCACATATTTACTAAAACGCTTGTCTTCGATCAACTGATTTTCTTCTTTCTTTTCCTGCGCTTTTCCTTTTTTCTTGTACGGAATTGCAGCATTTACGTCAACTACAACCAATAAATCATCCGGACTTCTTTTTACCCTGTTAATAGGCACAGGATTAACCACGCCACCATCAACCAAGGTTAAACCCTGATATTCAAAAGGCGTAAACACCGTTGGAATAGATACCGAAGCCCGAATGGCATCATATAAACTTCCTGTTTCGAACACGATTTCTTTGCCGTTAATAATATCCGTAGCAATGGCCGCATAAGGAATACGAAGATCTTCGATGCAGGTATCCGGAATGATTTTTTTCATTTCCTGCAATACCTTTTCGCCTTTAACCAAACCTCGTCCACTAATTGTAAAATCGACCAAACTAAAAACATCCATACGGTCTAAAGTTAACATCCACTCTTTATACAAAGCAAGTCCACCTTCGGCATAAATACCTCCGACCAATGCACCCATAGAAGTTCCGGAAATAGCCCTTATTTCATAACCACGACTTTCTAACTCTTCGATAGCGCCAATATGAGCTATTCCGCGGGCGCCACCGCTCGACAAAACCAATGCTATTCTTTTTTTCATAAAAACAAAGTTAAAAAAAGAAAGGGATCACTTCCGCAATCCCTTTCAAATTAATGAGGAACAGTAAATTATTTTTTAAAGCTCTTCAACTCTTTTTTTAGCTTCTTGATTACATCCTTAGCTTCTGATTGGAGACGCTTGATCTCTTTTTCAGCTTCTTTACGAACCACTTTAGCCGCTTTTTTGGCTTCTTTTTCAAGTTCGGTAAATTCAGCACCTAAAACATCGCCAACATTTTTAGCGCTGTCTTTCAATTGATCTGAAGCTTTATCTTTATTCCAGGTACCTTGCTTAATATTCGCCTGAGCAGCTGCCAAACGAGCAATTGGCACACGGAATGGAGAACAGCTTACGTAGTTAAATCCTAAAGTATTACAGAATTCAACTGAGCTTGGCTCACCACCGTGCTCACCGCAAATACCAATTTTGATATTAGGGCGCGTTTTACGGCCTTTTTCAACAGCGATACGCATTAAGCTACCAACACCTGTTTGATCCAATACCTGGAAAGGTTCATTTTCTAATAAGCCTTTATCAAGATAGATAGGCAAGAATTTTCCGGCATCATCGCGCGAATAACCAAAGGTCATTTGCGTTAAATCGTTAGTTCCGAAAGAGAAGAACTCAGCTGATTCTGCCATTTCATCAGCAGTTAAAGCAGCACGAGGAACTTCAATCATAGTACCTACAAGATATTCGATGCTATCATTTCTTTCTTCAAAAACTTTCTCGATGGTAGAACGAACAATTTGCTCCTGCATTTTCATTTCTGCTTTTGTACCTGTAAGCGGAACCATAATTTCAGGTTTAGCAGTAATGCCTTTTTCTTTCAGGTTCAAACTTGCTTCGATAATGGCACGTGCTTGCATCTCTGTAATTTCAGGATAAGTATTACCTAAACGGCAACCACGGTGACCCAACATCGGGTTAAACTCGTGTAAAGCTTCTACTTTTGCTTTAATTTCCTCTACGCTAATGCCCATTTCCTCAGCCATTTCTTTTTGATTGGCTTCTTCGTGAGGGATAAACTCATGCAAAGGTGGATCGAGCAAACGAACGGTTACAGGAAGATCGTGCATAGCGGCAAAAATTCCTTCAAAGTCGGTACGCTGTAAAGGCAATAATTTATCTAAGGCTTCGCGACGACCAGCTTCGTTTTCAGCAAGAATCATTTCGCGCATTGGGCGAATCTTATCTTCTTCGAAGAACATATGTTCGGTACGACAAAGACCAATTCCTTGTGCTCCAAAATCGCGAGCCACTTTAGAATCGTGAGGTGTATCGGCATTGGTACGAACCAACATTACCGCATATTTATCGGCCAATTTCATTAAATCACCAAAATCACCACTCAATTCAGGCTTGATTGTATCTATTTTTCCATCGTATACTTCACCTGTAGAACCATTCAACGAAATCCAATCGCCTTCTTTAAAGGTTTTACCATCGGCAATCATCGTTCTGGTTTTGTAATTTATTTTTGCATTTCCGGCACCCGATACACAACATTTTCCCATACCACGAGCAACAACGGCGGCGTGAGAAGTCATCCCTCCACGAGCAGTTAAAATACCATTCGCAATATTCATTCCTTCTAAATCCTCAGGCGATGTTTCGATACGAACTAAAATAGAATTTGGGTATTTATCACACTCATCAGCAAAGAAAACAACTTGTCCGGTGGCAGCACCTGGCGATGCAGGCAAACCTTTGGTTACCACGTGGGCTTTTCCAATGGCTGATTTTTCAAAAACAGGGTGCAATAATTCGTCCAAACGGTTTGGCTCAACACGCAATAAAGCTTCTTTCTCAGTAATTACGCCTTCTTTAAGCATATCCATGGCAATTTTTACCATGGCTGCTCCGGTACGTTTTCCGCTTCGGGTTTGTAACATCCACAATTTGCCATCCTGAACAGTAAACTCTAAATCCTGAATATCTCTATAATGCTTTTCGAGATTTTGTTGAATCTCATTCAATTCTTTATAGATCGCTGGCATGGCTTCTTCTAATGAAGGATATTTTGCAGCGCGCTCTTCTTCGCTAACTCCGGCTAAGGCAGCCCAGCGTTTAGATCCTTCTAAGGTAATTTCTTGAGGAGTACGAATTCCGGCAACCACATCTTCGCCTTGAGCATCAATTAAATATTCACCATTGAAAATATTTTCTCCGGTAGCTGCATCACGCGTAAAAGCAACACCTGTAGCCGAATTCTTACCCATATTTCCGAATACCATAGCTTGAACGTTAACAGCGGTCCCCCACTCAGCAGGGATATCGTTCAGTTTACGGTAGTAAATCGCGCGGTCGTTCATCCAACTATCAAAAACAGCCATCACAGAACCCCATAATTGCTCCCAAGGATCGTCAGGAAAATCTTTTCCGGTTTGTTGTTTAACGGCAGCTTTAAAACGAGCTACCATATCTTTTAAACTATCAACAGATAAATCGTTGTCGTCTTTAACTCCGCTTTCTTCTTTAATCGTTTCGATAATTTCTTCAAAAGGGTCAATATCTTCTTTCGACTCTGGTTTCATTCCCATTACAACATCGCCGTACATTTGTACAAAACGACGGTAAGAATCCCAGGCAAAACGCTCATTACCCGATTTTTTTGCAATTCCTTCAACGGCAACATCATTCAAACCTAAATTTAAGACGGTGTCCATCATACCGGGCATAGAAGCACGAGCACCTGAACGAACGGATAATAAACAAGGATTTTCTTTGTCGCCAAACTTAGTAGAAGTCATTTCTTCAACTGCCTTAACAGCGGCTTCTACTTCGCTTTTGATCATTTCGATGGCAAATTCACTGCCTTTTTCGTTGTACACCGTACAAACTTCGGTAGTAATGGTGAAACCCGGAGGAACCGGAACACCAATTAAATTCATTTCGGCAAGGTTTGCGCCTTTACCACCTAAAAGATTCTTCATTGTTGCATTACCATCCGCTTTTTTATCACCGAACAGGTATACATTTTTCTGATTGTTTTCTTTAGCCATTTTACTAAATTTTATATTAAATTTCTGAGTTAATGCCTGATTTTCAATTCTATTGTTGTCTTTTGCTAATTAAAAATACAGACATACAATTCTGCTTTTTTCCTATTTTTTTTGGAAGGACAAATCTACAAATTTTATCGCATTTATTTTAAAAATATTTGGCAACGATCTTGCTTCTATTGTCGCAAGAAGCATATTATTTAGTTTTTAACTAATTATCAAACAATTACACGCCAGGTTAAGCCTATTCATTTTTTACTTATCAAATACTTATTCAAATTTCATTGTTAATAAAAAGAGAAAATTGCACCGAATAACTTTTTTAAATACTGTAATTTAACTTACTGAAAATAAGATAAAATTTAATATGATAAATACGCTTGGTGTTCTCCTGATATTTTTAATCCTTATCATTGCCGTTTTGGGTTTTGTAATTTTGTTGTTGCAACAAAAAGTAAAACGATACAAAGCAAACAGCTATAGTACCATAGATAGTTTAAACTTGAGTAAATCTGAGTTTTGGTCGTCTATATCGCATAGCATAAGAACGCCTATGAATGGTATTGTTGGGATTATCGATTTATTAAAAAAGACACAAATATCAAAAGAGCAAAGCGAGTATATGGACGATTTGGTGATATCATCCAATAATCTGCTTACAGTTGTTAATAACTTACTCGATAGAAGTCGATTAGCTTCTGACGATATTGAACTTGATAATGTTCCTTTTAATGTACACGATGTCATTTATGGAATTGGGGATTTGGTTAATGGCGACGTCAATAAAAAAGGGCTGGAATTAAGTATTTTTGTTGAGCCAAAAATTCCCCAAACCTTAATGGGCGATCCCATACGGATAAAAGAAATTTTGCTCAATATGATTTACAATGCCATTCGTTATACCGAAAATGGACAAATTGTGATTTTTGTAGAACGTATCGAAAATGCCGTGGATAAAGTAACCTTAAAATTTAAGGTTGAAGATACCGGCATTGGAATGAGTATGGCTAAACAAAAAGCACTTTACAATACGATTACCCGAATTGATCGCTTGCGATTCCTCGACTCCAACGAACCCGGAACTACTTTGGCCGTTTCGCGCAAAATTTGCGAGCTTATGCGAGGTAAAATGGGCTTTGAAAGTATAGAAGGCGAAGGAAGCACTTTCTGGTTTACAGCGAGTTTACTCAAAACAACAAGTCGTTTGGATATTACTAAACGCGATTTGAATATTTCATATAGCGGAATGAATGTGATCTTAATTGAAGAAAACGAGATCAGTCGAAAAATTATGATGAAATACCTGCAAAGTTTGAGTATAGCCGCCAAAGATTTTACGAATCCGGCAGAAGCCTATAATTACTTTGCCGGAGCAAGCACCGAAACTACAGTTTATGACATTATTTTATTGGATAGAGAATACCGCGATACGCTTGATACTGTAGTAATTCAAAAACTGAGAAGCAGTTCGCAATTAAGCAGAGCCGATATCATTCTTGTTTCTGCTACTGCTAATTTGTTTCCACTGAAAAAACTGAAGGAAGTTGGCTATGCCGGCTATATCAACAAACCTGTTAAACTTGTACATTTAGCGAATGAAATTGGGTCTTTAGTCCCGGCAAAATACAAAGAACAACAGAGTCAAAGCCTCGACGATACGCCTAAAGATTTGCGCATACTGCTAGTTGAAGATAATTTGATTAATGAGAAAATTGCTACAACCAGCTTAAATCGACTTGGCTATACCGTTGAAGTGTCGAGAACAGGTAAAGATGCCATTTCTAAATACCGTAGAATGGAATTTGACTTGGTATTGATGGATTTAAAGATGCCTGAGCTCGATGGTTTCCAGGTTAGCGAAGCGATGCGAAGTTTAGACAAAGAATTAAAAATTGTGATGCCTCCGAAAATTATAGCTCTAACTGCCGAAGATTATCCGGGAATTCGTGAAAAATGCCGTAAATCCGGAATGAACGGAATGCTGAGAAAACCTTTTAATTACAGCGAATTAACTCTTATATTAAATTCATAAACGATTGGTTTCGATCAGATGCACAACGTATTCAATCTGCTGATCGTAATAGTTTTCTTTTGGATTGTATCTTTCTTTTAGGTTAAAACCAAACAGTCGGGCAAACGACTGATAAAAGTAAGCCCTAAAGCTACCTCTAAATTCTTTAACCAACTCATACGACGATTCGCCCGTTTGCCTATCGATCAATTTTAATAAGATGCCTCCTTGCATATAGGTGAGCTCTTTTAAATCGCCCTCCCACTCTGCGTAAATTTCTTCTTCGACTTGTTTCATAATTTTGCGCTGTTCTCCCCGATCGGGAGTATTGAGCAACACTTCTTCATATTCATGCATCTTATCCGCCGCAATCTGGGCATAAGGATACACTTTTTTTACATAGCGTACCAGGCGATCGTATCGTCTTTGCTGATATCTATGCTTAAATTTAGGGAACACTTCGACTTCGTCAAGCTGCTTAATTAGCAGCGTATCGCCGGATTGAATATTCGCTTGCGAAATGACGGTATCCAACTGCTGAGCAAATGTAATCGCGCTAAAAACAATAAAGAAAACGGAAAACACGAAAGCTCTCATAAGCCACAAATCTACAATATAGCATACAAAAATAAAGACTTATACGCAATATCGGCAAGAAATAATCAGATCAGGAAAAGATTAAGCAACTTTTTGCTTGTTCCCTTTATTTTGATCCAACTTTTCCTCGGCATATTTACGATCAACTTTAAGCATTTTAATGCTTTTCTCCGATGGAATTTCAAACATAGCATCCGACATAATGGCTTCCATTATAGAACGCAGGCCACGGGCACCTATTTTCGATACCAAAGCTTTTTCAACCACAAAATCAACTGCGCTTTCCTGAAAATCGAGTTGGATATTATCCATATCGAACAATTTAGCATATTGCTTAACCAATGCATTTTTAGGCTCGGTTAAAATCCGTTTTAATGCTTCTTCATCGAGTGGATTCAAAAAAGTAACAATAGGTAAACGACCAACGATTTCAGGTATTAATCCATACGATTTTAAATCGCCCGGGGTAATGTATTGCAAGAGATTTTTCTTATCAATTTGTCCTGTTTCTTTTTTTGCACCATAGCCTAACATATTGGCTTTTAGGCGTGATCCAATTTTTCGTTCGATACCATCAAAGGCTCCTCCGGCAATGAATAAAATATTCTTGGTATCGACCTGAATCATTTTTTGCTCAGGATGTTTTCGTCCGCCCTGAGGTGGCACATTAACAATTGTCCCTTCGAGTAATTTTAAAAGTGCTTGTTGAACGCCTTCGCCCGAAACATCGCGTGTTATGCTTGGATTATCACTCTTGCGAGCAATTTTATCCAATTCGTCAATAAAAATAATACCACGTTCGGCTGCTTTTACATCAAAATCAGCGGCTTGCAAAAGTTTCGACAAAATACTTTCTACATCTTCGCCAACATAACCGGCTTCGGTTAATACTGTAGCATCAACTATAGCAAAAGGCACATGTAATATACGAGCAATTGTTCGGGCGAGTAAGGTTTTACCTGTTCCGGTTTCGCCAACTACAATCATATTCGATTTTTCAATCTCTACATCGGCAAATTTTTTGTTTTCAGGTTGTGTTAAACGTTTATAATGATTATATACTGCCACAGAAAGCATTCTTTTTGCCGCATCCTGACCGATAACATACTCATCTAAATGCGACTTGATTTCCACCGGCTTCATCAACTTAGCTGAATTAAAATCAGTTAGATTGTCGTGACCTTGAAGTTCTTCTTTTAAAATCAAATAGGCTTGATCGATGCAAGAATCGCAAATATGCGCGTTAAATCCTGCAATTAAAAGATTAACATCGTCTTTTGATCGGCCGCAGAAAGAACACGAATCGGTAATATTTTTTTTTGCCATTGTTGTTGTTTATTATTAAAAAAGCTACCTCATAGATGCATTTCTAAAAGGTAGCTTCACTAATTGTAAAAAAATTATTTCATTCCTAGAACTTCATCAAT
>JAFGHU010000228.1 GCA_016929955.1 Bacteroidales bacterium | reverse complement strand
TTTATCATTTTGTGGAAGGATGGAAATGGTTGGATGCCTTTTATTTTTCAGCAATTACATTAACAACAGTAGGTTATGGCGATCTTGCTCCGCAAACTGATGCTGGGAAAATTTTTACGGTCGTTTATATTTTTATAGGAATCGGAATCATATTTGGTTTTATCAATTCGTTTTTCCAACATCGTACAAAACAACGCGAAGAATTGACCAAGAAATTAAAAGATAAGAAGGAGAGTTTGAATAGGAAGAAAAGGTAAATCCAGCCTTTCAAAACGATTAATTGTACATCGAATCTCTAAGTGCCTGAATTTTATCATCTGCAATATAATCGTCGTAATCCATCATTTTATCAATAATTCCATTCGGAGTTAGTTCAATAACGCGATTACAAACAGATTGAATAAATTCATGATCGTGCGACGACATAAACACATTTCCAGGAAACTTGATTAAGTTATTATTAAATGCTTGGATCGATTCCAAATCGAGGTGATTGGTTGGTGTATCAAGAATCAAAGCATTGGCATTAATCAGCATCATTTTAGAAATCATGCATCTGATTTTTTCGCCTCCGGAAAGAACACTTACTCGTTTTTGAATTTCGTCACCTGCAAAAAGCATTTTGCCTAAATATCCACGAATGTATAAATCGGTTGTATCTGAAGTAAATTGGCAAAGCCAGTCGAATAATGTTAATTCACTGCGGAAGTATTCAGAATTATCCAAAGGCAAATAAGCTGTAGTGATGGTTTGTCCCCATTCATAAATCCCACTATCGGGCTTTTGAATTCCGTTAATGATTTCGAAAAAAGCAGTCATTGCGCGTGGATCTTTCGAAAGAAAAACAATTTTATCGCCTTTATTCGCGTAAAAATCAACGTCTTTAAATACAGTCTTGCCATCAATGCTAGCGCTTAATCCGCTAACTTCTAGTATTTTATCTCCGGCTTCGCGTTCAGGGTTAAAAATAATGCCCGGATATTTTCGGGTGGAAGGTTTAATATCTTCGATCGTAAGCTTTTCAAGCATTTTTTTCCGACTCGTGGCTTGTTTCGATTTGGAAACATTGGCGCTAAAGCGTGAGATAAATTCTTGCAGCTCTTTTCTTTTATCTTCCGATTTTTTATTTTGAATTTGTGCTTGTTTCAAAGCCAATTGACTACTCTGATACCAAAACGAATAGTTTCCGCCAAAAATTTGAATTTTGCCAAAATCGATATCAACGGTATGTGTACTTATCGTATCCAAAAAGTGCCTATCGTGAGAAACAACCAAAACGGTATTTTCATAATTGGCTAAGTAATTTTCCAACCACATCACGGTTTCTAAATCCAAATCGTTGGTTGGCTCATCCAATAATAAGTTATCGGGTTTACCAAAAAGAGCTTGAGCAAGAAGAACACGAACCTTTTGATTTCCGCTCATGTCTTTCATAAGCGTGTAATGGAATTCTTCTTTGATTCCCAAATCACTCAGTAGGGAAGCGGCATCGCTTTCGGCATTCCAGCCTTCCATATCGGCAAATATTTCTTCCAATTCAGCAGCTTTAATGCCATCTTCATCTGTAAAATCAGGTTTAGCATACAACGCATCTTTCTCTTGCATCAGATCCCATAATTTTTGGTGACCTTTCATGACGGTATCTAAAACTGTAAATTCGTCAAAAGCAAAGTGATCCTGATTTAAAACGGATAAACGTTCGCCGGAACCTAAAGAAATATGTCCGGCTGTAGATTCAATTTCGCCAGAAATAGCTTTCAAAAAGGTTGATTTTCCTGCTCCGTTAGCACCAATTACGCCATAACAGTTGCCGGCAGTAAATTTCATATTTACGTCTTGAAACAAAACGCGTTTCCCAAATTGTATTCTTAAATCTGAAACTGTAATCATATCCTCTTAGCTTTTTTGGCTTGATAAAAGCCCATTGAAAAAGTTTGCAAAAGTAGTTATAATAATTGTCTTTTACCTACATCTAAAATTTCTTGATTAAAGATAATGAATTCTTTAGCTATAAGAATCCGATTCCATCGAATAGCTGAGGTGTTTGGGAATTATTTTTTGGGCTGATAACCGGGCAATAATCGATGCGAATGATCGCAAAAAGGAAGATTTTTGCTTTTTCTACAATCGCACCACTTCACTTCGTATTTGAATTTGATATTTACAGGAATCGGTTTTATATCCGTTTCTGCTCGGTGTGAACCGTCGCAAAAAGGATTGTTCTTTGTTCGTCCGCAGGCACAATACATATAATTGCCAGGTTCAGTGAGCAGTCGTAAAGATTTGAGTCCTCTAATAATTGGCTCTTTTGATTTTTCCATTTGATTTATTCTAAAATAGATCTTTCTAATACAAAACTAAGTATAATTATGAATTTTAAGGTTATTCAGCTACGCTTTTGTAAAATCGATGCGAGTTGTGCTTAAAAAGCTTATTTGCTATTTTCTTGTTAAATAGATTCGCTTTAAGAATTGCGTGTATCTTTGTAAGCTGCTACCAATGCACATTTTGTTACTATTTTTGAATTTTATTTCATTTATGAAACTCGTTTTTCGCATCGTATTCTTTGTCTTTTTAATTGTGTTGAAACCATTTCAATCCGAGGCACAAGTGACAAGAATAATGGGTGTTGTG
>JAFGHU010000227.1 GCA_016929955.1 Bacteroidales bacterium | reverse complement strand
TTTGCGTGTAACTATTTTGCCTGTGCAGGATTTGAAGTGGAAGATTCTATAGGATTTGAAAAAATTGAAGACGGTATTCAGGCCGCTATAGATTCAAAAGCAGATATTGTAGTAATTTGCTCCAGCGATGCGGAATATCCTGCATTTGCAGAAGCTGTTTTTGATACCCTTCAGTACCATGCCATTTTAGTTATTGCCGGTTATCCTAAAGCACTTATCGATGAGATTAAAGCAGTAGGAATAGATCACTTTATTCATGCAAAATCGAATATTGTGGACGATTTGAAGAAGTATCAATATGAATTGGGTGTAGAATAAATTAAAGTTGAAAGAAATGACTCCGGATTTTAAAAAGATAAATATAGAAAGACCAAGCACTTCAAATTTTTCATTAAAAAACAGTGCAGGTACATGGAAATCGGCCGAAGGAATAGCTATTAAACCGGCTTATTCAGCAGAAGACTTGGAAAAGATTGAGCATTTAGATTATGCAGCAGGAATTGCCCCGTTTTTACGTGGCCCGTATTCCGGAATGTATGTTACTCGTCCCTGGACAGTGCGTCAATATGCAGGATTTTCCACTGCGGAAGAATCCAATGCTTTTTATCGACGCAATTTAGCTGCCGGTCAAAAGGGTTTGTCAATTGCATTCGATTTAGCCACCCATCGAGGCTACGACTCCGATCACGAGCGGGTAGAAGGCGATGTTGGAAAAGCCGGTGTAGCCGTAGACTCTATTTTGGATATGGAAATTCTCTTCAATCAGATTCCTTTGGATAAGATGTCGGTATCGATGACGATGAACGGCGCCGTATTGCCTGTTTTGGCATTTTATATCGTTGCCGGATTGGAACAGGGCGTAAAACTGGAAGAGCTTAGCGGAACCATACAGAACGATATTTTAAAAGAGTTTATGGTGCGTAATACGTATGTTTATCCGCCATTACCAAGTATGAAAATAATTGCTGATATATTTGAGTATTCATCAAAATACATGCCCAAATTCAATTCCATATCTATCTCGGGTTATCATATTCAAGAAGCCGGAGCTACTGCTGATATCGAATTGGCATATACTTTAGCCGATGGTTTGGAATACTTAAAAGCAGGAATTGCAGCCGGAATGGATATCGATACTTTTGCTCCTCGCTTGTCGTTTTTCTGGGGCATAGGCATGAATCATTTTATGGAGATTGCCAAAATGCGTGCCGCTCGCATGTTATGGGCAAAAATTGTAAAAAGATTCAATCCAAAAAATCCGAAATCGATGGCTTTGCGTACACATTCGCAAACTTCGGGTTGGAGTTTAACGGCTCAAGATCCTTATAATAATATTACAAGAACCTGTGTAGAGGCACTTGCAGCAGCTTTAGGTCACACGCAATCTTTGCATACCAATGCCCTGGACGAAGCCATTGCTTTGCCCACTGATTTTTCTGCGCGTATTGCCCGAAATACACAGATTTATTTGCAGGAAGAAACGCATATTACAGAAACTGTCGATCCATGGGCAGGCTCTTATTATGTAGAATCCTTAACAAAAGAAATAGCCGATAAAGCCTGGGCTTTAATCGAAGAAGTAGAAGAATTAGGTGGTATGGCCAAAGCTATTGAAACCGGAATTCCTAAAATGCGCATCGAAGAAGCCTCTGCACGAAAACAAGCCCGAATAGATTCCAATAAGGATACGATAGTTGGTGTTAACAAATACCGATTGGAACAGGAAGATCCATTGGAAACTTTAGAAGTAGACAATTCGGCTGTTCGCGAATCTCAAATTCAGCGCTTAAAAAAATTACGTGCCCAAAGAGACGAAAAAGCAGTGGAAAAAGCCCTAGATGCACTTACAAATGCAGCTAAAACAGGAAAAGGAAATTTATTGGAATTGGCTGTTGATGCTGCTAAAAAGCGTGCCAGTTTAGGCGAAATTTCCTATGCACTAGAAAAGGAATTTGGTCGCTATAGCGCAACTATTCGTTCCGTATCGGGAGTTTATTCAAACGAAAATAAAAATGATATCATGTATGCAGAAGCAGTGGCATTAGCCAATAAATTTGCGGAAAAAGAGGGTCGCAGACCACGGATTATGGTAGCTAAAATGGGTCAGGATGGCCACGATAGAGGCGCTAAAGTTGTTGCTACAGCTTATGCCGATATTGGATTTGATGTAGATATTGGACCTTTATTTCAAACCCCGGCCGAAGCAGCTCGACAAGCCATTGAGAACGATGTGCATATTTTGGGTGTTTCCAGTTTGGCAGCAGGTCATAAAACTTTAGTTCCTAAAGTTATTGAGGAGCTTAAAAAACAAGGACGAGAGGATATTCTTGTTATCGTAGGTGGTGTAATTCCGCCACAGGATTATCAATTTCTTTACGATGCCGGAGCTATAGCTATTTTTGGCCCGGGAACCGTTATATCTGTTGCTGCTATTCAGTTGCTTAAACTTTTATTAGGCGAAGAATAGTTCGGATTTATCAGGAAGTTATTAATAAAAGCCGTTGAAAAACGGCTTTTTTTTGTGGCTGAAAAGCACAAAAATAGCCTTATATTTAGCCTACTAGTTTGGGTTTAATTCTATAAAACTTTTGATATGGCTAAATTGAAGAAAATTTTCGTGTTGGATACATCGGTCATCTTGTACAACCACAACGCAATTAAGAGTTTCGAAGATAACGATGTGGCTATTCCTATTACTGTGCTCGAAGAACTGGATAATTTTAAAAAAGGGAATGACTCTAAAAATTTTGAAGCCCGTGAGTTTATTCGCATTATGGATTCCTTGTCAGAAAAAGGAACCTTGCAAAAGTGGCAACGCTTAGATGGCCCTAAGTTTGGGAAATTTAAAGTGGTGATTGATGCGCATGTAAAATCAGGATTGGATGCTGAAAAAGTATACGGTACTGAAAAAGCAGATCATCGGATTCTAAATGTAGCGGTATCCTTACAGGAAGAATTCCCCGAAAGGCCTGTCATTATGGTAACCAAAGACATCAATCTGCGAATAAAGGCAAAAGCATTGGGCATTGCTGCTGAAGATTTTGAAACGGGGAAAATTAAAAATGTAGATTCGCTGTATACAGGCACAGCGGTTTTAGAAAATGTTTCGGCCGAAGTGATAGATCGCATGTATCAGGAGGGCTATTGTTTAGCTACCGATCTAAAAATAGAAAAGCCGATTCCTAATCAATATTTTATTTTAAAAAGTGGACGAAACTCAATATTGGGTTATTATAATCCCATCGACGATCGTATTGAACATATTGGAAAACAGCCTGTTCATCGCATTATTCCGCGCAATGCAGAACAAGTTTTTGCTGCGCATGCGCTCCTCAATCCCGAAGTTAAATTAGTCACCATTTCGGGAGTTGCGGGTACGGGTAAAACCTTATTGGCTTTGGCCGCAGCCTTGGAGCAAAGGCGCGAATTTAAGCAGGTCTATCTGGCTCGACCAATTGTTCCTTTAAGCAATAAAGATATTGGTTTTTTGCCGGGTGATGCCATGGAAAAAGTAAGGCCTTATATGGAACCCTTGTATGATAATTTAAAATTTATCAAAAGTCAGTTTGGCGAACGCGATAAGGAATTTCAAAACATTAACGCAGCTGTTGAAAATGAAAAACTTGTGATTTCACCTTTGGCCTATATCCGTGGACGTAGTTTATCCAATATCTTTTTTATTGTGGATGAAGCACAAAATCTAACGCCGCACGAAGTAAAAACGATTATCACCAGGGCAGGCGAAGGAACTAAGATTGTTTTTACAGGTGATATTTTTCAAATCGATACCCCTTATCTCGATTCGCAATCCAATGGTTTGTCTTATTTAATCGATAAAATTAAAGCGCATTCCATCTATGCACATATTCGCTTAGAAAAAGGCGAACGCAGCGAATTGGCAAACCTGGCGAATGAATTGTTATAGACTAGAATAGGAGAAATACGTTGAAAAAATTACTGCCAATTAACTTTTTTTAAGAGTTTGATTAAGTAAT
>JAFGHU010000226.1 GCA_016929955.1 Bacteroidales bacterium | reverse complement strand
TTTAAAAATGGCTCATAAAAAAGGTGCAGGTAGTTCGAAAAACGGTAGAGAATCTCATAGTAAACGTCTGGGCGTAAAAATATATGGAGGTCAGTTTGCAAAAGCCGGCAACATTATAGTTCGCCAAAGAGGAACGGTTCATAACCCCGACGAAAATGTTGGAATGGGTAAAGACCATACTTTGTTTGCTTTGTCTGACGGAATTGTTGAATTCAGAAAAAAGAAAAATCAACGTTCTTATGTGTCGATTACACCGCTAACTACTGAAGAAGAATCAGCAAAATAATTTTTGCTTTTCTTTAAAAAGAAGCTAACTCCTGCCAATTTGGTGGGAGTTTTTTTATGCACTAGTTTTCTTAACATTTCTGTGATTTAAGATAATAAAAAATCAACCACAAAGGAACCCAAAGGCAAGCACAAAGGCACACAAAGTAGAAAAGTATATATTTGAAATGGACGATTTAAAATGAAATTGATTGTAGTTTTCAATTTTATACACTATCAGAACGAGTAACATTATAATACTTAGTGTTCCTTCGTGTATTCCTTCGTGTGACTTTGTGGTTAAAAAAACAAAACCCCTGAGAAACTGAGACACAGAGAAGATAAATAAAATATTAATCCCATATTAATTCATCCTTTTCTTCACCATTCTAAAGAATCGGCTTATTTTTGCAAAAAATCTTATCATGCTCACTATACAATTTATCAAAGAAAATCCGCAAGAAGTTGTTGATCGCTTAAAAATTAAGAATTTTGACGCTTCTGTTTTGGTTGATGAAATCCTTAAACTCGACGATAAACGTCGCGTAACACAAAAACAACTTGATGATATCCTCTCAGAAAGCAATACACTGGCTAAAGAAATTGGTCTGCTTTTCAAGCAAGGCAAAGCACAAGAAGCCAATGCATTAAAATTAAAAACAGGCGAGCTGAAAGAACAATCGAAAACACTTGGCGATTTACTTAGTGAAATTGAAAAAAATCTGCTCGATCAACAATTGCTATTGCCCAATCTACCACACAAAAGTGTAAAACCGGGCAAAGGCGAGAACGATAATGAGATTATTGAAACACAGGGCACTATCCCCGAATTACCTGAAAATGCTGTTCCTCATTGGGATCTTACAACAAAATACGACCTGATCGATTTTGAATTGGGAAATAAATTAACCGGTGCCGGTTTTCCCGTTTACAAAGGAAAAGGCGCGAAACTGCAGCGCGCTTTGATTAATTTCTTCCTCGACGAGGCCATTGATGCCGGATACAACGAAGTGCTTCCTCCTTTAATGGTGAACGAAGATTCTGCTTACGGAACAGGACAATTGCCCGATAAAGAAGGCCAGATGTATCATGTGGGTGTTGATAATTTATATTTAATTCCAACCGCAGAAGTTCCTGTAACGAATATTTACCGCAATGTGATTTTAAAAACCGATGAATTGCCCAAGAAAAATGTGGCCTTTTCCTCTTGCTTTCGTCGCGAAGCAGGTTCTTACGGAAAAGATGTTCGCGGATTGAATCGCTTGCATCAGTTCGAAAAAGTGGAGATTGTGCAAGTGCAACATCCTGATAAATCTTATGCCACTTTGGAAGAAATGAGAGCGCACGTAGCCTCGCTGCTTGAAAAACTCGAACTGCCTTATCGCGTATTACGACTTTGTGGTGGCGATGTAAGCTTTGCTTCGGCATTGACCTACGATTTTGAAGTGTATTCAACTGCTCAAAAACGCTGGTTGGAAGTTAGCTCCGTTTCAAATTTCGAAAGTTTCCAGTCAAATCGTATGAAACTCCGATTTAAAGACGAAAACGGCAAGAATCAATTGGCACATACTTTAAATGGATCTGCACTGGCCTTGCCTCGCATTCTAGCCGCATTGCTCGAAAATAACCAAAGCGAAGAAGGAATAAGAATTCCGAAAGCATTGCAAGCCTATACGCGCTTTGAACTCATCAAGTAAAAACAGAAAATGACGGATTACGTAAAACCCAAAAAGCATCTCGGACAGCATTTTCTAAGGGATAAATCCATAGCAAAATCGATAGTAGATGCTTTGAATCCGTCCACCCAAAACCTGATTGAAATAGGCGCCGGAACAGGTATTTTAACCCAATTTATTATTGAGAAAGATATCTCCAATTTCAAGATTATAGAGATTGATACGGAGTCGGTTAATTATCTGCTTAAACATTTCGAAAATATGAATCAGCATATTATTGAGGCTGATTTTCTTCGTTTCGATCTTGAAACCATTTTTCCGGATCATTTTTCCATAGTCGGTAATTTCCCCTATAATATTTCGAATCAGATTCTTTTTAAAGCCTTTGACTATCGTAATCAAATTACAGAGATTGTTGGCATGTTTCAAAAAGAAGTCGCCGAGCGCATTGCCTCCAAACCGGGAAATAAAAAATACGGCATTTTGAGTGTGCTTTTGCAGGCTTTTTATGATATCGACTATCTGTTTACAGTAAATGAAGACGTTTTTGATCCGCCTCCTAAAGTAAAATCAGGAGTGATAAAATTGGTACGAAACAAGGTGATACAGCTCGATTGCAACGAATCACTTTTTAAAACGGTGGTAAAAACAGCCTTTAATCAACGCAGAAAAACAGTAGGCAATGCACTTAAAAGCATGGGCGCTAAAGATTGGCCTGAAGAGCATAAACATTTGTTAAACAAAAGAGCTGAGCAGTTAGCTGTTGAAGATTTTGTTCTGCTAACAAATTTGGCTGCAGAAACTATTCAGCAAGATTAAGCATATTAACATATTCTTTAATCTTATCGTTAGGAACCAAAACGGTTAAACTATAATGCTTAATACGCCATTTTCCTGAGGCTACTTTTTCCATTACACCTGTTCCTCGACAAAGGCCCATCCACGTATCCAAAGTTTCGTCGAACCAGGCATAATGACCAAAATCGCCCAGATATACGCGACGGCTTTTCATTTTAAAATTCCAGGCATTGCCACGTAAAAAATAGCTCATGTACAGTTCCTTAAACTTCTTAACCGTCCAAATTTCTTTAGGATCGGAGCCTAAATACATAGCGTTGGGTGCAAACAACTGAAAATAGGTGGTATCTGCAACAGAAGCTCTTTCGTGCCAACTGTCTAATACGCGATTTATCACTCTTATTTCCTGCTCTTTATTAGCTGTATCGCTTTGCGCAAAAAGAACAGGAACCGACAATGCACTGATAAAAACGAATAAAATTATTTTTCTAATCATGCCTTAAAGGTACAAATAAAGTTTATTCGTATTCGGAAATTATACTGCCACTTAAACGCATAATTTCCGTATTGGCATCCAACAAATTGTAAATGGCTTCCAAGCGATTAAACTCTGCATTGATGTAAACCAATTGTACATCCCTGAAATTAAAGGAGTTAATAGCACCACTTTTAAATCTTTCGCTTGAAAGTTCCAGATTCAATTTTGCTTTTTCCAAAGACAATTCGGCCACTTGAAGCAATTGCTTTCTAATGCCATACATATCAAAAATAGATACTAAAGCATTGGATAAGCTTTGTTTCATTTGTTCAATACCCAGTTGGCCAATTTCTTCCTGAATTTTTGCCTCTTGAATAGCGCTTCGTGCATTACCTCCGTTAAAAAGATTAAAACTCAACGAAAAATTAGCATAAAAATCGTAGGAGTAAGAACTGTTTCTGCTCATTCCATCATATAAAATACTTGAATTTGTGTAGTCGGTGCCGCTTGAAAGCTGCAAAATTGGAAACCTCGAAATTTTAGAGAAATCGGAGTTCTTTTTCAATATTTCCTGATTAAGGTATTGATTTTCTATTGTTTTATTATTGCTCAACATTTGCGATTCGACCTGATCAAAATGATAATCCATTTCCATCACTGTAAAATCATCGGTGAGCTCAAACCGGGTCGATTTATCAACGCCTAAAAGCAAATTCAGGTTAAGCAAAGCACTTTTTAAATCTAAATTTTGCAAAAGGTAAGTAGTAGAATCGCTTAAAAATGCATTTTGTGCTTGCAAAACATCATAGCTAACAGCGGCTCCAATGCTTTGCTTGGTTTGCATATAGTCGAGGCGATCGCGCGAAAGTTTTTTAAGCTTTTCGATACTTTTCAGTTTCTCCATACTTAATAATGACTGATAGTAAGCAAGAATTACAGCTTGAATTTTATTTTCTATAACCAGGGCCATATTTCCTTCGGAAAGCTCCATTAATAAAGTATAGCGATCGCGCTTTATATGCGCTGCAAATCCATTAAAAAGCGTCCAGTTTAGCTGCAAATATGGTCTTACTGTATTTGCAACAGATTCATCCCGTGTATTTGTAGTAACCGATGCCGGCGTATTGTCGTATCGGTTATTTTGAGCAGCGCCTACCGCTATGGAAGGATAAAACCCCGCACTACCCAAACCTAAATTGAGCTTCGAACTTTCGAGTTGCTTTCCGGAAATCTGAATATCAAAATTTTTCTCAAGCATAATATCGATAGCACTTTTCAAGCTTAGAGGTATTGTGTTTTGAGCATTAGCATTTATAAAAACACTACTTAAAAGTGAAATAAGGACAAGGCGTTTCAAATTTTTCATCTATCAATTATTTAATATTTAGGCCAAATAAACAAGTGCTTATTCAATAATTCGTTTACTATCTCGAACCGATGGTTCAACTTCTAATTCATCCGGAAGCAATGTATCATCAAATACTTTTTCGCCGCGTATTAATCTTCCTATCATTCTTCTGGTACCGATATAATAGCGTTTCGATTCGTTTAAAACCAGAATCATTGGCGGGAAGAAAAGCAGGATAAAAGCGGTTCCGAAAAATACACCATAAGCCAAAGAAATCGCCATCGGAATTAAAAATTGGGCTTGAAAGCTATTTTCCAAAATTAAGGGATACAATCCGGCTACTGTGGTTATAGTGGTTAATAAAATAGGTCTGAAACGCGATAGTCCGGCACGATATACAGCTTCTTTTATGCCATAACCTTCGAGCAACAAACTGTTGTACTTGGCCAGATAGACCACCGAATCGTTGATAATAACCCCCGACAAGGCCACCATTCCCCAGGCACTTAAAATAGATACAGGGAAACCTTCAATTCCATGTCCCCAAACAGACCCTAACCATCCCAGAGGAATAATTAAAATAATGATAAAGCTTTGCGAGAAAGATTTGAAATGAATCATAATCAGAATGATCATAATGGCAAATGCAATGCCAAAATACTTCATCATTTCTTTCTGCGCATCACCACCATCGCGCTGCTGACCTTGATACATAACGCTAACACCCGGATAATTTGCTTTGAGTTTGGGCAAAATTTCTTTATTCACACGTTCCAAAATAGGTGGAACAGGCGCATACAAATCGACCAATTCGGCATCGATCCGTATTTCGCGAGCAGCATTATAATGTTTTATACTTACCGGTCCGCGATCAATATTATAATCCACCAATTCCATCAAAGGATATTCGCCCACAGCGGTTTTTATTTTTACGTTTTCGAGTTGGCCGATATATAGGCGATCGGATTGTGGATAACGCACCCAAACGCGAATTTCATCCTTGCCCGATTGCAAGCGTTGTGCCTGGCCTCCAAAAAATCCATAGCGGAGCTGATTGGCAATTTCGGCTTGCGTTAAACCTAAGAAATAGGCTTTTGGTTTAAGCTTGATTTGCACTTCCCTTTTACCCACCGAGGTGTTTTCGGTAATGTCTTTTAATTCAGGCAAGCCATTCAACTCTGATTTCAGAAAATCTTTGGCATGATCCAACACCTCCAAATCTTTCCCCATCAAACTAATCGATACGGGGCTTCCCCATCGGTTTCGACCACCGATATTTAATTTTTCAACCTCGGGTACTTTGCCAATTATTTTCCGAACACGCTCAGAAATTTGAGAAGTAGAAATGGGCGCGTCTTCCATATCTCTGAAAGTAACCATTAAAGAGCCCGCATGAGCGCCTGATTCTGTTCCGCTAAAAGCACTTCCCAAGTTTACAAAGGTATACCTTACAAAGGTATTTGTGTCGGCATATTCTTCCATCAAGCCCTCATTGACTTCCCATATAATATCCTCAAATTTATGCAGCGTATTTAATACTTTTTTCTCTCCTGTTCCGGGCTTGAATGCAATTTCAATATTGATCTGGTCAAATTCCATGGCAGGGAAAAAGGTATAATTGATTAATCCTCCCTGAAACAAACCTACCGTAACCATAAAAGCCGAAATGGGCAAACCTAAGGCCAGCCATTTCCAATTGATCATAAATTTTAAGACGCGTCCATATAGCTTTTCACGCATAAAGGCAACGCCCTTATCCAATTGCTTTCTGATTTTAGAAATTTCATCGCCATTCGCTCTTTTCAGAATTTTTGGGTTCGATAAATGCGCAGGCAATACAAAAAAGGCTTCGAATAAGGAAAGTCCTAAACTAACAACAACCACAAAAGCCATTTCGTACATCATTTCCATTGCACCGGTTAAAAGCAGCAAAGGCAAAAAAGCCACCACAGTAGTAGCAACCGATGTGGCAATAGCAGGGACAACTTCTAAAGTACCATCAACAGCCGCTCGCATAGGTGTTTTGCCCATTTCGAAATGCTGGAAAATATTTTCGGCAATCACAATTCCATCATCCACCAAAATACCAATCACCAGAATCATCCCAAATAAAGAAATCATATTGATGGTGATTCCCGACATACTTGCAATGATGAACATCCCCAGAAATGCGGACGGAATTCCCCAAGCCACCCATAAAGAGAGGCGTACATTGAGAAACAAACTCAACGTGACCAGTACCAATATCAAACCGATAAATCCATTGGAATACAATAAATTTAAACGGCTGATAAGCAGACTTAAAAAATCGAATGTGATATTTAATTCTGCATTGTCGTGCGTGGCATTAAACTCCTTAACATAAGTCCGTAGATAATCCGTTATTTCTTCCAGATCTTCTTCTGCCAATTTGCTCACATTGAATGATATGGCCAACTGACCATTCATTTCTGTTTGCTGTGGTGTTTCGGCAAACTGCATTTTTACCGTGGCTACATCGCGGATACGAATCTGACTGCCATCGGGTTGTGCCCGCAAAACGATATCGGCAATTTTATCCGGATCGACTGTTCTGGAGCGCGAACGAATCAGAATCTCTTCTTTATCATTACGCAATAAACCGGCAGAATAATCCTGATTATTATTGCGTATGGCATTCATAATTTCAGCGAAACTTAAATTATAACGCAATAGATTTACCTCAGAAATTTCAACCGAAATTTCCAAATCGGGATAGCCGCTCACACTCAGTTGCGAAATAACGCCCGAATTGTAAAAATCCATTTCGATATCATCAGCCAATTTCTTTAAGGTGATCATATCTACATCGCCACTTAAGCCCAGAAAAGCAGCCTGAGTGCTTGAGCGCCTCTTAAATACGATCGGTTTTTCGGCATCTACAGGAAAGGAACTGATTCCATCCACCGCATTTTTTACTTCAGCCAAAGTAAGATCGATATCGTATTTTCCGGTAGTTTCTACCTGTATACTTGCAAAATTCTCGGAAGAAGTAGATGTAATTTCTTTAATCCCTATCAATCCGCGCAAAGCTTCTTCCACACGCATAGTAATGCCTTCTTCCATTTCTTTTGGCGATGCTCCGGGATAAGCCACGTTAACCAATATGGTAGTGGTTTTTCTTTCTGGAAAGAAAGACTTTTTCATGCCTAGCATGCTAAAAGTACCGGCCAGCAAAATTACGGCAACGATTAAATTGGCATAAAAAGGATATTTGACAAATGCACTAATTATCTTTTTCATAAGCTAAATCTAAAATCGTTTATTGAGTTATCATTTGAGGATTAACCTGCATTTGATCTGTAGGATTTAAAGGCAACTCAATGGCTATCGTATTTCCTTCGGCAGGACCTGAAAAATAAAGATAATCCTGATCAACCAAAACAACTTCGACCTGTGTTTTTCTGAGTTTATCGTTTTCTACTAAAAATACTTCATCAAAATTAGACACCGAACTGCGTGGTATTTTCATCACCTGAGACAAAGAAAAACCATAAAAACGGGCATTCAAATACATGCCTTCAAACAAGCCTTGTGCTTTTTCGTTGGGCACATCAACATATACCAAAACAGATTGGGTTTTTGCATCCACAAAATCGCCAATCCGATTCACTTTTCCTTGGGCCACACGATTGTTTTGCATCTGAAGCTCGACAGGCATACCTACCTTTAGCCATTTTATTTGATTTACTTCAAAAGATACTTCCAACTCCAATAAATCGGTACGAATTATTGTGGCAATGCGTGTTCCGGGATTAGCAATTGATCCTTCTTGAAAATAGACTTGCGAAAAAGAGCCGTCAAAAGGCGCATATACTTTATATTTTTCTAATCTGATTTCGCTACTTTGTATGGTATAATAATCGTTAAAAATATTTCGACCGGCCAAATATATTTTTTCCTGATCTGTCTTTGTAATGGGCAATTCAGGTAGCTTTTTTTCGATATCAATACCATGAAAAAATGCCATCCAGGCTGAATAATTCGATTCAAAATCATACTTAATATCGGGCAAAACATTGGCCACTGAGGTAAGAAAACGACTTTTTAAAGCGATTAATCCCAGTTTTGCCTCCTCGTCGTATACGCGATAAAGCAATTGCCCTTTTTTAAACGACTGGCCCGATTTTAAAAGAACTTCGCCGGGTAAAATTTTTCCCTGAACTTCAGAAACAAGATCGACCTTATGAAAGCTGCTCAATCGGCCTTTGTTTACAATACTTAGCGGTAAATCGGCATAGACTATCTTCTCCGTTTTAACAAGAGGGATATTTTTTACCGTTTGAGGTGGATTTGGTTTCTTTTTTAAGGATGTTAAAAAAACCATAGACACATAAGAAACAACTCCCATAAGTATTAATATAAGGAGTCCGATCGTAAATTTTCGAATATTCATAAGTATAATTTCATAGATGGATTTTGACAAAAATAGTTTGAGTTCTTTCGCTAACAAGCTAATTATGATAGTTAACAAAACATTAACAAGGAAACGGATCGCCCGATAATGAACAGCAAAAATAATGAAAAATACCAAACAGGCTAGTCTTATCGCAGATTACAGCTATTTTATAAGTTAATGAAATATACAGGCCAAACATCTAGATTATTCGTATATTTGATTTTAGCTAATAAATATAGACCATGACTACTATACTTAAGCATTCTAATTCTTCTTGCTTTTGCCTTTTTATTTTTACTGAATCGCTATAATACCGGACAAAAAACCATTGATTCGGAATGGGAATCGGCAAATATCAGTCCGCTAAAAGCTTATGGCAGGACAAAAAAACTCGAAATTATTCCACTTATCGACTGGAAAACCAAATCGGATGATCTGAATGGCGAAGCCGGAGTTTCTTATCTGATAAAAACCGACGAAAACACCATTTTGTTTGATGTAGGATTTAATCACACACAAAAAAATCCTTCTCCATTGCTGCATAATATGGATAAATTAAAGATAAAAATAAGGGATTTCGATACGCTCTATATCTCTCATAATCACCTCGATCATGTTGGAGGGATGAAAAATCAAAAAAAGAAAACCTTTAGCTTAGGTGATGAGGCTATAGATTTAGGCGCTAAAAAGATTTTTACGCCCATTCCAATGCACTACGCATCAAAAGTCACTACCTGTATTCCTGAACCTTTTATCGTAAACCAAGGCGTATGTAGCATCGGAAATATTTCAAATTTCGATTTTTTTATGGGACGAATTGACGAGCAAGCTCTTGCCGTAAATGTAGAAGGAAAAGGAATTGTGATTATTGTTGGCTGCGGACATCAAGGTTTGCAGCGCATTGTCGAACGCACGGAAATACTTTTCGACGAGCCTATTTATGGAATTATCGGCGGATTGCATTATCCGGTAACGGATTCGCGTATTAAAATGGCCGGATTGAAAATGCAGAAATTCTTAGGCACTTGCCGAGAACCCTGGAACCCTTATACTTTAGCCGATGTGGCTGAAAATATTGCCTTTTTAAAAGCTCGCAATCCAAAACTTGTAGCCGTTTCTGCACATGATAGTTGCGATGCCAGTTTGGATGCTTTTAAGAGCGCTTTTCCTGATGCTTATAGAGATATACGTGTTGGCGAAACGCTTGTAATCGCCTAAAGGATTTAATGCTTAATTAATTTTGCAAAGTCAGTTTGCTGATTATCCTTCCAAATTTTAAGCATATATACACCTGCTTCGAGATCCGACAGGTCTATTTCATGGCTATTGGCCGTTTTTACGCGTGCACCTCTAAAATCAAAAAAATCGACACGAATTAAGCCGGAGCTGTTAATCCGTATTTGATTTGTCGCCGGATTGGGATAAACCAATTCTGCGGAAAAAGGATTCGGATCAGAAACCGCCAAATAATTCTTACTCTTTAACCTGTACAGTTTTGAAGCACCCGACGAATTTTCTTCCGAACTGAGATAATACTGTTTTTCATTTAAAGGCGTTATGCTTTCAATTTGAAAAGAACCCGTCGGCTGAATAGCATATTTATCCATTGTGCCACTCGAAAATTGATCATTGGTAAATGAATGAATTTCGATAACAAAAGCAGAAAATAAATAGCCGCTCAATAGCAAAGTGTTTGTCGTGGTATTAAAAGTAGCTCCCGTAATTAACCCTTGCGTCGTTAGATGGCCTGTTTTATCAATTTGATAAGTTCCCGGAGTTTTAGAAAGCGCATAAACATTCGATTGGTAATCATTCCAGTTTTTCGTGAAAATATAAAGCTTATCCTCAAAAGAAATCAAAGCTTCGGCATCAAAATTACTCGCATTTGAAGTTGGCGTATAATCCACTTGATCAGCATAACTAAATTGGATAGTTTCTGACGAAACGGTATCATTTGTAGTCGACATATAATCCGAAATTGCAATACGGTAAATTTTTAAATCGGTTCTGGCGCCCGAATTATTGCCAAAATCACCGATATATATGTAGGTATCGTCGAAGCAAATATCTTCCCAATCGCTATTTTGGGCATTTTCAATTACAACCTTTCTGTTTATTGCTCCTGTTAAAGTATCTATCTCATAAAGCGCAGCTTCTCCTCCTGAATCGTTGTGTGTGATTAGTTTTTCATTCAGATAAATTAAGCCGGACGTTTCGTTTATCGTACTGTTTAACGTGGTCAATTCTGTCAGATCTTGTCCAAATAATCCCATTGGAAATAACAAAATTAGACCTAGCCGTTTAATTATTTTTCTACCACTCATTTTCCCTCCTTAGCTCGTCGATTAACAAATATACACAATCAAGAACGGAGTAGCAAAGCTTTTATAGAGTAAGAGATTCATTTGAGTGAGGGTTTCACTAGAGTGAAGTCCTCACTATGAATATCAGAATTTTAACCCATCCTATCTTCTTGTCTTGACTTTGAATATCAGTATTATAACCTTATAAACTGTTTTTATTTTTTTATCGCCTTTAAAATTCTATCTTCTTTTATCAGGACATCTTTCATTAGTAGCTGATATGGAAATTGTTTCAATTTGGAATTCTTGAAACCTTCTAAAATATTGACTAGAGAACCTGCTGTTATTAAAGATAGATTTATGTCAAATTGCAGATCGCACTCATTTATAAAATCATCGCTAAAATCTGGTGCCACAAGAAGATTCTTTACCACATTAAATCCTTTTGCACTTGCCGTGTCAACATACGATTTTATCTGACGAGAAACAGAACTAAATTTGTTATATCCGCTTTCTTTTACAGTTTTACATTCGATAACAATAATATCATTGCCGCCTAGATTTAATACTATATCTATTTTGTTTTTGGCGGTATTTATCTTCTTCTTCAATTCTTCATCAACATCAAACCCTAATTTTTCAAATATAGTTTTTGTAATGTCTTCAAATTTTAATCCAAGGTCACTTTCTTTTATTAAAATTCCATTTTCTTTTAACTCTGATATATTCCTGAACCCGATTGATTCGTAGTTTTCAATCATCAGATTTTCAGCATCTTTGTAGGCTTCCAAAATATTCGAAACTAAATCACCACGAGACTTAATTTTATGTAAGGAAACAAATGTTTTTAAATCATTTGTTGTAAGAATATCTAGAATATCCCTAGGTTTAATATTATAATCAAGAAGATTGTTGCTACTTAATACAGTGTCCTCCGATATTTCAAATTCCTTAAAAATCAACTTTTTATAATTTGGCAAAGAAGATTCTAAATCAATCAACAATTTATCATAGCCTTCGATGGAAATCCCTACTTTTTCATCTTTCTCAAGCTCTTCAAAATATAAAACTAGGTTTTCTATTTTTTCCTCAATAGTCACGCCTTTTAGGGAGGCATTTACTTTTAAGCCATTATCCCAAATATCATTTATAAATTTCTTTTTTTCATTTAAGTTAGTTCCGTTTTTATGCAATTCATTAATAAGTAAGTTGGAAAATGAAATACCTTCTTTAATTATTGCCTTTATTTTGGACTCGTAATCCATTTCTTTAATATCCATATTGTGCTTGCGACAAACAATATTTATTTGCGGCTCTTTTAAAGTTTTTAAAACTCGCCGATAATATTTATCTGCTATTTCCTTTTTTCTAATTTTTCGCAGAACCCTAACAACTTCGTCAGCAACATAAATTGTATTGTTTTTTTTGGAATAAAAAATAACTCCAATGTTTTTTAGCAAGGTGATTACATTCTCAATTTGTAATTTTTGAGGGGGGATTATTAAGTAATTAATCAATTTTATTTCTTCTTGTGAAAGTTCAAGACTCTGAGAAAGGGTGATTAAAATCGACAATTCATCGCTGGTGATTTTCGCATCACGATTATTATCAATATCGTTAGTATACGCAGTTTGTACACAGGATTTGTATATTTTATAATCCCGCTTCCTACTTTCATCAAGATCAGATTTTTCAGCATCTAAGAGCAATTTTAAATTTTGAGTTTTGCTTTTTATCTTTTTTAATTCCTTTTCATAAAGATTTGCGAGCCAGTCTTGTTTTAAAATATTATTTCCGTCTTTGATTAATATATCAATAAGAATATCCAATTGCGATGTTGTATTTACAAACTCTTCAATTACGGTTTCTGCAAATTCATTCTCTATCAGTTTGAAAACTTTGGCAATATTAA
>JAFGHU010000029.1 GCA_016929955.1 Bacteroidales bacterium | reverse complement strand
GAAGTGTTTATTTTTTTTTTGACCAATTTTTTTAAGATAAAAAAACATTATTGTTCTTTAATAATTAGCGATATAGTTGTTTTAGGTTTAAAAATAGGCCACAACCGGAATGGTTGTGGCCAAGCTAATGTGTTTAATAGCTGAAGTTCCTAAAAATTGTATTTTATTTTGGCGTACAACATCGAGTTGTCTTTGTACTGACCAAAACGTCCGGCGTCATCCCCTACAAAAACATTTGCGCCAAGAAGTATTGAAAAGCTATCGTCATAATCGTAGGTAATTTTAGGGCGGATTAAGGCATCCTCGTTGGTTAACCCAATATACGAAAACAGTTCCATATGCAGTGTTTCATGTATAAAATCGGCTCTTGCTAAAAAAGTCATTGTATTTTGAGTTTCCTTGTTCATTATACCGGGCTCATAATCAAATATATGCTCTTGGATAAACTGAGCGCTTACCAATACAGAGCCAACAGAAAAATCAAGGCCAAGAACATAATGCAAATAATCTTTTTCAATTAAACCGTCAACGGCAGTCATATCTTCAGTCAGGAAATTTTTACCACTGTAATAAGCGGCTTCACCTCTAAAAATAAATCCTTTTATTTGTGTGCTAAACGAACCGCCTCCCAGCGTTAGTCTATGGTATTGCGGACTAACGTTTATGCCGGTTAAATAAGGCATTTGCGTGTCGGGATTCATACCAAAAGATTTGGTCATATGCAATACAGGATTGTCGTCCCAAGTATAACCGCCCATAAATTCAACATCAATAAGCGAAGTAATGGCTGTAAATTTTGCAAATATTTCACTATTTTCCAAACTAGCGGTTACGTTTTGCTTACTGAAATCAAAAGTTGGTTGGATAGGAAAAGTGGGCTGCTTAAACCATATAGAGCCGGGTGCAGGCGATTCTGTAGCTGTAAAAACAGGTATCCAAATCACTTCAAACGTATTGTTTCCGATATAATAATCAAACTTTGTGGCATAAACACCGGTTCTAATTTCATTAAAATCGGGCAAAAGAAATTCGGTTAAGTTTAAAGGTGAAACGACATCGGTTATAAAAACACCATCTGCTTTTCCCCATACAATTTGTTGTTTACCAATACGGATATCTATTTTTTTAAAATAGAGGTCGAGGTAAATTTCGCGCATATTAAATTTAACGCTATCGGTATTGTAAGTATAAACCATAGGATTGGCCTTGAAGGCTACTTTGCTTCCGGGTTTTTCGAAATTGAGGTTTAATGTATTTTGCAAAATAGAAAATTCGCCATTATCGAAAAGTACGCCGGTATAATTGCGTGCAAAGCCTGATATGTCTACATTTTGCGCATTCGCGAAGGAAAGGGCAAAAAAAGGAAATAAAAAGAGTACTGCTAATTTTTTCATTTATCTGGTCTTTAAATTGTTATTAAATGAGGCGCTAAAAAGGCTGTTTTTATGCATATTCACCCCATTAGCACGCTCTAAAAATTATCGCGATACGACAATTAAATTCCGCGCATCATCATACGTTCGGTAAACAAATCTTCCGGTAAGTTTATCGAAGTGTTTATGTTTTCGAAGAACAAGGTGGTACTATGATTGTCTTGTACATTAACCATTTCTTCTAAAATTTTGATGTAAATACCATCAAAATCGCCGTATTTTTTAATTTGCTGAATCTTAAGTTTTTCACCATCTTCGTCGTAGAATTCCTTTTTTATTTCCATAAAATGGTCTTTAACTACCCAGGTAACAGTTCTGGAATACATATAATCCTTGTCTTTTGAAACGCTTTCAACGATATAACAATCTTTTCCGTCTAGCGTTTCTTCGCCAAGAAGTTTGTGTGTGTCATCATCTAATTTGCGATCGCCCAAATCATCATACGTAAAATCCGATCCCATAAAATAATCGCTTTTGCTTTCGCTTGATATGCGCTTTGTTTTTTTAAGGGCAGGTAAATAAATCCACTGATCGTCGCTTTTTGAATCATCATCATAGGTCCAATTCATAAACGATGTGTTTTTAACATCGGCCGGAGTGATAAAAAACATGATATTCTTTTCAACATCACCAAAATCTTTTGTGTTTTGCTTGATAGAACGTACACGCGTTTCGCCACTTTTATTGATTAATGTCATGGTTAAAGTGGATGTCTGATTTTTGGGTGTAGGACGGTTATAGACTTTTTCGATAATCTGTCTTCCGTCTAATGTTTGTGCTTTTACTTCGGTATTTATGCTCATACCTATGAGAAGCCCAAGGGTGATAAAACTTGCTGTAATTTTTTTCATAATTCTAATTTGTTAAGTATTAAATAATTGATGTGTTTATTGTTTTAAAATGATATTTTAATTGCTATTATGAGCCGAAAACTAGTCTCTATTTTTAAAGTAAACCTTTGAATAATAAAGCAATACGAGCATAATGCTTAAGGTTCCAACAAAGCTCGTAAACATATTAAGCGATACAATAGACCCTAACTCTCGGTTGGGTGGAAATACGGAAAAGATTAAAACCAAAAATCCCAGAATTACCACAATGGCATTATAGCTGATTGCACGACCGGCATGCGCCATCGTTTTTTGTGCAGCTTCGAGTCGGGTCGATGTTTTTTGTGCATAGCGTCTGTATTGGTATATAAAATGAACGGCATAATCTATTCCGATTCCAACAGCTATGCTTGATAATAGTGCTGTTGTTGCATTTAAAGGAATGTTTAAAAATCCCATAGCGCCAAAACCAATTAAAGCGGTTACCAGAATTGGAACAGCACTTATCAGTCCTACCATTATATTTCTGAACATGGCAGCTAAAAGAACGATGACGATTAGAACGGATAGAATTAAACTCCAGATCTGCCCTTCAAGAATTAAATCAGAAAAGACCAATCCTTTGTATCCGCTTCCGGCAAAATTGATCGAAATACCTAAATCTTTAAATTCATCTTCAAAATTATGCACAACCTCAATGGCCGAATTGATGGCTTTTGAGTCGTCGCTCTTAAGCTGAATGGTAACGTTTAATCTGGAATAGTTGTAATTTACGGCTTTGACCAAGTTTTTAGGATCGCCCGACATTTCGTACAACAATAAATATTGCGCTACAAGATTTTGATTATCCGGAATAATATCAAATTCATCCCTGTCCCCATGCATAACCTTGTTCATACGCTTTAGAAAATTGGTTAGTGCAAAAGAAGTTCCAACTTCCGGAACATCTTCTTCTAAAGTGGCTTGCATTTTGTCGATTAAGCGTAAAACATCGGGTTGCTTAAACGTATTTACTTTGTCATTGGCATCTAAAATTAGATTTAGAGCCGTAGTTCCACCAAAATGAGAATTGATAAACTCATCCGTTTTAACAATGGCACTGTCTTTTTCAAATTTATCGAGGAAACTGGAATTGATCCATAGTTTTTGTGTTCCCAGAATCATCAAGGCAATAATCACGATTGTTCCTACGATAGAAGCCGACTTGTATTTTAATATGGCAGCGGTTATCGTATTGGCAATTTTTGATGTTGAATTGGAGGGCTTAAATTTGGGTAATCCAAAAGCCATAATTCCTGCCGGAATAAAAACTAAGGATAGGAGCATGGCCGACAAAACACCAAAACCTGTAAATAATCCAAAATATTTTACAGGATAAACTTGGGAGGTAAGTAAAGATACAAAACCTACAGCTGTTGTAACTGCTGTAATTATTACAGGTGTAGACATCACCTTAAGCATATCGCTTACGGCCTCAAGTTTTGTTGTTTCCGGATGTTGTCTTATATAGCCTTCTAAATGACTATACAAATGCACCCCATAGGCCACTCCGGTGGCAATGAGCATAACCGGCAACATTGTAGAAACTGCATAAATGGGAATCCCTATTATTGCCATTAATCCAAAAGCCCATATTGTAGAAATAAGAACCACCAACATAACAAGTAAGGTGTTCTTAATATTTCGTAAGGCGAGGAAGAGGACAAGGATGATTACCAACAAAACAATAGGAATCATTTTTTTCATATCTGCCGGTGCAAGCAGAGCAAGTGTACCTTCTACAATTGGACGACCAACAACATGGATTTTTATGTTATCGGTTTGGTAAGATGCTGCTAAAGCAAGTATCTCATCATAAAACTCTTGCGAAAATACGCCATCTTCCAATTCGGCAACGATTAACGTAACAGTTTCGGATTCTGATACTAAACGACCAAAAACCATTTCGTTAGAACGCACGATTTCTTGCAAATGGCTGAGTTCCTCTTCTGTTTTAGGTACGCGTGTAAAAAAAGCCTTTACATCTAATCCGTCTTCCGTGCCTACTATATTATCAGCAGTATACAAGGAATTAACATCCGATTTATTGATTTGCTGAAGCTTCTGTAATCGCTTAGTTAGTTGTTTTAAAGTGTCGAGCGTTTCGGTATTGTAAATCCCTTGCTCATTTTCCAAAGCGAAAATAATTCCATCTTTGATGTTAAACCACTCTTCGGCCATTGTACTGTAAACAAAAGCCGGATGCTTTTGAGGCATGTATTCGTCTAAATCAGTTTCCATACGCGATTTTTCCTTCATTTGAAGAAAGAAAATGGCGCTTATAAGCAACGTAATGCCCAAGACCAACCACGGTGTTTTGAGTAATTTTAATAATCCTTTTTCCATAATTTAGCTATTAGTGTTTAAATGTGTGTTTTTTGATTCCCCTTTATTTAGATTTGATGTTTGTATGTTTTCTTATTCATTACACAGCATATAATAGTTAGTTTATATAAACTAACACTATGCTTAAAAAAAAACAAAATCCTGTTTTTACCAATTAGTATTCCTTTCTCCCTGATGCTATATTTTTTGCTTGTTCAACAAACTTTGGCGTTTAATACATAGTGCTTTAATATGTTATTTTTTTATCAATGTGAATTAGTTAACATTAACTACGGTCAAATATACAATAAAACACATTGATTTACAAAATATTTTTTTGGAGTTGTAAAAAGCTTTATATGAATAGGATATAAAGTTTTTTATTAAAAAAATTCTTATAAGAGCTAGCCCGATTCTGCTGAAATTCGACGGAAAATCATCAAAGTTGATAAAAAAGTGTTAAATTTTCTTAACATCATTTTGCTTTCGCAGTACTCAACTATTTATCAAATCCATTTCGCTAATTCTCCAAAAAATCGGTCTTTTGTTTTGTTGGTAAATTGGAAATTATTCGTTTTTTCTGCCATGGTTAATTATGATTCCATCGGCCATTTCCATGTTTCGATGCGATTTGCTGGCGAAATCATTATCGTGGGTAACAGTAATTATGGTTTGGCCGTAATCTGCAGCAAGTTGATGAAAAATATCGAGAACGATATTCGAATTTTTACTGTCCAGATTTCCTGTAGGCTCATCGCCCATAATAATTTTTGGTTCGTTTATTAGGGCTCTGGCAATGGCAACTCTTTGTTGTTGTCCGCCAGAAATTTTTGAAGCCGGTTTTAGCGCTTGTTCTTTTATGCCGAGCAGCTCTAATTTCTTATAGGCTTGATATTCAATTTCATCGTAGGTGTATTTTTTTAGCTTTAGTGCCGGAATCATTACGTTTTTTAAACATGTAAATTCGGGCAACAAGTAATGAAACTGAAATACAAACCCAATATTTTTATTACGAATAGCTGCCAGTTTATCTTGTTTTTGATGGGTTATCTTTTCGCCTGCAATAAACAACTCGCCTTCGTAGTCGGTATCCATCGTGGATAAAATATACATCAATGTTGTTTTACCGCAGCCCGATTTTCCGGTTATCGTTAAAAATTCGCCCTTTCTAATTTCAAAAGAAACATTGTCCAAAGCTTTAAACTTTACCGGTTCGTAGTAGTACTTTGTAATATGGTTTGTTTTGAGTATAATTTCTTTCTCCATTACCTTTTAAATATTTCAATTGGATCGACTTTAGCTGCATTACGTGCAGGAATAAACCCTGCTGAAAAAGTTAGAAATATTCCTATAAATATGCCGGCTAAATACACATTTAATTCGTAACCGATAGGGAAGTAGCCGATATCACCGCCAATATATACGCCACTGAGTATTTTAATTAGCGCCGTGGCCATTAATAAGCCTAAACCTGTGCCGATAAATCCCATAATTAGTGATTCCTTGATAAAGATATTCATTACATCGGTACCTGAAAAGCCCGTTGCTTTTAAGATTGCAATATCATTTAGTTTTTCTTTTATCGTCATATTTATGATATTGTAAATTCCAAATGTGGCCACCAATAGTATGGCTAGAGCTATAGAGCCCATCATCACTTGTCGTGTTTTTTTACTAGCCATTATAGATTCGTTGGCCGCTTGCCAATCTTCGGCTTTATATCCTGTTAAAAGACTAAAATCAGCGGAGTACAAAGGGGCTTTATCCGGATCTTTTATATTTACATAAATATCTGTAACATAGCTCGAACTCTTACGAAGTAGTTGCTGTGCCATCGCTGTATTGATATAGGATTTAGATAAATCGATGCCCTTATTGCTCGTTTTAAAAACGCCAACAACTTTCATAATTTTTACCACACCAATAGAGGAGATGATGCTAATATTGTCGTCGAGTTGAATATTAAGCTTTTCAGCTATACCAACGCCAATAATAATTCCGTTTGGCGTGTTTAATAATTTCTGAATATCGCCTGCCAAAAGTGTGGATTCAATATCAAACATAGCATTGGCTTCGATGATATTTATACCCGAAGCGATGCCGTTTAACTGCGATTTCCCGTTATTGTAAAACAGATTAACAGAAACTTGTTGAGTTACCGTAACCACATCATCCTGGCGTTTTAAATCGGCGATTAATTTCATGGGATTTATCAGATTATCGGATAAATTCGAAATCTTTGGATTTACGATAACCGACAAATAATCCGACTCTTTTTTAGCGGACAAAGGACGACTGATTTCATCTTCACGATAAATCCGAATATGTGGGATAGACTTGAATATTCCGGCATCGGAATTGCGATTAAATCCTACAACCAACGAGATCATAAAAATAAATATACTTATGCCCACGGTTACACCAAAAGAGGCAACAAGTGTTTGCTTTTTGCGTGTAAGCAAATGAGTTAAAGCGATATCTGAATTTACTTTTAACTTCATTTCTTTTCGGTTAGTAGGATTGATTTTTCATCGATTCCGCTTTTTATTTCTACCCAATCGTTTGAAATAAAACCTGTTTCTACACTAATAATTCCTGAGTCTTTTACGTTTACTTTATTTCCATAACCCAAATAATTGCGCGGAATAACTAAGACATTTTCTTTGTTTCCAATAATAATATTCGCGGTTAATTGTGTTCCTGAAATCTTAAATTCTAAAGAATCGATAAATTCTGCTTTACAATAAAACGATTGTGTTTGTTCGTCGAAGGCCGGATATATTTCGCTTATAATGCCTTCATACACTTTTGTTTTTTGGGTGTTTAGTTCTATAAGTACTTTTTGCTCGAGTTTTATCTTGGAAATATTGCTTTCGTCCACGCTTAAAAATGCATACAAATTCTTTGGGTTTCCTATAACTGCAATGATATCGCCCTTTCGAATATAATCGCCCAATTCTTTGTTTTTTGTGTACACCTTACCTCCAACAACGGCTCTTATTTTATTGTGCTCTTTTGAAACCTGGTTGAGCTCTTTTTGTGATTTTTGAATAATCAACTGCTGATCGGCTTGTTGTTTTAATAGCTTATAGTTTTCTTGAAGTGCGTTTAAATTGGTTTTGGAGTTTTCCTGGTTGAGAAGCATATTCTCATATTCTAATTTCGAAACGCTATTGGTCTTGTATAGTGCAGCATACCTTTCCGCTTGCTTTTTGTCTTGTACATATTTTTGTTTGGCAAGCTCAAGATTTATCTCTGCTTGCTTTAGTGCAGGTGCGTTTGGGTTAGTATTAGCAGCGGCAATTTGTAATAATTGATCAGAACTTTTTGCATTTATATCATTTTGCGCATTGTCCACTACGGCGAGCAATTCTCCTTGTGTAACGGCATCTCCTTCATTAAAATTTAGTTGTACAATATAACCTTCCGTAAGCGAAGTTAAATTGTATTGATCTTCCGGAACCAAAACGCCTGAAGCAAATACAGTTTCGGTTATGTTTTTTCTAATCGCCTGAGTTTGGACATTTTTTTTGCCACACGAACTCAACAAAATTAGGCTCAAAGAAAGTGAAATGAATAGTTTTGTAGGTTTCATTTTATCGTATTATTTATGTCTATCTTCGATTTGGTATAAAGTAAATTGGCTAATGCGCTACTGTAATTTAATCGACTGGCTAGCAGGTCGTTAAATGCAATTAGCAATCGGTCTGATGATAAAATCGACATTTTAAACTGATGCATAGCCATATGATAATTGTCTTCTTTTAGCTGATAAATTTGCTTTGATGTTTTAAATTGTGAGTAGGCTTTAGAATAATCCATTTCCAATTGGCTATTGGCAAGATTGTTCTGAAGTTGAGTATGTTCGGCATTGAGCAAAGTCATTTTTTTATTGATCTTGGCATTTTTTGAAAGTATATATTTATTGATGTCGGGGAAGGGCAGGCTTAATCTTAATCCTATGTATTGCGAGTTTCGCCACTGTGTGTCTTTGTCGAAAAAGGTTTCTGTACTGTTTTGTTGCCAGGCGTCGTATAACACAAAAGATAGGGTTGGCAATTGCGATAAATTGGATGTTTTTAAATCGGATTTGGCAAGTTCTGCCTTTAAAAGCGAAGACCGATATTCCAGTGCGTTGTTTACCGGATTGTTTAAACTAAACGCTTGATTATAATCCAATTTATGCTCAATAATTAGCTTTGTATTTTCGGGGATATCGCATAATATTTTAAGACTGGCATATTGTTGATTCAGCGAAAGGTTTAGTTGATTTAGCTTGTCTTTCAAACTCAATTGATTGATGATAGCATCATTTAAATCTTGTTGACGAACTTGTCCTTCGTTGTATTTATTTTGCAAAATAAGGACTATGGTATCGGCAATCTGCAGTGTATTTTGCGTTATGGTTGATTGTTCTTTTAAGGAGATTATATTGAAATAGCATGCCGAAATAGATTCGAATAGCGATTTTTTGGCAATAAGATTATTTACTTGGGTTAGACTGGCATTTATGTTCGCACTTTTTAATTTGGCCCAGCTTGCGGGATTAATGATATCGATTTGAGGCGCAATATTAAAATTGCCAATATACTGCTGTCCGGTTGTTATTTCTTTAAAAGTTCCCGGTGTTCCTCCAAAGGCTTCTGCCGGAAGATAGGTAACCGGTAATTCCAGATTGTTGGTTAATGAGAATGAAGTTTGCATTCTGAAATTTACTATTCCTGCTTTTGCCGAAATTTGTTGCCATTTTGCCAATAGCATTTGTTGTTCTCCATTTTTAATGGAATAACTGTTGTTTTCCGCATAGCTAAAAAGCGAATCGATCGTGTTAAAAACTAATTCGCTTTGGGATTTAGCGATTGGGTTTACGAATAGAAAACTGATTAAAATACTTAAAAGAGGTTTTATTATCTGCTTCATTTTCATCGAAAGTGAATATTAACTAACTACAAAAGTACACGAAAATTTTAAATTCTAATTTGAATTTTGAATTAATTTCTTAAAAGATGATAATATTAGTGTTATTAAGATAAAGAGGAGTTGCTCAGGGATAAAAAAAAGCTGTCGAAAAATCGACAGCCTTTCACAATTAACTAAAAAACGCTTTTCTTCGAAGCTCTATTTGTTGGGTTTATTAAACAACACACCTACGGCAAAAGTAAATGCCATATTCTTTTTGTAATCTAAATTATAGGTTTCTTCATCGTCGCCATAAGTATTCCAGGTTTCCCAGTTTGTAAAAGCTACTGTGGCTCTTGCTTCTGCAAAAATCTTAACTTTACCTGCTGGTACTTGAGCACCTAATGAAAACTGTCCGCCAAAATCGAAACGATTAAAATCGTCCATATCAGCATCAAAGAATTCATCGTCTTGCATGCTTGCAACACCCAAAGCAGTTGCTGCTCCGGCTTCACCGTAGGCAGATACTAGTGCTGCATTTTCTCTGTACTTAATTTCTTGAGCATTAAGTAAATACCCAATATGTGGTCCAATTGCAAAATATGCAGGCCCAAATTTAACTTTTGCCATAATGGGCAATTCGAAATAGTTTAAATTGGTTTGTCCATGACCAGATGTGCCATGATTAAACTCATTTGCATACATATCGTAAGCAGAACCTTTTTGTGAAAAGTTTAATTCAGCATGAAAGTCCAGTTTTGGTTTGATGGCTTTTTCGAAAACCAAACCAATATTAATTCCATCGGTTAATTTTCCTTCAACACCCCTCGCATCTAAATAATCGGAAAAATTATCATCAATGCGCAAACCCGACATATTGTAACCGAAACGGAGACCAAAGGTTTGTGCACTTACTCCCAGACCAAGGAATAAAGCAAAAGCAATAAGCACTAGTTTTTTCATAATATTTTTAGTTTTTAAATGTTAATTCGGATCAAAATTAAAAATAGAATTCGTTAATACAAGTGTGTGATAGGTTAGTGCCTTTTGCTTTTGCCTCTATAAATAACAATATAACAGTAAGATATAAAAAGTAAGTAAGTGCATACATACCTGATTATCTTGCTTTTAAAACATTTTAAAGGTTAAGATTTTTGGTCAGAATTTTTTTTTGATAAGAGGTCTAATTTAGGCGGTTTCTAAATAAGAAATCTCTCTTTTTTTAAGAAATCGACGTTTTTTTTGATAAATAGAATGGCTTATTTAATCGAAATTATTTTAAAAAGGGCTGCAAAGAGTTCCTGCCCTCTTAATTTAAGCGAGTAAACTTGCTTGCTGAGTTGCCAGTTTTTAATCACCATTCGAAAGGAACCCATAATAATGATAGCCAATTCGTTAGCATCAATATCAGTTCTAATTTCTTTATTTTTTTGTCCGCCTTCTACAATTAGCCTAAAATATTCGTTGTTTTGTTTAATTAATTGTGTGATTTTATTGGATAGCTTTTGCTTGTTTTTAAAAATTTCATCCGAAAAGATTACAGAAACAATAAAAGGCTTGGCACAAAACATATCCACCATATGATTGAGCAAGTTATCGAGTGCTTCCTTTGCTGATAAATTGCTTGCTAGCAAAGATTGCGCTTTTGTTTCAAGATTTAAACGGAAGTCATCTAAAATAGTAGATAGAATTTCGTCTTTACTTTTAAAATGACGATAAATGGCGGCTTCGGTTAAGCCTATGGCATTCGATATATTTTTAATGGTCATTCCCTGAATCCCTTGTGTATGAATAAGTTTAATGGATTCTTCTATAATTTGGTTTTGTCTGTCTGTATGCATTTCTGTGCGATTGTAATTTAAAAGGGTAATCGTTTTAATATGTATTTAAGCTTGATGTTTACAAAGGTATGAAATACTCTTTGTCTTGGCGCATTTTAGTATATTTTAAGATAATTTCTAATCCTGTTATCTGGAAAATAATAATTATCTCAAATATTGTTTTCTTG
>JAFGHU010000028.1 GCA_016929955.1 Bacteroidales bacterium | reverse complement strand
ATACACCGCCAATTACACTGCCCGCCGATTTTCTATACAGTTTTTTTGATTCCATAGCATTTTTCAGTTTATTTGCAATTCTATCTTTTAATGCTTTGATGCAGAATAAAAAGTAAAGTTACAATCTCTAATTATTCTGTGATTAATTTTCCCCAACTTTTGAATAAACCAAAAGAAGTTAAAATACTAATACCTATAAAAATAAGCCCCCAGGTATAATTTCCGTAAATAAAATAACCCGTTGAAAATAAGAAACTATATACCGCTGCAGAACCTAAAACCATACAAAGTATACCTGTTGGAACATCCCATTTTAAATCTGCTTGTTTTTCGGTAACAAAACCTTGTGCTTTAGCACGCAGTATTAATTTTTTCCATCCGGGTCCACCGGGTTTTATTTTAGTGTAAAAAGCAATTAAAGTTTGATCGTCTACAGGCTTAGTTAAAAAGGTAACAATCAGCCAACTAATTGTTGTAAGTATAACTCCTGAAACAATTTTTATGCTTCCCCAGGCCGTTGCTGAATAAACAACACCAAAAAGCGCAATAGAGTTATCTGCTGCCATATACTGATTTTCGTAAAGAACAAAACCCAGAGCAAATAAAAATGAGGTCACCATGCCTGTTACTTCTGTCCAAACATTTATTCGCCACCAGAACCAACGCAAAATATAGATGAGTCCTGTTCCGGCACCAATTTGTAGTAAGATATTAAACGCTTGGAGCGCATTTTTTAAGATCAAGGCAAAAAGAACAGCAAATAACATCAATACTATTGTGGATAAACGCCCAGCCCTTACTTTTTGTTTTTCGCTAGCGGTTTTATTGATAAAGCGTCCATAGAAATCGTTAACTAAATAAGACGATCCCCAATTGAGTTGGGAAGCTGTTGTTGACATAAAAGCTGCAATGAGAGAAGCTACCACCAAACCTAAAAAACCAACGGGTAAATATTTCGACAGCATGGCCGGATAAGCAAAATCGTTTCGAATGATATTAGGATCAACGTTTGGAAAAGCATCGCGCAAAGAAGCTAAATCGGGGAAAATAATTAGAGACCCCAAAGCCACTAAAATCCAAGGCCAGGGGCGAAGTGCATAATGAAAAAAGTTAAACAACAAAGTGGCGCCCATCGCATTTTTTTCGTTTTTGGCCGATAACATACGCTGTGCAATATAGCCTCCTCCTCCCGGTTCAGCACCCGGATACCAAACGCTCCACCATTGCACAGATAAGGGAATAATAAAAATAGCGATAAGCAATTCGGTATTGTTAAAATCAGGAAAGAAAGAAAGTTTCGGATAAACTTCGCTGTGCTGCAGTAAGGCCGATAAGCCACCAATATCAGGACTTTCTACTACAAAATATGCGGCACCAAACGCACCGGCCATCGCAATAGAAAATTGATATAAATCGGTAAATAAGATACTTCTTAATCCACCCAGAGCACTATAAAAAACAACTACTATGGCTGCCAAAATTAGCGTTTGCTCGGCGGGCCATCCCAACATAGCCGCACTTATTTTTATCAATGCTAAAGACACGGAGGCAATAACCATAATATTAAAAAACGCACCCAAATAAACGGCTCGAAAACCACGTAAAAAAGCAGCTGCATTTCCGCTGTAGCGGATTTCGTAAAATTCTAAATCGGTTAGAACTTTTGAGCGATTCCATAGTTTTGCGTATACAAAAACAGTAAGCATGCCTGTTAACAGAAAAGCCCACCATAGCCAATTGGACGAAACTCCATTTTGGCGAACCATATCGGTAACCAGGTTGGGTGTATCTGCCGAAAAGGTTGTGGCAACCATCGAAACGCCAAGTAACCACCACGGCATCGACCGGCCGGATACGAAAAAGTTAGCTGCGCTTTTGCTGGCCGATTTTGAAGACCAAATTGCAATGGTGATCAATCCTATAAAAAATACAATTAAGATAATCCAGTCGAGCGTTGAAAGTACCATAGCTTTTCTAATATAGTTTGCACAAAACTAAGGATTAAAATAGATGTTCCAAATGGAAATTTTGTGCGGTTTAAAAATAGTTGAAATCGAAATAGAGTAGTACAAATACCGGTATTTAAATGTGCAGCAGGATACAAGCAAAAAAAAATGACGGAAACGGATTTGTATTTTGCTGCTTAAAAGTGTATCTTTAAACTTCATTAACGCAAGAAAAGTATTATTATTCCATAAGTTAATCGCTACTACCGAATAATACGACTTTCCTGAATGCCATTGGCTGATTTTTAAAAAAAACATTGGTTTATGAAAGAGGAATTTTTACACTATCTCTGGCGATTTAGATTGTTTAATCAGCCCTTATTTACTACTCAAAATGAAGCGCTTGAGGTTTTGTTTCCCGGAATACAAAATGTAAATGCCGGGCCGGATTTTATTCAGACAAAAATAAAAATAGGGAATACCATTTGGGCAGGAAATGCCGAATTGCACCTTTTGGCTTCCGATTGGAATCGACATCAGCATCAAAAAGATAAAGCCTATAATAACACGGTTTTACATATCGTTTATCGCTGCGATGCGGAAATAAAACTAGAAAACGGAGAATCTATTCCTTGTTTAGAATTGCAAAATAAATTTGATTTTGAGTTATTTAAAAAGTACGAAGGATTCTTAAAGTCGAAAAAATGGATTCCCTGCAGCGGACAATTAAATGCGATTCCGGAAATGACTATT
>JAFGHU010000225.1 GCA_016929955.1 Bacteroidales bacterium | reverse complement strand
TTTGCTGTTGCTTGATAAATTCAAAATAGCCTTGCTGTATGGCTTCCAGATAATCGTCGGCTATGCTTTGTTCGTACGATCGTCCTCTTAATTTGATATTGTATTTAAGTTTATCGACTTGCAGATAAAGATAAACCAATAGATCGGGTTTGGGCATAGAGGCATTGATGATATTAAAAAGTTTTCCATACAATCCAAATAAATCGTCGCTAAGCGTTTTTTGCGCAAAAATTAATGATTTGTTAAACAGATAGTCGGATATCGTAAAATTTTTAAATAAATCTTGCGAACTCAGTTGAGTGCTCAATTGCTGATAGCGTTCAGCCAAAAACGATAATTCCAGAGGAAAAGCATAGCGATCGGCCTCTTCGTAAAACTTGGGTAAAAAAGGATTATCTGCAAATTGCTCCAAAATAAGTTTGCCATTGAAATCTTCGGCAATCTTTGTGGCAAGCGATGTTTTTCCTGCTCCTATTGTTCCTTCTATGGCTATAAAATTATGGCGCATGTTAATTTTTAAGTTTTGTTACGCTTAAATTATCCGTGCAATTTACTAATAATTTATGCATTGTTTTTTGAAAAACGGGGTGAATAAATTCAGGCATAATTTCTGAAAGAGGTTCTAAAGTAAAACGTCTTAAATGAAGTTTGGGATGTGGTATTTCCAGTTCCTCATCCTTCATAATTTCCTGATCGTAAAACAATAAATCAATGTCCATTGTTCGCGACGAATACCCCTCTGAACTGCGTTCGCGACCGAGTTTTGTTTCAATATCCAGTGCCAGATAAAGAATTTCTTTTGGTTTTAAATCGGTTTCAAATACGAGTACTTGATTTAGAAAAGAATTATTTGTTTCAAAACCCCAAGCTTCTGATATATAGATCGATGAGCTTAAAATACAAGTTCCCAAATCGACTTCGAGCAAATTTTTCGCCTTCAAAATCAATGCCTTACTGTTGCCCAAATTGCTTCCTAAAAGTAGTACAGTTTTATGCATTCCAGAGCAAAATTAAAAAAAGATAACACTTGAAATTTCAAGCACAAACTAACTTATTAACCATTTATTCACTCGAAATGATAAGCCCTTTAATTAGGGAACTTTAGAAAAAAGACGATTAATCAATCCGTATAGAATTGGCTGTAATACTTTGGTTTTTGATCAGCACCAAACGCGATAATAAGTTTTCCAGTTTATTTGCATATTCTTTATCAGCGGCCCATTTTCCGGGCAAATCATAAATCGTTGGCGCAATTCCACGTTTTACAAAGCGAAAACGAATATCCACTAAATCATGACTTAAATCGAGTTTGGAGGCATAGGCTTTTAAATGTTGAATATGTGCACGAACACCGGTTACCAGATCGGGGAATTGCTCTCCTTTTTCTTGCTTATTTACGGCGCCTAATCCTGCATAATTATGCTGTTGTGGTTTTACACTGCCTGTAAAAGTCAGAAATCCGGTTTCTAAACACATTTGAATAAAAGCAATATCTTGATTTACACCTTCTTTTTCCGATTCTACGACATAGGTATTTGCCAGTTGCGCTACTTCTGCTGAGTCCAGATTAGGGTTATAGAATAAGAGCATAGCACTAAAATCTTCGGCAGAACTCTGTCCCTTGTCCATAATATAAACGGAGAAGTAATTTTTTGCCGAATGAGCAATAGGAAAAGGAGCGTAAGGTTCGTTGGCAAAACTAAACAGGCTCAGTAAAACATAGAAAAGCAAAGCCACAATTTTATAAATACGATTCAAATCCATTATGCTTTAGTTTGTCGACTACACAAAGTTGAAATAAAACATTAAATTTTAATACCGGCATTAAAGAAAGTTTTCACAAGTTTATGTTAACAAAGATTTTAGTATTTTATTCTAAAAGACGATATTTATAAAAGGGAAAAGGCTTAACTTGCAGTCTGTTAATTTAAAATATAATTATTATGTCGCAGTTTTTTAAGTATACGCTTGCCACAGTGCTTGGAGTATTTATTGCAGGGCTAATATCGCTCTTTTTGTTTTTTGGAATTGTTGGAGCTATCGTAAGTTCTACTGAAGATAAAGAAGTAATAAGCGATGCACATAGCATTTTGCATCTTGATTTGGATTATCCCATAACGGATAGAGGAATGAACGACCCGTTTTCTCAGATGAATTTTATGGATTTCTCCATAAGGGAAAGGCCGGGATTGGATGTCATTATTCGTTCGATAAAAAAAGCCAAGGAAGATCCAAATATTGATGGCATTTATATCGATTCTCAATCGGTATTAGCGGGTATATCAAGTACGCAGGAAATAAGAAATGCATTGGAAGATTTTAAAACAAGTGGTAAATTTATCGTTGCTTATGCTACGGCTTTCGATCAAAAAGGATATTATTTGGCTTCTGTAGCTGATAAATTGTATTTGCATCCTGAGGGACTGATTTATTTTGTCGGACTGAACGGACAGGTTACGTTTTTTAAAGGCGCGATGGAAAAATTAGGCGTCGATATGCAAATTATCCGCCATGGCCAATTTAAAAGTGCTGTTGAGCCTTTTATGTTGGATAAAATGAGCGATGCCAATAAAAAGCAAACCAGTGCTTTAATTCATTCGGTTTGGTCGGAATTATTAACCCCCATAAGTGCTGCGCGTAATATTAGCATTGACGATTTAAATCAATTTGCCGATGATTTGGTGCTGAATGATGCCAAGCTGGCACTCGAAAACAATTTTGTAGATGGCCTTAAATATGGCGATGAAGTTAAAACGTATTTGATGTCTTTTTCGGGCGTTGAAGAAGAAAAAGACCTTAAACTTTTATCGGTTGATAAATACACCAAAACAGCTTTTTATAAAGAAGGAAGCAAATCGCGCGATAAGATTGCCGTTATTTATGCCTCCGGCGAAATTATGCCCGGAAAAGGCGATGATACTTATATCGGAGAAAAAAATATTGCAAAAGCCTTAAAAGAAGCCCGCGAAAATAGTCGTGTTAAAGCGGTAGTTTTGCGTATCAATTCTCCCGGAGGAAGTGCCCTGGTTTCTGATCTTATTTGGCGCGAAGTGGAATTAACAAAAGCCGAAAAACCGGTTATTGCTTCTATGAGTGATGTGGCTGCATCAGGTGGCTATTATATTGCCTGCAATTCCAATCAGATTTTTGCCGAGCCTACGACAATTACTGGTTCTATTGGTGTTTTTGGAATGATTCCCAATGTAAAAGAATTGATGAATGATAAATTGGGGATTACTTTTGATCAGGTAATGACCAATAAAAATGCCGATTTTATGGACATTACAAAACCGTTGTCGCCTTTCCAAAGAGCTGTAATTCAAAATAGCATTGAGCATGTATATTCAAGCTTCGTAAATAAAGTGGCAAAAGGTAGAAATATGAATTTTAAAGCAGTTGATGCCATAGGTCAGGGTCGTGTTTGGAGTGGGAATCAGGCGCTCGAAATTGGTTTGGTTGATACAATAGGTGGTTTGGAAGATGCTATTGCCGCAGCAGCAAAACGTGTTGATCTTAGCGATTATCGTGTGCTGTCTTTGCCCGTTCAGAAAGATGCTTTTACAAAAATGCTCGAAGATTTAAGTGGCGAAAGTGCTGTTTTCTTTGATCAAAAATTGGGCATCTTTTCGAAATATGCAAAGCAGTTGAGGAATATCGAAAATCAAGATTTCATTCAGGCTCGTATGCCCTTTGATATGGAGATCAAATAAGCAGTAAATACTTTTAGTATTTAAAAGGATTTTGTAAACCGGCAGAGAAAACGCCGGTTTTTTATTTGTGAAACTCAATTTTCAAAAATGAAGTGCATCGAAAAAAGTTAGTTAAACAAATCCCGAGAGCTAGCGATTAGGGATAAATGAGTAAATACTCCGATGCTCTGCGTCGATTAAAAAGAAATTGCGATTGGATACCTCGTTAGCTTAGCTGCGATGTAGTTCATTCTTTATCTACATGGTATTTTAATTGCATACCGTGCAGAAAATTGCGCAGGATTTGGTCTTTGCACATGCGGTATTGTTTTTGTGAAGGATTACGGAAAAAAGCACTTAATTCGTGTTTTCCCACGCGCATATCGGCCAATTTAAGAATATCGATAATGTCTTCGTCTTTCAGGTTTAACGCGATTTTTAGTTTTCTGAAAATGATATTGTTATTAAGTTTTTTTTCCGGTTTAGGTTGTTCTCCTTCTTTTTTGCCCCGCTTTTTGTTTATAAATCCGTTTAAGAAAATAGCTAAATGTAAATCGATGAGGCTTTTAAAATCCGGATGATCTTCTTTTTTAAGCCAATCGCTTATTTGAGCCCGCGTAACATCGTGATTGGCTGAAGCAAAAAGCGCTATCATTTCAGAATCGCTAAAATCAAAAGTATAGCGAATGCGTCTCATTATATCGTTATTGTTCATAGCATCAAATTGGAACCTTTTGGATTTCCCTTGTTTTTTTAAAGTTTGGCAAAGGTAGTTTTAAAAAACGTAAATCGCCTACGTTTTTTCAGCTGTTCACATGCCGCGGCTCGCTTTTATCTGTTAAAAATGATGTCAAATGTAAAGTTAATTTTTTATCAATTTTAGAGCAGTATAGCAAAGTTCAGTGGATATTTTGTATATTTGTTTTTCACTTAATATCCATTATTTTAGCTGCTTATTCCATGAATAAAATTACGCCTATAATTTTAGTTATGTTCTTTTGCGTGACGTTATTTAGTCAGAAAGCAAACGCGCAAAAAAGCACTGCAAAAGAAGAGTCGAGGCCCAAAATCGGCTTAGTGCTTAGTGGTGGTGGAGCCAAAGGACTTGCGCATGTTGGTGTTTTAAAAGTGTTGGAAGAATTAGGCATAAAGCCTGATTATATTACGGGAGTCAGCATGGGCTCTATAGTTGGTGGTTTGTATGCCATAGGATACAATGCAAAACAGATGGATAGTATTGTTGAGGCTATTGACTGGACTTCTGTTTTTAGTGATGAGGTTAGCTTTGATAAGATAGGAATCAATATTAAACCTGAATATCGAAAATACCAATTGAATTTTTCTGGCGACAGTTTAAAAGGTGTGGGATTGCCTCTGGGTGTTGTGCGTGGTCAAATTATTTCTGAAATGTTTTCTGATTTATGTTGGCGTGTAAATGGAATCGATTCTTTCGATGATTTTCCTATTCCTTTTCGCTGTTTGGCCACCGATTTGATAACAGGCAAAACCTTTACATTTAAAAGCGGAAATTTGGGTGAAGCTATGCGCGCCAGTATGTCTATTCCTTCAGCGTTTACGCCCATTGTAAAAGATACTATGTTTTTGGTTGATGGGGGAGTAGTTAATAATTTTCCGGTTCAGGAATGCATGAATATGGGCGCAGATATTATTATTGGCGTTTATGTAGGATCGAGCGAAAAACCGAAAGTGGCTGATTTTAACAGTATGATAACCATACTTACACATTCTGCTTCTATTTTGGGTGTGATAAATGCGGAGAAAAGTTGGAAAAATGTCGATATAAAAATTTTGCCGGAGCTAGGCGACTATAGTATGGAAAACTTTGGTAAATCTGAAGAAATAGTGCAGCTTGGCGAAGATATCGCCCGAAGCGAGAAAGTATATACGCAATTGCAGGATCTGGCAAAAGAATTACAAAAATACCCGCCAAAAGAAGAAAAGAAAATAGATTTTGCCGAAGATAAGGTTCATATCAAAAATATTGAGGTAAAAGGATTAAAGTTTACAAAGCGAGATTTTGTTATTGCCGTATCACATATAAAAGAAAATACCAAAGTATCTAGTAAACAAATCGATTTGGCTTTAAAATCGCTTTACAGCACCTTGATTTTTGAAAAAATTTCTTATGTTTTAGATAAGGTAGATGGAGGTTATAATCTTGTTTTCGAGCTTATTGAAAAAGACCGGATACAAGCGAATACAACCGTTTATTATGATAATTTTTTCGACGCGGGACTAATCGCCAATTTTTCGTATAAACATTTATTGATAAATTCGTCTAATCTGGATTTTACGGCTGACATATCCAAATTTCCACGTGGACAACTTGCCTATCATATCTATGGTGGTCAAAACAAACAGCTTTTTTTTACTTTGGGAGCCAATGCACATAGCATTACTATTCCCAATTTTTATGAGTTTTCGAGCAGCGTAATTGTTTCGCTTGGAAAATTTAAAAATAATAAACTGCAATTTTTTGCTAGCGTCGGGCATTCGATCACCCAAAATTCAAAACTCGAATTTAAAGGAACCTATGTAAGCAATTTCTTTTATTTGCTTGATGGTTTGGAAAATATGTACGGCGTAAATAGAGTAGTGGCCACAAACTTTTCTCTCGAAGCAGGCTATCATTTAAACACTTTAAATCATTCTATTTTTCCTACCAAAGGAGTCAAGTTTGATATTGTTTACCGTCGGGTTTTAAATCCACAATCGTCTTTTACCGAACTGGAAGGTTTGTTTGCGCCTATTTCGAATGAAAATGAAATAATAACCGTGAACTACAAACATTATTTTCGACTTAGCAAACGATTTTCCTTGATTCCGGAGATGAATTTTGGACATATGACCGAAGTTCCGTTTTATGCCGATAAGTTTTTTCTTGGAGGCAGTGGATTTAACTCTCGCGAAAATACTTACAATCAAGCCGGTGTTGATCCCTACCAAATAGCTACGGATAATTTTGTTAAGCTCGGTATGGGTATTCAATTAAAAATTGCGAAGAATTGGTATTTAAGTGGATCTGCCGAGGCTGCATTTTTTATGAATCATGCCGAAACCTATACCGAAGAATCTGTACAATTGAATGGAGAAACCATTTCGGGATGGGTGGGTAGCATTGCTTATAATTCTGTGATTGGACCGGTAAAATTTACAGTATCACAAAACACCAACAGCGAAGAGTTTTATCATTATTTCAGTATCGGATTTCCCTTTTAGAAAGTTGAATTTTGAATTTTAGAACCCTGACTTTATTCTTGCCGTGTGCATGGCCGTAAAAAGCCACTACACGAATAAAAAACAAAAAAAATAAGTGGCTTTCTATTTTTACCTTTAAATTTAAAATTCTGAAAATTAACGCGATAAAAAGGCTCCTTTAAAAACAAACCAAGTTATATTCGAATCTTTTAATTGCCACTACACGAATGTTTTTTCTCGCAATTGTGCCTGCAAAATATGCCGATAGTTAATTGCCGTCATCTGCAATTTCCTTACTGTTTATCCGAAGTATACTATACCCAATAATTGCCGAAATTAGCGATCCGATAAGGATTCCGATTTTAGCAGAGTCGATATAGGTTGGATGATCAGAAAAAGCCAAACTTGCAATAAAAATAGCCATCGTAAATCCAATGCCGGCCAAAAATGACACCCCAATAATATGCCTATTGGTAATTCCCTCCGGAACCTCAATAAGGCTAAATTTTTTAGCCAATAGAATTATGGAGGTAATGCCAATGCTATTACCTATTACCAGACAAAGACTAATATTTAGAATTAATGTAGTATCTAATGCTACATTGCTATTGATCATAACACCGGCATTGGCCAACGCAAAAATGGGAATAATTGCGTAGGCTACCCAATTGTGTAATTTATGTTCTAGATGTTGTAATGGCGATTGGTATTTATTGGTCCAGTCTTCCAAATCATCGATTTGTTCAATTTGTTCTTTACATAAAATGGGTTTTTCAGATACCTTACTTTGTTTGATATTGTCGGCAATTTTAACCAGGTTATCAATAAAGGTAGGCGTATCAATTTTTTGTCGTACCGGCACCGAAAAGGCCAATAAAATTCCTGCAATTGTAGGATGAATACCTGATTTTAAAAACAAAACCCAAATGATTACACCAAAACCAAAGTGGAGATAATTCGAGAAAAATCCTTTGTATGAAAAGAGGTAAAGAACGGCCAATAACAGCAGAGCAATAAGCAATAAGCCTGTATTGATATTACCACTATAAAAAACGGCAATAACAATAACGGCACCTATATCGTCAACAATGGCAAAAGCCGTCAGAAATAATTTAAGGCTTAGTGGAACTCTGTTTCCCAAAAGCTTTAAAACAGCAAGCGAAAAAGCGATATCGGTAGCCATAGGCACTCCCCAACCGCTTAGCGTTTCGGGGTTTTTATTCAAAAACAAATAAAACAAAACGGGCACTAACATTCCACCCAAGGCTCCAAAAAAAGGAAAGGCAATTTTTTTAGCGGAGTTTAATTCTCCAATCAGAAATTCTCTTTTAATTTCCAATCCGATAAGGAAAAAGAAAACAGCCATCAAGCCATCGTTAATCCATAGTATTAGCGGCTTATGCAATTCAAAATTTTCCGTAATAAATCCAATTTTGTATTGCCAAACTGCCTGATAACTCTCTTTAAACGGCGAGTTTGCCCATACGAGTGCAAGTAGGGTTGCCATCAATAATAATAGACCGCTAAAGCTCTCGATATTAACAAATTTCTGAAAAGGATTTAAAATTTTCTTCTGAATCATAATGAAGGCGTTTAAATAGATTGCGATTCAAAGATATAGAAATTATTTTCTTTTTCAATGTTGTCTATAGCGCAGTATTTTGCTTTTTTAAGCGAATTTTAAGCATAGACTAATGGACACTTAAGTTTTACAGGTGAATCTTTGCAAACAACAAAAAAACAGTTGGATTGCCACAGCAATTGAGGTTTTAGGTTACCATAGGAATTGATTAAATAGAGCATGGATTAAGAATAAAGATCGAATACATTCAATATATTTGTGCATTCAATTGAAAAAGATAGATTTATGCGCATACTCATTGTAGAAGACGAATTATCTATCGCTAATTTTATACGCGATGGTTTAGAAGAAGAAGGTTTTGCCGTTGATATTGCTGATAATGGCAGAAAAGGATTAGAACTGGCCTTTAGTTATATCGACGAATACGATGTTATTCTTCTCGATTGGATGGTTCCCGGAATAAGTGGTATTGAGATATGTCGCAATATACGGAAAGAAAACACCTCGGTACCAATTATATTTCTTACTGCTAAAGACACTGTTGATGATGTAATTTTTGGATTGGAAGCCGGAGCTAACGACTATATTCGCAAACCTTTTTCTTTTGAGGAATTACTTGCGCGGATTCGTGTGCTTATGCGTAAAGAGCATAGCAAACCTACTGTTTTTTCTGCGGGAGTCGTTCAACTCAATGTTGAAAAACACAGTGTAATAAAAAACGGTAAATCCATAGATCTTACGCAAAAGGAATTTGCTTTGCTCGAATATCTGCTTCGTAATAAAGGTAAAGCTTGCCGGCGAACGCGTATTATCGAAAATGTTTGGGATATTCATTTCGATTACGATAATTCGGTAATCGACGTGTATATCAATGCATTGCGTAAAAAGCTGGATACTCCGGGCGAGCCCAGTATTATTATTACGCTTCGAGGTATAGGATATAAAATAGAATCGGACGAATGAATCTAAAATTTAAAAATAGGATTGCTCTCTTTAATACTTTAGCGGTTGCTTTTACGACTGCACTTGTTTTTGGTGCGATTTATTTGGTTGTTAGTACAACGGCATATCGTCATCTCGACAATGCAATTTTGCTTGAAAAAGAAGAGGTTTTTGGCAATCTGGAATGGCATCGCGATTCGATAATCATTAAAAAGATGCCGGAATGGGAAGAGGCAGAACACAATCAGATTGAGGTTAATCCCACATTTTTACAAATTGGCGATAGTAAAGGCCAAATTCTTTTCAGAACAACAAATTTACTAAGCGATACCTTAGCTTTTGATTATTTAAGTAAAAAGGAAGCTTTTTCCGAAGGCCAAATAAGCAATCAAAAAATACGTATTGGGCAATTCCCGATTTTAAATCAGGCGGGTAATCTTATCGGACAATTAACTATTGCCATTTCTCTCGAGGAATCATACAACATTCTAAACAACCTTATTTGGGTAATGATAATTGCTTTTCCTTTGGTGCTGCTTATTCAATTTATTGCGTCTTCATATGCAGCATCAAAAGCGATTAAACCTGTACATGCACTAATTCGTTCAGCGTCGAGCATAAACGATTCTAATATACACACCCGTTTAAAATTGCCGGTTAATACCGATGAATTGTATATGCTAACGCAAACCGTAAATGATTTATTGGCACGTATTGAAAGAAGTATGATACAGCAAAAGCAATTTACGAGCGATGCCTCGCACGAAATAAGAACTCCACTTTCGGCCATACGTGGTACGCTGGAAGTCTTGATCCGCAAGGAACGCGAACCCAAGACCTATGAAGAAAAAATACGTTTAATTATTGACCAGGTCGATAATTTGGATGCGCTTCTCGATCAGTTGCTTCAACTTGCCCGACTCGATACTTCGCATACACCATCAAATAAAGAATCCGTTAAATTAACTACTTTAATCTCGTCGAGGTATATCAGTTGGGAGCAACAAGCCTCTGAAAAAAAGATTGATCTTCAATTGATTATCCCCAAAGAAACGAAGGTTTGTGCAGACAAGTTTTACCTGGAGCTTATTTTGGATAATTTGCTGAGCAATGCGATAAAATATGGAAAAAACAGAGGCTTTGTAAGTGTTATTTGGAACGAAGAAAAGCAAAGCCTAGCCATTCAGGACGATGGTGTGGGTATTCCAAACGAACAACTTGCCCATATTTTCGATCGTTTTTATCGTATTGATGAAGCTCGCAATTCGCTGATTAAAGGAAATGGTCTTGGATTATCCATAGTAAAAAAACTTTGCGAGCTACAAAACATAGGGCTAAGTGTAGAAAGTGATCTCGGAAAGGGAAGTATTTTTACGCTTCATTTTGATAGTGAGGTTTTATTAAGCAAATCTTAAGAATTGCTAAAGGAAAACTAAAGAGAACCCGATGCATCTTTGCATTGAAATTAATTCTAAAAACTATTTAAAATGAAAAAAACATCACTTTTTAAGGTTTCAATAGCAACTTTTTCTGTTGTCCTATTTATGTCGTTTACCAGTACTGTTCAAGCAAAAAACGATCCAACTCAAGAAGAAATTGCAATAACTGAAGCGGTTAAAATTTATCCGTTAAACTCAGCAGAGCATATGAATTCAGCTGAAAAACAAGCCAATGCCTTAACCTATAAAAATATGCAAGAAGCATTTAAAGGCGAAACAACAGCTAGTGCTAAATATGCCGCATACAGTAAAAAAGCCGAAGAAGAAGGCTACCACGAAATTGCCTTAATGTTTAAAGCAACATCAACTTCAGAAAGCATACACGCAAACAACCATAAAGTAGTTTTGCAAGCAGGAAGTCAAACAGTTCCAACGGTTACACCTGAGTTTACCGTAAAATCAACACTGGAAAATTTAAAAGATGCCTTAGCAGGAGAAACTTACGAAATTACAACCATGTATCCTGAATTTATTGACAACTCTGTTGCGGCCGGAAATCAATCTGCTACAATCAGTTTAACCTATGCGCTTAAAACTGAGAAAAAGCATAAAGCTTTGTACGAGAATGCGATTGCCGCTTTAGAAAACAATAAAGTAAATAAAAGCGTTGCAAGTGTATACTTTGTTTGCCCTGTTTGTGGTAATACTTACGCAAACGCTACACCTGAAAATTGCGAAATATCAGGTACACCATCAGTACTTTTCAAAAAAATCGAAACATTACAATAATTTTAATATAGCGAAAGCGATTAAACCTCGGAGCGATCTGAGGTTTTTTTTTGTCAATTTTTAAACTAAGCAGAGCCTCTTTTTTAGCTACGATCAAATAATAAAAAGTCATAAATAGCAATGGCCTATACATTTGAGTCCTACTATTTTGTTGATCATTTTTTAAGTTTACTCCTCGATTACTGCATAGTACCAAATACATAAAACGCTATATTTGTGAGGAAAAATATAAACCATAAGAAAGATGAAAAAGACATTATTTCTATTTGGCGGCCTTATTGCTATAGTCTTTGTTATTGTCGGTAGCTTTCTCAATTTCGCTGAGGAGAAGTCTAATCAAAACCCACAAATTAGTATCAACACTGAGTTAGGAAATATTGTTTTGGAACTCTATCCCGAGCTAGCGCCTATAACCGTTGCCAATTTTCTTCGGTATATTGATGAAAACCGATTGGCCGACGCAAGTTTTTACCGCACGGTTAGAGCCGATAACCAACCCAACAGTGAGGTTAAGATAGCGGTAATACAAGGCGGTCTATACGAAGATGAGCATCCGATGATGCTTCCGGCTATTGCACATGAAAGCACAAATATAACAGGAATAAAGCATTTAGATGGTGTTATTTCGATGGCGCGATATACACCCGGAACTGCCACTTCAGAGTTTTTTATTTGTGTGGGCGATCAGCCTTCCTTAGATTTTGGAGGGAAACGCAATGGCGATGGTGCAGGTTTTGCCGCTTTTGGAAAAGTACTTGAAGGTATGGATATTGTTCATCAGATTCATCAAGCAAAAGCGGAAGGACAATACCTTAATCCAAGAATTAAAATT
>JAFGHU010000224.1 GCA_016929955.1 Bacteroidales bacterium | reverse complement strand
TTTTGTTAAGGTTATTCATTATTTTTACATTTATATCTATCTTATTTTCTGATAATTAGCTTGCTTATCAAAAATTTTATTCGGTAAATCTGCTAATCTTAAGAAAAAACCAATACTTTTGCCTGCAATAAAACAATAGCATGAATTACACAAATTTACATCATCATCATTTGCATACTTGCACTCAAGCGAGCTGGAAATGATTTATGTAAAAAAATAATACTATTTCTAAAACCCGTTTGAGTAAATCAAACGGGTTTTTTGTTTTATAACATCTCCCTTCGGTTTGCTCAAACACAAAAAATAAAAATGAGTAAACTAAAAATCGCTATTCAGAAAAATGGGAGACTTCACGAAGATTCCTTAAAACTCTTAAAAGATTGTGGAATTGACATTAACAACGGAAAAGATCAATTAAAAGTTGTTGTTGACAATTTCCCTTTGGAAATTTTATACTTACGCAATTCCGACATCCCACAATATTTAGAGGACGGTACTGTTGATATTGCTATCGTTGGAGAAAACCTCTTGTACGAAAAACAAAAGCAAGTGAAAGTTGTTCAGAAACTGGGATTCTCTAAATGTCGCGTTTCACTAGCTGTTCCAAAAGAAATAGAAGGCGATTCGTTAAACTATTTTGAAGGAAAAAGAATTGCAACTTCTTATCCTGTTACGCTTCAAACCTATTTAAAAGAGCACAATATTCAAGCAGAAATACACACTATTTCGGGTTCGGTAGAAATTGCTCCTAATATTGGTTTGGCCGATGGAATCTGTGACATTGTTAGCTCCGGCAGCACTTTGTTTAAAAATGGCTTGAGAGAAATGAAGGTTATTCTTAAATCAGAAGCTGTATTGGTAAAATCGCTTCAACTTGATGAAGAGCAAGAAAAAATATTAAGCAGATTGATATTCAGAATTCAAGCCGTTTTGAGAGCCAAAAACAGCAAATACATCCTAATGAATGTAGAAGACAAAAACATTAAAGCCGTAGCTGCTATTTTACCAGTATTAAAAAGCCCCACTATTTTACCCTTAGCGGAAAAAGGCTGGAGCTCCTTACACTCTGTAATTGACGAAAACCAATTTTGGGAAGTCATTGATGAACTAAAATCTGCCGGAGCAGAAGATATTTTAATCGTTCCAATTAATAAAATGGTATTATGAAAACGTACAAAAACCCAACAAAATCAATTTGGCCGGACTTAATACAACGTCCTGCTATCAACAAAGAACAATTAACCCAAGGAGTGAATACAATCCTCAATGATGTAAAACAAAATGGAGATAAGGCGCTTATTAAATACGCCAGTCTGTTTGATGGTGTTGAGTTAAGCAATATCCGTGTTACCGAATTGGAAATTGAAAACGCAGTAAAAAAAGTTAATCAAGAGCTTAAAGATGCGATTGCGCTGGCTTACAAAAACATCGCTACCTTTCACCAGGCACAAAAATTTCAAGAAGAGATTATTGAAACAAGTGTAGGTGTGAAATGCTGGAGAAAGTCGGTAGCCATCGAAAAAATTGGTTTATACATTCCGGGAGGCAGCGCACCTTTATTCTCAACAATATTAATGCTGGGTATTCCGGCGAAAATTGCGGGTTGTAAAGAGCTCGTTTTATGCACACCTTCGAACAGCAAGGAAGAAATTAATCCGGCCATTTTATATACCGCCAATTTGGTCGGTATCGATAAAATATACAAAATTGGAGGTGCGCAAGCGATTGCTGCAATGGCTTACGGAACAGAAACCATTCCACAAGTTTATAAAATTTTTGGGCCGGGTAATCAATATGTTACCCGGGCAAAAGAATTGATTCAACAAAGCGGTATTGCTATAGACCTGCCTGCCGGACCAAGTGAAGTTTTAATTATTGCAGATAGTACTAGTAATCCTGTATTTGTTGCTGCTGATTTATTGTCACAAGCGGAACATGGTGCTGATAGTCAGGTAATTTTATTGAGTGATAATGAGCAAATTGTAAACGAATGCCTAGCTCAAGTCGAAATACAAGTAAAGCAATTACCCAAAAAAGAAATTGCCTTAAAAGCGCTAAATAATAGCAAAGCCATTGTATTAAAAAGCATTGCAGAGTGCGTCGAATTTAGCAACAAGTATGCTCCGGAACATTTAATTATTGCCTCAGAAAACGCGAATCAGTTTGCTGATACAATTAGCAACGCAGGCTCGGTATTCTTGGGAAATTACAGCTGCGAATCGGCCGGTGATTATGCCAGCGGAACTAATCACACCTTACCCACCAATGGTTTTGCTAAAAATTATAGTGGTGTTTCTTTAGACAGTTTCGTAAAAAAAATCACTTATCAAGAATTAAATAAAGAGGGACTAAAAAGCATTGGTAAAGCCATAGAAATTATGGCCGAAGCAGAACAATTAATGGCACACAAAAATGCGGTTACTTTAAGACTTAAAGAGATTAACAATGATTAAAATAGAAGACATCGTCCGCCCCAATATTTTAAACTTACAGCCCTACTCCAGTGCCAGAGAGGAATACACAGGCAAGGAAGGTGTCTTTTTAGATGCCAACGAAAATCCTTATGGAGAACTCAATCGTTATCCTGATCCTTATCAAAAAGCACTCAAACAAAAAATAGCGGCGCTTAAAAATGTGGATTCGAAAAATATTTTTGTGGGTAACGGAAGTGATGAAATTATTGATTTGACTTACCGCATCTTTTGTAATCCGGGCGTGGATAAAGCATTAACTTTTACTCCTACTTATGGCATGTACGAAGTTTCTGCTGGCATCCACAATATTGCTCTTTTAAAAATTACTTTGGCTGACACGTTTCAGATTGATTTGGAGCAGCTTAAGCCTTTACTGAAAGAGAACAGAGTGAAGTTGATTTTTATCTGCTCACCCAATAATCCCACAGGTAACCTTATGAATAATAGCGATATAGAATTTATATTGAAGAACTTCAATGGTATTGTTTTTATTGATGAAGCCTATATCGATTTTGCTAAAGAGGAATCCTTAATCCGCTTAATCAGCCAATACAACAATTTAATTGTAAGTCAAACTTTTAGCAAAGCATGGGGATTAGCGGCTGCAAGAGTTGGATTAGCTTTTGCAAATGAAGAAATTATAGCGCTATTCAATAAAGTAAAACCGCCCTATAATGTAAGTCAATTGAATCAAAATGCAGCACTAAATGCGTTGAACAAACCTCAAATTTATAAAGAAAACATTAAAACTATTTTAAAGGAAAAAGAGCGCTTACTAGCAGCACTGACGCAAATAAAACGGATAAAAAAAATCTATCCTTCTGATGCCAATTTTTTGTTGCTGGAAGTAGAAAATGCCGATTTTATATACAACGAACTCGTTGCCCAACAAATCATTATCCGAAATAGAAACAAGCAAGTCGACAATTGCATCAGAGTTACCATAGGTACACCTGAAGAAAACAATAAGCTAATAATGGCCTTAAAAAATTTACGATGAAAAAAATACTTTTCCTTGATCGCGATGGAACATTAGTCGTCGAACCTCCTATCGATTTTCAATTAGACAGTTTGGAAAAACTGGAATTTTATCCGGGAGTTTTTCAGTGGCTTTCTAAAATTGCCAAAGAATTGGATTATGAATTGGTTATGGTTACAAATCAAGACGGATTAGGAACGGCTTCTTTTCCTGAAGAAAACTTTTGGCCTGCGCAAAATAAAATCATTCAAGCATTTAAAAATGAGGGTGTTGAGTTTAAAGAAGTGCTAATAGATAAAAGCTTTCCGCACGAAAATGCGCCAACCCGAAAACCAAAAACCGGCTTACTAAACGAATATATTTATGGCGATTATGATTTGGCAAATTCCTATGTTATTGGCGACAGAGACACTGACGTAGAATTGGCGACCAATTTAAAAGCGAAAGCGATTTTTATTGGTGAAGCAAATGAAAATGCGGTATTGTGTACAAAAAGCTGGGCCGATATTTACAATTTCCTGAAAACCATTCCAAGAACAGCTTCTGTTTCTAGAAAAACCAAAGAAACCGATATTGAAATCAGCATGAACCTAGATGGAAGTGGTCAGTCAAAATTAGATACGGGCATTGGCTTTTTTGATCATATGTTGGAACAAATCGCCAAACACGGAAATATTGACCTGAGTATAGCCGTAAATGGCGATCTTCAGATTGATGAACACCACACCATAGAAGATGTCGCACTAGCTTTGGGCGAGGCTTTTCTAAAAGCCTTGGGCAGTAAAAAAAGCATTGCGCGTTATGGTTTTTTATTGCCTATGGATGATTGTTTAGCTCAAGTAGCCATCGATTTTGGCGGTCGGCCCTGGTTGATTTGGGAAGCCGATTTTAAGCGAGAAAGAATTGGCGAAATGCCCACTGAAATGTTTATGCACTTTTTTAAATC
>JAFGHU010000223.1 GCA_016929955.1 Bacteroidales bacterium | reverse complement strand
TTTCAAATATACTGTAATTTTTTATTTCCGCTCTATTAATTTAAGATTCTTATTTTTGCACAAAATTTAATAATGTATTCAAAAGAAGAAGCACAAATTATACGCAAAAAGTTTTGGTCCGACTTTGAAACGTATAGCAAAAAGCGGCGGCGTAAGCTGGGTAAACGCTCAAGCTGGATGCTTCAGAAAACAGGTATTAAAGGCTTTGGTTTAAAATTTGACGCCAATAACAAAAGCGTTCAGGTGGGCTTTGAAATTGCTTCAAAAGGCCTGCAAAGACAAATAAAATATTACGAAAAAATGCAAAGTTTAAAAGCTTTGCTTGACGAAGAATTTGATAATGAGCTTATTTGGAACGATCATTACCTTACCGAAAGTGGAAAAGAAGTGTTCCGAATTTACAAAGAAAAAGCCGGACTTAGTTTGTATAACGAAAAGGATTGGAATTTCATTTTCGATTTTTTCTTTAAACAAATGAATAAATTTGAAGACTGGTTTATAGAATACAAAGACATTATTAAAATGAACGAAGAAGAAATTTTTAACGACGAATAAAACTCTCCTTTTTATGAATAGCTTGGAACAATTAAAAAAATACACAAAAGTAGTGGCCGACACCGGCGATTTTGAATCGATCAAGCAATTTTTACCAGTCGATTCCACCACAAATCCATCTTTAATTTACGCTGCTGCTCAAGATCCCAAATACGATTATCTGCTCGGCGATGCTATTGCCTATGCACAAGCACGATCAAAAGATAAAACAGCGCAATTAAGCTATTGTATGGATAGATTGGCTGTAAATTTCGGACTGGAAATTTTAAAAATAGTGCCCGGTCGTGTTTCTACCGAAGTCGATGCACGACTCTCATTCGATACCAAAGCAACCATCGAAAAAGCCCGTTTTCTTATTCGATTATACGAATCTTCTGGCATTAGTCGCGATCGAATTCTGATTAAAATTGCCGCCACTTGGGAAGGAATCAAAGCCGCCGAAATTTTAGAAAACGACGGCATCCATACTAACCTAACTTTACTTTTTAGTGAGGTTCAAGCCATTGCTTGTGCGGAAGCCGGAGTTCAGCTCATTTCTCCTTTTGTAGGCCGTATATTGGATTGGTATAAAAAAGACCGTGGAGTGAACCATATCGACGCCAAGGAAGATCCGGGTGTTTTATCGGTGACCGAAATCTACAATTACTATAAAAAATTCGACTATAAAACAGAAATTATGGGCGCCAGCTTCCGAAATAAGGAAGAAATTATCGAATTGGCCGGTTGCGATTTACTCACCATTTCTCCGCAGTTACTTGCCGAATTAGAAGCCTCCGACCTAAAAATTGAACAAAAGCTCAACAGCGACAAGGCCAAAAGCAAAGAAATTGAAAAAATTGAATTAGACGAGAAAGCATTCCGCTGGTTATTAAACGAAAATGCTATGGCTACAGAAAAACTTGCCGAAGGCATTCGTAAATTTAGTGCAGATTTAGTTAAACTCGAAAAATTTATTGCAACGAAATTCTAAATCAATACGATGCGTATCGATATATTAAGCATATTTCCGGAAATGTTTGAAGGTCCTTTTTCTGAGTCGATTGTAAAACGAGCTCAAGAAAAAGGATTGGCCAAAATTTACATTCACGATATTCGCTCCTACGCTACAAATAAACACAAACGTGTGGATGATTATCCCTATGGTGGAGGAGCAGGAATGGTAATGATGGCCGAACCGATTGTTGCTGCTATCGAAGATTTAAAAATCAAAACAAACTACGATGCCATCGTATTTATGACTCCCGACGGAAAAGTATTCAATCAAACAATGGCAAATCATTTTTCCTCTTTTGAAAATATTCTTTTGCTCTGTGGTCATTATAAAGGAATTGATGAGCGAATTCGCGATAGTTATATCACCCACGAAATTAGCATTGGTGATTATGTGCTCTCCGGTGGTGAGCTTGCTGCAATGATTGTGACCGATGCTTTAGTTCGATTAATTCCGGGAGTTTTGGGCGACGAAACTTCTGCCCTATCGGATTCGTTTCAAGACGGCCTGCTTTCTCCACCTGTTTATACACGACCATATGATTTTAAAGGATTTAAAGTTCCTGAGATACTCTTGTCGGGAAATGAAAAAGCCATTGTGGAATGGAAGCATCAACAAGCAGTGGAAAGAACACAAAAAAGAAGACCCGATTTATTAAAGAATGGGGACTTGTAATTGTAGATACTTTAGAACGATATAGATATAACATATTGTTTATCAAGTATATAATTCAACAGATTTTAAAACAAGTAGACGGTTCTAAACAGATAAGAAATTAATTTTCTAAATTCCTTGCAGAAAACAAATTATTACCTGTATATTTGCACTCTTTTTAGAAATAGATAAAACAGAATATAATGAGTAAGCCAGCACTTATCCAATTTGTTGAAGATTCAATAGAAACGAAACAATATCCAGCTTTTAAAGCCGGCGATACAGTTACCGTAAAATATAAAATTAAAGAAGGTAATAAAGAACGTATTCAGAATTTTCAAGGCGTAGTTCTTCAGCGTTCAGGAAGTTCTTCAACAGAAACTTTTACCGTACGTAAAATTTCAAACAACGTTGGAGTAGAAAGAATCTTCCCTATCACTTCACCTAATATCGACGATATTGTTTTAGATCGTCGTGGAGTAGTTCGCAGAGCACGAATTTTCTACCTAAGAGGTTTGAAAGGTAAAAAAGCACGTATTAAAGAAAAGAGAGTTTAATCTTCTCTTTACAAGACAAACAAAAAACTTCGACTATTCGGAGTTTTTTTTTACTTTAGTTTTTCGAGAAAAATTAAAAGAACAATCAATGCATAACTCAAGCGAAAATTTAACACAATCGAAGAGTGTTTTAGAGATGATTACTGTTGCTCATGAATTTTGTTTATTCATGGAAAAGGTAGATTCCTATTCGCAGGAAGACGTACTGAATTATTTTCAAAAAATAATTCCACTACTCTATCTTAAAGGTTCTTTATTGCCTGATATTGAGGTGTCTGACGAAACTTATCTCGAAAGGTATGTTACCGCAGAAACCTGGGAAATCATTTTCAACGAAGTTCGAAATAAATTAAAACCTTTCGACGAGTATTGGGTTCTGGAGCAAAAAGATGATACTGAAGCCTTAAAAGCAAGTATAGCCGAGAATTTAACCGATGCCTATCAAGATTTAAAAGATTTTGTAATTCTCTATACCAAAAATACCCAAACAGCGCGCGAAAATGCAACAAACGAATGCAAGATGCATTTTGAAACGCATTGGGGAATTCGATTGCTCAGCGCTTTAAGAGCCATTCATCAAATTAAATTTACTACACAACGATAATCACTTTCGGGTTTATCCCAATAAGTGGGTATTTTCATTGCTATCTTCGTTCCATCAGGCCTTTTGCTGTAAGTTTGCAGCAAAGAAGCTAATTAATGAAGTCACTTTTTGACCTAACACAAGGCGAAACCGGAATAATTGTAAAAGTAAAAGGCCGTGGTGCGTTTCGCAAACGCATTATCGAAATGGGATTTGTTGTTGGCAAAAAAGTGAGTGTTGTAAAAAAAGCCCCATTAAAAGACCCCATCGAATACAAAATTATGGGCTACGATATCTCTTTGCGCGCACAGGAAGCAAAGATGATAGAAGTTATTTACGAAGACGAACCCAGACGCATCGAAAACAATGGTTACCATGGTACTACGGAAGAGTTTGGTCATCAGCGTCGGCACAGGCACGGAGCACATCACCAGCAAGGACAAGGACGTAAATCCCATGTTCGCGTTCGAAAAGATAAAATAATAAATGTAGCCCTTGTGGGAAATCCCAACAGCGGTAAAACCAGCTTGTTTAATTTTGCATCCAATTCTAAAGAACACGTAGGTAATTATACCGGCGTAACCGTTGCCGCAAAAGAAGCCCGATTTTATCAAAACGGCTATCAATTTAACCTCATCGATTTACCGGGCACTTATTCCATAACACATTATACACCAGAAGAGTTATACGTTAGAAATTATGTTTTTGAACAAGCTCCCGACGTTGTAATTAATGTGCTGGATAGTTCAAGTTTAGAAAGAAACTTATTCCTTACCACCCAACTTATTGATATGGACATCAAGGTAGTAATTGCCTTGAATATGTGGGACGAATTAACCAAAAGAGGTGATCAGTTCGATTATAAATCCTTAGGAAAGATGATTGGAATTCCAATGGTTCCAACCAACGGGAAAAGAGGATTGGGTTTAAAGGAATTGTTTGATACAATTATTGAAGTTTTTGAAGATCGAGACAAAACCGTTAGGCATATACATATCAATTACGGCAATTATATCGAAGAAGCCATCAGCACCATTCAGAAAGAAATAAAACAAAAAGAGAACTACAATTTAACCGATTTAATTTCTTCACGTTTTTTAGCCATCAAACTGCTCGAAAACGACGAAGCAACAAAAGAACGAATTTCAGTTTGTTCGAATGCTGACCGAATAAAACACAGCACAAAAAAAGCCCAACAAACGCTGCGCAAAACCTTTAATGAAGATGCGGAGTCGCTTATTGCCGATTCAAAATACGCTTTTATTGCCGGGGCATTAAAAGAAACATTAAAGCCCGGAGCATCAAGAAAATGGGAGAATGTACACATTATTGATGCCTTTCTTACCAATAAAATATTTGCCTTCCCGCTCTTTTTGGGTTTTATGTGGCTGATGTTTTACACTACATTCCGATTAGGCGAATATCCAATGAATTGGATAGATGCCGGTGTAGCTTTAATAAGTGATTTTATAGGGAAAAATATGCCTGCCGGCATGCTAAAAGATTTATTAATCGATGGCATTATAGGTGGCGTTGGCGGAGTCATTGTTTTTCTGCCCAACATCCTCATTCTTTTCTTTTTTATTAGTTTGATGGAAGATACGGGATATATGGCACGCGTGGCATTTATTATGGATAAATTGATGCACAAAATGGGGCTTCACGGCCGTTCATTTATTCCTCTATTGATGGGTTTTGGATGCAATGTACCTGCAATAATGGCAACGAGGACGATAGAAAACAGAAACGACCGTTTATTAACGATGCTGATCAACCCTTTTATGTCGTGTTCGGCGCGACTTCCGGTATATATTTTAATCATCGGTGCGTTTTTCCCAACTATAGCAGGCACCGTATTGTTTAGTATTTATGCTTTTGGAATACTTGTCGCCGTTCTTGTAGCTATCTTATTCAAAAAAACAATATTCAAATCCGTTGAATCTCCCTTTGTAATGGAATTGCCTCCCTATCGGATTCCAACTTTGCGAAACACCACAAAACATATGTGGTTCAAAGCAAAACAATACTTGCAAAAAATGGGGGGAATAATCTTAATCGGCTCTATTATTATTTGGGCTGCCGGCTATTTTCCTCGCGAAATAAACTATAGTCAAGACTATGATCAGCAAATACAAGCTGCGCAAAAACAATATGATAATACGCTTGTATTAACTCCCGGCTTGCGCGAAACCGAGAAAAAAAATCTGGAAGAAAAGCTACAAGAAAAAGTGCATGCTTTAGCGTTGGCAAAAGAAAGCGAACGACAGGAAAACAGCTATATTGGTAAATTCGGGAAATTTATTGAACCAACGATTGCACCATTGGGATTTGATTGGAAAATGGGCGTTTCGCTGGTAGCCGGAGCAGCAGCAAAAGAGATTGTAGTTAGTACTATCGGTGTATTGTATCAAGCCGATTCCGAATCGGAGCCCGAAGTTTTAACTACACGATTAAGAAATGCCAAATACGATTATGGGAACAAAAAAGGCCAAGCAATTTTCACACCTCTGGTTGCGGTTTCATTTTTAATTTTTGTGTTGATTTATTTTCCTTGCATTGCTGTTGTAGCCGCAGTTAAAAGAGAATCAGGCAGTTGGAAATGGGCGGGATTCCTGGTGGTTTATTCTACGGGATTGGCCTGGATATTGTCATTTATCGTTTATCAAATCGGAAGTTTAATCATTTAGCATTATGGTACAAGATATAATTGTTTATATAATACTTGGTTTAACTGCTCTACATATCATTCGAAAGAGTATTCAGTTTTTTAAACCCAATACAGCAAAAGGGTGTTCGAGCTGTGTAAGTGGATCCTGCGCAAATTGTTCGCTAAAATTCGATATGAGTTCCATACAAATCGATCATGCCAAATACAAAGGCGGCAAGAACAGCTAAATCTTTTAACTTTATTTTTAAATTAATTGAAAGAGGCCATACTCAACTATTACAATTTTCGTTATCTTTACAAAACTAAAACCAAGCATAATGATTGATAAGGAAGTATTTGCATCAAATTATGAAATATTTGACAAGGAAATTGTAAATGAAATTATTACAATATACATTACAGAATATCCAGAAAGAATGGTCAAACTTGAAGAAGTGATTAAAGCAGGAGATTTTGATCAAATATACAAAACAGCACACAGTTTAAAAGGGGTAACCGCAAACTTTTTCGATAAAGAATCTGAAGATCTTGCTCGCACTATTGAAGAAAAAGGACGGGCCGGTGAGGGTGACGGACTAATGGAACTTTTTGTTGAACTAAAAGCTTCTACCGACAAACTCATTGTTGAGTTGGAAAAACTTCAAAAAGAATACGCTTAAAAATTGATTTAAAATCACTTGTTGATCCCTTATTTTCAGATTAACAAGCTTTTATAAGAATCTAAAAAAAGCCATTTCGGATAAATCTGAAATGGCTTCTTATATTATAAACAAGCTTGTTTTAAGCAGGCATAGCCGCTTTTATTTTTTCTTCCAGTTCTTCGGCCAATTCAGGATTATCAAGCAATAATGCTTTAACCGCATCTCTTCCTTGTCCTAATTTAGTATCACCATAACTAAACCAGCTACCCGCTTTTTTAATTATTTCATATTCAACGCCCAAATCAACAATTTCGCCATTTTTAGAAATACCCTGGCCAAACATAATTTCAAATTCCGTTTGACGGAATGGTGGAGCTACCTTGTTTTTAACCACTTTTACCCGCACACGTGTGCCTATTACATTGTCTTTGTCTTTGATCACCGCAATTTTTCGAATATCCAAGCGCACGCTGGCATAAAATTTCAGTGCATTTCCCCCAGTGGTAGTTTCAGGATTCCCGAACATCACACCAATTTTTTCGCGCAGCTGATTAATAAAAATACAGGTTGCTCCGGTTTTATTTATTGTTCCCGTAAGTTTTCGTAAGGCTTGCGACATCAAACGAGCCTGCAAACCCATTTTAGAATCGCCCATTTCGCCTTCTATCTCTGAGCGTGGCGTTAGAGCAGCCACAGAATCGATTACAATAATATCGATGGCGCCGGAACGAATCAGGTTCTCTGTTATTTCAAGAGCTTGTTCTCCATTATCCGGCTGAGAGATTAATAGGTTTTCGATATCAACGCCTAATTTTTCCGCATAAAAACGATCGAAAGCATGCTCAGCATCGATAAATGCAGCGATACCTCCAGCTTTTTGTGCTTCAGCAATGGCATGAATGGCCAAGGTTGTTTTTCCGGACGATTCAGGACCATATATTTCAACAACTCTGCCCCGAGGAAATCCCCCAACACCTAAAGCCGTATCCAAGCCTAAAGACCCCGTAGAAATAGCAGGAATAGCTTCAACTGCAGAATCACCCATTTTCATTACAGCACCTTTGCCATACGATTTTTCTATCTTGTCTAAAGTTAACTGAAGTGCTTTCAGTTTTTCCTTATTTATATCTTGTTCACTATCCGATTTTGCCATAATTTATTTGTTTTTAAGAGCTAAAGCTTCCAACAGTTGTTCTGTAGCCGCTTTTGTTTTCACTTTTTCTATTATTAATTCGATAATTCCATTTTCATCAATCAAAAAGGTTTTCCGATAAATTCCTTCGTATTCTCTGCCGTATAATTTTTTTGGACCCCAACAGCCAAAAGCTTTAATAATTTCTAGTTTTTCATCAGCAAGAAGAGGAAAAGTAAGCCCGTTTTTTTCTGCAAAATTCTTTTGTCTTTTTACACTATCGGCGCTCACTCCTACTACCGAAAATCCTTTTTTAGTCAGACTTTGATAATGATCTCTAAAATCGCAAGCCTCTGCCGTACATCCGGGCGTACTGGCTTTTGGATAAAAATACAAAATGAGTTTTTTTCCTTTAAAATCGCTCAGCTGTATCAGGTTTTCGTTCTGATCAACAGCTACAAAATCAGGTGATTGACTGCCTACTTTAAGTGTTTCCATATTAAAAACAGAGTGATTAATAATTCATTTGCAACAAAAATAATGAAAAAGCTTTTCCTTTTTTTGATCCTTTATAAAATAGTATTAACAAATTAAATTTAAGCGTACTATCGTATTCATTTGCTTGGCCAACTTTTAAATGGATTTTTCATCAGCATAGCATTATAATAGTTGATATCACCTGTCACCTCAGCCCCAAGCCAATCAGGTTTTACAAACAGCTCATCTTCCGAGCTTAGTTCTATTTCCGCAACAACTAATCCTTGATTATCTCCATAGAACTCATCTACTTCATACGTATGCTTACCAACATCGACCAAGAATCTTGTTTTATCGATTATACCTGTTTCGCAAAGTTGAAATAATTCTTCGGCTTCTTTTACAGAAATCTCCTTTTCCCATTCGTAACGCGAAACTCCTGAAGCACTCACAGCGCCTTTAATTGTGATAAAACCTTTGTCGTTTGTAATCCGAACTCTTACAGTTCGCTCCGGTACCAGTGAAATATAGCTTTGTTTGATACGCGTCTGTTTCTTCGCTTTCGATTTAAACTCCCCTTTAACCAGGAATTTACGTTCTATCTCTTGTCCCATATCATATTCTGATAATCATATATTTGCTAATTCTTCTTTTATTTTTTTGGGTAAACTATCCACAATCAAATCATAGGAATGATTAATCATTTCTGTTAAGAGTTTTTCTGAGATTGAGCCATCCATTTGTATAGTGTTCCAAAGTCGCTTATTTAAATGATAACCCGGAATAATTGCAGGGTATTTTTCTCTGAGTTCAACTGCTCTTTCGGGATCGCATTTTAAGCTGACCCTAAGTTCGCCATCTAAACTAAGAATAGCAAACATCTTATTCATTACTTTAAAAACCAAAGTCACATCATCGAATGGGAAACCTTCTGTTACTCCTTTTTTGGCCAAACAATAATCGCGTATTTCTTCTGTATTCATAATATCAATGCATCGAATAGAATTCAAAAGTAAATAAATATTCTAAGGGAGAATTCGTTTTTAATTACACATTCGCTTAAAAATAGGTAAATTGCGACCAATTTAAAACGACTTAATCGTTTTTGTATTCTATCAATATTCGAGCTTATGGAAAAGAATTATTTTGCACACGAAACCGCCGTCATAGATGAGGGATGTACGATTGGCAATGGGGTTAAGATATGGCATTTTAGTCATATTATGTCGAACTGTATTCTTGGCGACAATTGTAATATCGGTCAAAACGTAGTGGTTTCTCCCGAAGTTATTCTCGGAAAAAACGTAAAAGTTCAAAACAATGTTTCCATCTATACCGGTGTTATCTGCGAAGACGATGTGTTTCTTGGGCCAAGTATGGTTTTTACCAATATTACGAATCCCCGGAGCAAGGTGGTTAGAAAGGGCGAATATGCAAAAACATTAGTGAAACGAGGAGCCTCCATTGGTGCTAATGCGACCATAGTTTGCGGTCATGATATCGGTGAATTTGCTTTTATTGGTGCCGGTGCGGTAGTTACAAAAACGGTTCCTGCTTATGCACTGGTAGTAGGCAATCCGGCACGCCATATTGGATGGATGAGCGAATACGGTCATCGCTTAAACTTTGATGCCAATGGATTGGCAATTTGCCCGGAAAGCAAAGAGAATTACCTATTGAAAAATGGAATTGTTCAGAAATTAAAGCCTTAAAATGAAGAAAGTAGATTACAGCGCAATACTTCAACAGGTTTATGACCAAAGCAAAGCTTTTGCTGATGAAGGCAAAGTGGCCGACTATATTCCGGAATTATCAACAGTAAATTCCTCTAAATTTGGAATTTATCTACACACAAAAGACCAGACGAACTATGAATTGGGTGATCGTTTAGAATCATTTTCTATTCAGAGTATTTCCAAAGTATTTACTTTGTCAATGGCATTTTCGCATTTAAAAGAAAATATATGGGAGCGTGTTGGTGTAGAACCTTCGGGCACTCCTTTTAATTCAATTGTGCAATTAGAATATGAAAACGGCATTCCACGAAATCCGTTTATCAATGCAGGAGCTTTGGTTATTGCCGATATTTTGCTTTCGCATCTAAAAAACCCCAAAGAAGAATTGCTTCAATTTGTTCGGGCCTTAGCACAAGACGAAAGCATCCAGTTTGACACTAAAATAGCGCAATCGGAAAAAGAATCCGGATATCATAATGCGTCTTTAGTTCATATGTTAAAAGCCTATGGAAACATCAAAAATCCCTGTGAAGATGTACTTGATTTTTACTATAATCAGTGCTCTTTAAGTATGAATTGCAAACAGCTTGCCTTATCTTTTTCGCCTTATGCATCGCTAATCGAACCTTTTGATTTTGCAGGTATCGTATTGAGCAAAAGTCAGGTAAAACGCATCAATGCCATTATGCTATCCTGCGGTTTTTATGACGAATCGGGCGATTTTGCTTTTCGGGTAGGCCTGCCCGGAAAAAGTGGAGTTGGCGGTGGAATTATCGCTTTTCATCCTCACGAATACAGCATTGCTGTTTGGAGTCCGAGATTAAACAAAAAGGGGAATTCTGCACGCGGAATGAAAGCACTCGAACTTTTCACAACACTGAGTGGCCAATCTATTTTTTAAAAATTGATATAATCTAAAGGATTTACTGAGGAGCCATTGGCCCACAATTCAAAATGCAAGTGAGGCCCAGAACTTTGCTCTCCGGAATCGCCAATAATAGCAATCGGATCGCCCGATTTAACAATATCACCCTGCTGTTTTAAAAGTGCAGAATTGTGTTTATAAACAGAGATAAAATTATTAGGATGCTGAATAGCAATAACATAGCCGGTATTTATTGTCCAATCAGCAAAAATAACCATACCATCGTAAACCGCTTTAACAGCATCGTTGCGTTCAGAAACTAAATCAATGCCATAATGCTTGGCTGCACTATTGTAATGATTCGTTATGATGCCCTGTATAGGCTTAAAAAAGACCATTGCCCCGCCATTTTCCACATTTCTGTCGTATTCCGTTGACTGTGCATCGTAAAAATAAAGGTTGTATGCATTCTGATTTTCAACCTCAGAACGCAGCAAAGAATCTTCGGCAGAAATCTTATTTTCAATATCGCTATAATCGTAAACTGCAGAAGAATCGATACTCATATCGTCTTCAAAATCTTCGCCACGAAGAATCTTTTGAAGATTCATCATATATTGATTTTGCAGTGAATTCTTATACGCCAAAGAATCGAGACTCAATTCCATTTTATAAATCTGCGAAGACAAATTTGGATCGGTATAGCCAGGAATATACTCGCGCAAGGAAGTGAAAGCCAATAAATAAATCATTACAGCCATCCAAAACAAAGAAAAAACACTAAGCGCCCCAATTACATTCAATTGCGACAAACGAAAACTAATTTTTTGTTCAAAATTATCTTCGTTAATGAGTACCAAACGGTATTTATACCGTAGTTTTTTTAACCTTTTTTTATCTTTTTGTTTTTTCATCTGCGATTTGGCAAATATATGGATTTCTCATTTTCAAATCCTTAATATCTTTTTTGAAAACAGAATAAAATATGCGTAAATCAAAACTTTCTGGCATTTTAGCATTTAAATCAATTTTTTTCAGAAAAATTAAAATATTTTTGCAAGAATACAGTTTACAGATTGTGCTTTTGAAACATTCGAAAATATTCAGTACCCTCGTTTCTTTTTCATTTAAACAATGGAGCTTGATTGTATTTATGATACTTCTGTTCTCCTCATGTTCCACAAAGAAAAATACGTTTACACGCCGCGCCTATCACAACCTTACATCGCATTATAATGGTTGGTGGAATGGAAACGAAAGCCTCAAAGACGGACTGCTTAAACTGGATGATATCGTTGTAGACGATTATTCTAAAAATTTGCTGGTCTTTAATTATGGCGACAAGGCTCAAATGAGTGCGCTATTTTCAGATATGGATCGCGCCATTGAAAAAGGATCTGTAACTGCATTAAGACATAGTATGTGGTTTAAAAATCGAGAGCATTGCAACTGGATAGACGATAGCTATATGCTTATTGGCAAAGCTAATTTTTACAAACAAGAATATACCAGCGCCCGCCAAAGTTTTAATTTTGTAATCAGTCGCTACTACTACAATACCATTAAAAGCGAAGCTCAATTATGGTTAGCAAAAACCTTTATTGAGTCTGGAAGTTTTCAGAAAGCCGAAACTTTACTCGATGAAATAAGCTTGCTATTCGAAGATGAACAAACTTCTTATGTTCGCAATAATCTCGATTTAGTTTATGCTGATTTATTTTTAAAAAGCAATCAGAATAAAAAGGCTGTTCCCTATTTAGAAAGCGCATTGGAATTGCCCATAAAAAGAAAGATGCTGGCACGTATTTCTTATATTTTAGCTCAATTGTATCAAGAAGATGAACAATTCGGTATTGCTTCTGAATACTATCAGAAAGTGATTAAACTAAATACGGATTACCAAATGGCCTTTAATGCCAAAATTAATTTGGCTTTCTTGTATACACAAAATTCGAAAGATGGAGACGCCTTGCGCAAAAGCTTGAGCAAAATGCTGAAAGACAGCAAAAACAAAAACTATCTCGACCAAATATATTTTGCTTTAGCAGAAATCGACCTCAAAGATACGGACACCTTGCCTGCCATTTCGAATTTACGAAAAGCCGTAAAATACAGTACACAAAACAAAACTCAAAAAGCCATTGCCTCATTAAAAGCCGCCGATTTATTATTTAAAAACAAGCGCTTTTCTTTATCCAATTTATATTATGATACTGCGCTTCAGGTTTTGCCATCTAAATACGAGAATTATAATCGTATCACTAAGGAAGCATCCATCTTTGAGAATTTGTCGCAACAATTAAGTCTGGTTCAGGAACAAGATAGTCTTTTGGCCTTGGGGCGGCTTTCGAATACCCATTTATATGTTCTAGTAGATAGCCTGATTCAGGTATTTATAGCATCAGAAGAACGGCAGCGCGATCAGGAATTTGCCAAGCAGCAAAGTATAGCTATGGGCACCCAAAGCAGTAATATCGCCGAAACCAATCCTATGGAAAGTGGAAAATGGTATTTCTACAATGCGCAAGCCAGAAGTATGGGTTATACAGCTTTTATTGCCAAATGGGGAAATAGGAAATTAGCCGATAATTGGCGTTTGAGCAACAAAGAAGCGCAAAACACAAGTGATCTAGGAATAACTGATGAAGTTGAGGAATCCGAAAAAATGGATGAAAATCTGGCCGAGGAGGGGTCTGCAACGAATCCAAAATCGCGTAATTATTATTTAAAAGACATTCCGAGAAACGCAGAGCAAATTAAAAATGCAGAATACAAAATTGCCAATGCCCTATATCAAGCTGCGTTTATTTATAAAGAAGATTTAAAGGATGCTAAAAAAGCTTTAGTCGTATTTGAAGAATTCGCCAGACGAATTGAAGAGCACCCCTACCAATTGCAGGTTTATTTTCAATTGTATCAAATGTATGACGAACAAACTCAGGCAGAAGAAAAGAATAAATATAAAAACCTGATAATTGCAAAATTTCCGGATACAGATTATGCTATGCTCGTTCAAAATCCCGATTATGCCGTGGAAATAGAAAAGAAACAAAACTATTTTAACGATCAGTATAAACGAAGTTATCAGGCCTTTGAAAAAGGGCAATATTTGCTTGCCCAACACTATGCAAATCAAGCATTAGAAAAAAAAGAAGACCATGCTTTAAAGGCAAATTTTATGTTTATAAAAGCACTTTCGTTGGCGCAAACCAGTGTTTTAGACTCGCTCTATACGAATTTAGAAAAATTGGTTAAAAGCTATCCTGATGCTGAAATTACACCTCAGGCTAAAAATATTTTAGCGCAGCGTGGAAAAGTTTTGGATACTTTTACGGGTAGTGCTAAAGAAACAGAAAGTACTCCAAACGCCTTATTAAATGAAGCCCTATCGATGTATCAGGCAAAACCAAACAGTAAACATTTCATGCTCATCATTATCGATACAGAAAAGATAAACAGTAAAGCGATTCAAGTTAGGATAAACGATTACAATAAAAAACAAGCTCCAAACCTTAAGCTTGAAAGTCTAAATCTAGATGATCAAAAGCAAATAATTCGTATTGGTGAATTTGATAATCAGGCAAAAGCAATGCAATATTACAGGTCTTTTATTGCTGATAATTATGTTTTTCCTGATCTACTTAAAAATGAATCCAAAACTTTTGTAATTTCGGCTGATAATTATCCTCTTTTCTTTAACGATAAAGACATTGAAAAATACGAACTGTTTTTCAATAAAAAATTTATAAACTAATGTTTGGTACTTTTAAAGATAAAAAAATGGCAAAAAGCGTAGAATTTGATACGAACACAATAACAACCATAAGTATTGGCACAGTATTAAAAGGGGATATTTCTACAGAAGGAGATTTTAGAATTGTTGGAAAATTAGTAGGCAGCATTCGATCGACAGGAAAAGTAGTAGTTGGACAAAACGGAGTGATTGAAGGTGATATATATTGCCAAAATGCTGATTTTTCAGGTACGATAAAAGGAAATGCGATCGTTGAGAATTTACTTTTATTAAAATCGTCAGTAAATATGACCGGAAATATCAAAACAAAAAAATTGTCTATTGAGTCCGGTGCTAATTTTAATGGCAATTGCGATATGAGTGCAACAAACTCAAAACCGTCTGATGAAAACAAACAAGACCAAAAAAAATCTTAATGCTTATGTAAAATATTCTAGTCTTGCTATTCAAATGGGACTGATTATTGGCTTAGGTATGTTTGGTGGTTTTCAATTAGATAAGCTCATCCGTTGGCCCTTTCCTATATTTACCTTGCTTTTTTCATTAGGTGCAGTTGCTATGGCTATTTATATTGCAATTAAAGATTTTTTAAAAAAATAAACTTCAAATGGACAAATCATTCCAAAATTTTAGCAAAAAAATTATTTATGTATCGTTAGTGGCAGCAGTCCTTACTTTCGGCTTAACTTTTGTTATTCCTGTAGTTTTTATAAGTAAATCCTGGCCCTTTATCCTCTTGTTTTTTCTCTCTATTTCGTTAATCGTACATCGTTTTTTGCTTAAAAAAGCAGATGGGAATCACGGAAAATTTATCAATGCTTTTTTACTTACTACTACCGTTAAGCTGCTCCTGTTTTTAAGTGTAATTTTAATTTACGTGCTCTTAAACAGATCCGATGCCATTGGTTTTATTCTTACTTTTTTTGCTTATTATCTGGTTTTTACGGTTTTTGAGATTTTATCGATATTAAAATTCCTTCGACAGGCACAGAACGAGTAAGCGCTTTCAAACGGCATTAATTTATTAGACTATACTTCCTGATTCTAAATCGAAACATATTAAAGCTTTTTGTACCTTTGAAAAGCAATTAAATATATCTACCTATGGTCTATATTACTAGACGAGAACGCTTTAATGCTGCACACCGATTATTTAAAGCGGACTATTCGGATAAAAAAAACCTGGAAATATTTGGGAAATGTTCCAATCCCAATTGGCACGGTCATAATTACGAACTTTTTATTACGGTAAAAGGAGATATTAATCCTGAAACAGGCTTTCTCATCAACCTTACGGTATTAAGAGACCTTATACGTAAAAAGATTATAAGTAAAGTGGATCATAAAAATTTAAATCTGGAAGTTGATTTTATGAAAGGAAAGTATACCAGTACGGAGGTGTTGTCGGTTGCTATCTGGAACGAATTAGAAAAAGAAATAGAACAATTGGGAGCAACTTTGCACTGCGTAAAAATATCAGAAACCGAAAATAATTCGGCTGAATACTATGGCGAATAATCACTCCTTATCTTTAAAATTAAATATTTATAACTATGTTAGATTACGAAAGAATAGATCAATGGAATCCTGAAAAACTAGATAAACTCAGTCATCATTACTTCGAAATTTTAAAACTGATTGGCGAAGACCCAAAACGAGAAGGATTATTGGAAACTCCACAGCGTGTTGGAAAAGCAATCCAGTTTTTAACCCAAGGCTACGATACCGATCCCGTTGAAATATTACAATCGGCTATGTTTAAAGAGGATTATCGTGAAATGGTTATTGTAAAAGATATTGAAGTATATTCGATGTGCGAACATCATATGATTCCATTTATTGGACGCGCGCATGTGGCTTATATTCCGAATGGTTATATTACCGGATTAAGTAAAATTGCGCGAGTAGTAGAAGCCTATGCACGACGCTTACAAGTTCAGGAAAGACTCACTACGCAAATTAAAGATGCCATACAAAGCACTTTAAATCCTTTGGGGGTTGCCGTTGTTATCGAAGCCAAGCATTTATGTATGGCGATGCGCGGAATTCAAAAGCAGAACTCGGTAACCACAACATCCGATTTTACCGGAGCTTTTAAGAAGAAAGAAACCCGCGAAGAATTTATCCATTTGATCAGTTCTAATTTACACGGCTGACAAAAAGTCAATTATTGTTAATTTTTTAATTTTTGGTACAATATTTTATAATCTTGCATTGTAAAACTTAAAATTAGTATTGAAATGAATATACCTCAAAATCAATTCGAAAAAACTTTTTCGACAAATGCCCAAGACCAAAGCATTGCTAAAACATTTATGACTACCGTCTTTGGATGGATGTTTTTAGCTCTGGGAATAACGGCTTTAACTGCTTATCTTTTTGCTTCAAGTCCAAGTTTAATCTCAATGCTTTATACCGAAACGGGTTTATCCATTCTTGGATGGGTAGTTATGCTGGCTCCTTTTGGCCTGGTGATGCTAATCTCTTTTCGATTTCAACAAATGAGCCTTGCCAATCTTAGTCTTATGTTTCTGATTTATTCTATTTTGATGGGTATGAGTCTGAGTTTTATTTTATTAGTATATACCCAGTCTAGCGTATTTTCTACTTTTATAGTAACCTCTGGTACTTTTGGACTTATGGCCTTGGTAGGCTATACTACCAATACCGATCTGACTAAATTTGGTGCTATTCTTTTTATGGCTCTGATCGGCATTATTTTAGCTAGTGTTGTTAACTTCTTTATGCATAGTGGAACATTAGAGTACATTATTAGTATTGGTGGGGTATTAATTTTTACGGGACTTACAGCTTACGATGTTCAAAAATTAAAACGTATAGGGCTAGCAACCGGAGAATATGCAGGACAAGCAAAAGACAAGTTGGCTATTATGGGTGCATTAACCCTTTATCTTGATTTTATCAATTTATTTTTATTCCTTCTTCGTTTTTTAGGAAATAGAAAATAAAAAGAAAATAATTTCTATACTTGCACGGGCAAAGCGATTTGTCCGTGTTTTTTTTATTTAAATCTAATTATGAAAGCATTTGTATTTCCGGGCCAAGGTGCTCAATATGTTGGAATGGGAAAAGAGTTATACGATAATTCTCCAAAAGCCAAAGAGCTATTTGAAAAAGCAAACGAAATTCTAGGTTTTAGAATAACCGATTTGATGTTTAACGGATCGGATGAAGACCTAAAACAAACCAAAGTAACCCAACCTGCCATCTTTCTTCATTCTGTAATTCTTGCGGAAGTAATGGGAGCAGATTTTAATCCTGATGTTGTGGCCGGGCATTCACTCGGCGAATTTTCAGCGCTAGTGGCAAATAAAACGCTAGCTTTTGAAGATGGATTACGTTTAGTTTCTCAGCGCGCACTAGCTATGCAAGAAGCCTGCGAAATGGAGGCCTCCACTATGGCAGCCATTATCGGTTTGGAAGATGAAGTGGTAGTAAAAATTTGTAAAGAGATAAACGAAACCGTTGTACCGGCAAATTTTAATTGTCCTGGCCAGCTTGTCATTAGCGGCTCCTTTAAAGGTGTAGAGATGGCTTGCGAAAAACTGCTTGAGGCCGGCGCCAAAAGAGCCCTTCCTTTAAATGTTGGAGGCGCCTTTCATAGCCCATTAATGGAACCTGCACGTATTAAATTGGCAAGCGCCATCGAAAACACGCACTTTTCGCAAGGGATTTGTCCTATTTATCAAAATGTAAGTGGTGAAGCGATGACCGATTTATCTGCAATAAAAGAAAACTTGGTTAAACAGTTAACGGCTCCCGTAAAATGGACACAAATAATGACCAATATGATTGCAGACGGCCTAACGGATTTAACAGAAGTTGGCCCCGGAAATGTTTTGCAAGGCTTATTGAAAAAAGTGGATCGAAAAATCCCAACAAGCAGTGCTTCAATTGCATTTTAATTAAGGCTTGCCTTTGTAATTCTTATTTTTCTTTTAGGTCCGAAACAATTTGTTTGGCTTTATCTTTAAAATAGCTTTCTGTTTGTGAAATCTGATCGAACAATTGAATTGCTTCATTTTTTCGCTCTAATTTTACTAAACACAATCCTTTATACCATTGTGCCTGATCGTAAAAGAGGTTAAGGTAATCGTCGATAACATAATCGAATTTAAATACGGCAATTTCGTGATTATTCAACTCCATATTGGCAACTCCGGCATAATAATTAGCTGTTAGGCTATTGGGTAGCTTATTAAACTCTACTAATGCGCCATCAAAATCTTTTTGTTCAAGCAATTCCATACCGTGATGTAAGACATCCACATTAAAATTGGCTTTACTTCTTGTATTAACAAATACTTCATCTTCCTGATAATAGGTCTCATAAAGTTGTTCGTTCCATTTTTTTTGATTTAAATGATTAAACCAGAAAGCACCAACCATAATAATAATTGCCGCTGCTGCAGCAACGGAGTACCAGTTTCGTTTTACAATTTGACTCATATTTTTCTTCTTTTTTATTCCGTATAATTCAAAATATATTTTATCTAATTTGTTTCTTAAGTCCATGGCTTTTTGATCTTTTAAAGTATCGATCATATCCGTAAGAATTTCAAACTCTTTTCTGAAATCCTCATTTTCAGCCATTAATTGATTAAAATCAGCTAGGTCTTTTTCATTTAACCTATTCTCCAATTTTGCCAGCATCAATCTTGTGTGTTCTTTATTCATATCAACTCCTTAAATTTCCAGTCCTTTCTGATTTTATTTAGAAGGGTTTCTAAACAATTTGCCTTACGCTTGCGGACATAATTTGCATTTTTTAAATCCAATATTTGTGCAATCTTATCTGCATTCGTTTCGACTAAAAAGAGCTGTAAAATTTCTTGACAACCCATAGTTAACTGTCTAAAATAAGTATAAAACAACTGGTTTCTCAGCGCTTTTCTGGCAAGTATCTCTACTTCCTGATTTGATGAATCCACGCCAATTTCATCGTTAAAATCAATAGCATAACCCAATGGGTTTTTACTGTTTAACTTTCTGTAATTTAACCAGATTTTATTTATTACCCCATAAAAAAAAGTAAAGAAAGAACTTGTAATTTCAAATTTGTTATCTTGTAATTTATTATAAATAACAATAATTACTTCTTGAAAAATATCCCGCGCCTGATCCTCATTTCCTGAAGATTTTTGAACGATTCTTTTTACTGTTCTGTAATAATTTTTATATA
>JAFGHU010000222.1 GCA_016929955.1 Bacteroidales bacterium | reverse complement strand
GGCACCAAAATATAATGAAGCGTGGATAAGGCAAGACTAACGGAATGACCAATTGTAAATGCAGTAATGAGTATAATCACACTTTTCATCTCTTTCAGGCTATAGGAAGCAATTAATGCCAAAAGAAATAGCATGTGATCGTAACCCTGCAAATCGATGATGTGCTGAAACCCTAATTTAAGATAAAGTTCAAATTCGGTCATTTATTTTATCTTTGAAAAAAAATTCGGCGTGAAAGTAAGAAAAAATAAGCAAGTGAAACATTTCCTTTTTATTTTCCTTTTTTCTTTAGGAATCCCTTTATTGCAAGCACATCCTTTTTATGTGAGCATTTGTGAAATAGACTATAAGGATCATGCATTGGAAATAAGTCTGAGGCTATTTACGACAGATTTGGAAAAAACCATGGAAGATTGGGGCGCAGGCAAATTACACCTTGGAGAGAAAAACGAAATCGCCAATGCCGATTCTTTGTTAAAAGACTACGTTTTTCAATCGATTAGTCTGAAAGTTGACGGAAAAAAGCCTATTCTTCAGTTTATTGGAAAAGAAGTGAATCAGGAACTGACCTGGATTTACATCGAAGCGGATGACGTACCCGATTTCAATACAATCAATATAAGCAACCGGGTCTTATTCCAAATTTTTCCCGGTCAAACAAACCTGATTCATGTAAACCACAGAGAGAAAACAAAAAGTTTATTGCTGACAAAAAACAACCCAAGCGGCGAGCTTGACTGGAACTAAATTAACGGTGTGCAGCCGCAATTGAAGCAACGCTGATCTTAACATCTGGCAGTTCGAGCAAAACCCGGGCGCAGGCTTCCAATGTTGAACCGGTTGTAATAACATCGTCCACAAGCAAAATATGTTTCCCGGTCAATTTATCTGCATCCTTCAACGCAAAGATATCTTTTACATTTTTCCAGCGTTCTATTTTACTTTTTCTGGTTTGAGTTTCGGAAGCTATTTTACGAAACAGTTGATCTGAAACTACGGGTATTTTCATTGATTGCGCTAAGCCATTGGCAAATTGTTCACTTTGATTGTAGCCTCTGATTTTATATTTTTTCGGATGAAGAGGAACCGGAACTATTGCCTCAACTTCGCTAAACGGTTGAAAATTTTTTAGCTGCATTCCATAGCGTTTACCCATATAAACCCCCAATTCCTTCGCTCCATTATATTTAAGTTTGTGCAGGAGTTTTTGCACACGATTTCCATGGTGGAAATACAACATAGCCGTAACCCCCTGAATTGGCACTTTTCCCCAAAAAACCGTATGCAAAGGATTTTCATTATCCATATGCCATTTGGTATAAGGCAATCGCCCCAGGCATTGCATACAGATCAAATCCTCATTTTTATACAAACTGTTCCCGCATATTTCGCAGCTGCGAGGAAAAAAAAGGGACAAAAAATCATCGATAAAATGCAGCAGGCTCATATTAAATGCAGAATTATGATTAGCTTGCAGTATCATTTTGTTGCTTTATCAAAGATAAGAAAAAAACAGGGCTGACTCAATTCGGAGAGTGGGTATAAGGAATCTTAAAAATTAATAACGTCTGGCTATTATTACAGAATTCTCTGTATGATTGCACAAAAAATCACATCATTCAAAAAAATAATATCCTAATATATGAAACAGAAGATAATCGTCATCGGGGCCGGATTTGCAGGTATTCAGTTTGTTCGAAAATTAGACGAGAAGCTATTTGATATTCTTTTGATCGATAAAATAAATCACCATCAATTTCAACCCTTGTTTTATCAGGTAGCCACTTCTCAAATTGAACCTTCGAGCATTTCCTTCCCCATCAGGCATATTTTTAAGAACAAGAGCAATGTCCGTATCCGACTTGCCACGCTAAGAAGCATCGATGCTCCAAATCGAAAAATTACCACTTCGATTGGCGATTTTGAATACGACTATTTGGTAATTGCAACCGGATGCAAAACAAATTTCTTTGGCAATAAAGAAATTGAAACCCATGCTTTTTCTCTAAAATCGACTTACAATTCCATTACCATACGAAACCATATTTTACAAACGTTCGAAAAAATTCTTTCGGCTTCCGAAAACGAAAAAGAAGGCTTGTTTAATCTGGTTATTGTTGGTGCAGGCCCTACAGGCGTTGAATTAGCCGGGGCATTTGCCGAAATAAAAAAGAATATTCTGCCCAAAGATTATCCACGCATTGATTTTTCCCAGTTTAAAATTATCCTGATTGAAGGGAGTAAGTTTACCCTCTCAAACATGAGCGACAATGCCAGAAAAACCTCTAAAAAATATCTTGAAAAAATGGGGGCAACAATTCTGACAGAGGTATTTGTTAAAAACTACGATGGTCACCTTCTAACCTTAAGCAATCAATCAACAATAAAGACTGAGACTGTAATTTGGGCTGCGGGTGTAATTGGAGAGACAATTCCAGGAATTCCTGTTGAGAATATCGCCAGGGGAAACCGAATCATTGTGGACCGAATGAACAAATCAAAATTTAACGATACTGTTTTTGCTGTTGGAGATATTGCCTATATGGAAACACCAAAATATCCAAACGGACACCCACAAGTTGCCAATGTAGCTATCAATCAGGCAATCAATCTGGCAAAAAACATGAATCGTTTGCAAAAAGGAAAGAAAACAAAACTTTTCGAATACAAGGATATGGGCTCTCTGGCCACCATTGGAAGAAACAAGGCAGTTGTTGACTTTCCATTTGTGAAGTTTAAAGGGTATTTTGCCTGGCTTATATGGATGTTTCTTCACCTGATGCTCATTCTAAGCGTTCGAAACAAGTTGATTATTTTTATCAACTGGGCATTGGAGTACGTTACAAAAGACACATCGCTCCGCTTAATTCTAACCGATAGCGAAAAGAAATAAAACTAATTCCGAATGCGAAAGCAAAAAAAAGCCGGAGAACAATTGATCTCCGGCTAATTTGCTAAAAAATTATGAGGTATTTTTTATTGCATTTGGCTTTTCATTCCTGCGCGTGGTCCACGATTTCCTCGTCTAAAATTACCTCCGCGAACACCTTTGCCCATTCCTCTTCCTTGATGAGCATCAAATAATACTTTCTGTTCATCTGTTAAAAGAGCACGAACCTCAATTCTATGTTCGGCTACATTTTTTCTAATTTGGGCCTGAACTTTGCTCATATCATCAATCAATTTTGAAATGGCTTTCATATCCTGATCATTTCCTGTTTGCAAAGTTTTCATTTTTGCGCTCATTTCGCCCAATTCATTTTTCAAAGGAAGATTCTTTTCTGTTAATTCCAGACGTAAGGCCTGAATTTTGGTTTGTTGCTCATCTGTTAAATTCAGGTAGCTGCAATTAGGCATTTGTCCGCCCATATAGAAACATTGTCCACCTTGCATCATTCCTTGTCCTTGACCCATACCTTGTCCATTCATCATGCCTTGACCTTGCATACCTTGTCCTCTTTGAGCCATCGCGCCAAATCCAAATGCCAATACCATGGATAACAACAATGCGCTTTTGTAAAAATTGTTTGTTTTCATAATGTTTTGTTTTTTGTGTTTTTTTAAAATCTGAACCTTTGACTTTTTTAAAAACAAAAGGTTTAAAATCAAT
>JAFGHU010000027.1 GCA_016929955.1 Bacteroidales bacterium | reverse complement strand
TTTTAATATTTTTTCAATAGTTATAAACTTTTTGTCAGAAAAATGCTCAATTTACATTTCGCAGAATAAATTTGAGCAAAAAATAATCGAAAAATTTTGCCCTTTTTTCTTTCCAAATACCCTATAAATAGATACCTTTACATCGAAACCAAAACTACATTTTACCTATAATTATGATGAATTTTACTGCAGAATTTAAGGACAATCCTTTTTGTAAATTATTGGGAATAGATTACCCAATTATAATGGCTCCAATGTTTTTAGTCTCGAATACGCAAATGGTGGTAGAAGCTTTGGAAAGTGGAATTACAGCAGCTTTTCCGGCACTTAATTACCGGACCGATGCAGAATTTAGAGCTGCGATTAGCGAAATCAGATCAAAAACAAAAAAACCTTTTGGCATCAACCTGATTGTTAATAAATCCAATCTCAAATACAAAGATCAGCTAAGCACCTGCATTGATATGAATGTTGATTTTATAATCACTTCATTGGGTAGTCCGGAAGAAACAATAAACCGTTGTAAACCAAAAGGCATTAAAGTGTTTTGCGATGTTGTGGATTTAAAATTTGCGCAAAAGGTAGTCGATTTAGGCGCCGATGCACTTATAGCCGTAAATGCAGAGGCAGGTGGTCATGCCGGTAATATTCCGCTTAAAGAACTGGTTCCATTATTAAAGTCAAATTTCGATATTCCCGTAATTTCTGCGGGAGGTGTTGCCACCGGAAAACAGCTTAAAGGCGCACTCGATTTGGGCGCTGAAGCGGTAAGTGTAGGAACTATTTTTATCGCCTCAAAGGAATCGCCGGTTTCAGATGACTATAAAAATGCGCTCATTCAGTATGGAGCTAAGGATATTGTTAGAACTTCTAATTTATCGGGGACTCCGCTTACGGTAATAAATACGCCTTATGTGCAAAAAGTAGGAACAGAAGCCTCCGCTCTACAAAAAATGCTTTTGAAAAATAAACGCTTAAAAAAATGGGTTAAATTATTTGTTACTTATAAAGGGATGAAATCCATTGAAAAATCGACTTTTAAGCCCAGTTATAAAACCTTTTATGTTGCCGGCCCTACCATAGAAGACGTGCACGAAATTAAGCCTTTAAAGCAGATTGTTGAAACAATGATTCAGCAATATTCTGAACTTGTATAAAACTGCTGTTAATAAGCGTTAAAATCATTTTATACTTGCTGTTTAAAAGCGAGTAATATCTTTTGATAATGCTCATTATCAGATCTATGCATTATTGTTTTTGTCTAAAAATATTTTTCAGAATATAATATTGACATCTAATTTTGAGTAATTTCGCCTTGTTTAAACCCATTAAAAATGAAGAATTTAGGTCGATTTATTTTATTGATATTTCTTGTTGGTTGTCAGGCTAGAGGTCAAAAATTCGTATCGGATTCAAGTGCCATAAGCGAAATTTCCATTCCTTTCAATCTCAATCAATCCACTTTAAAGCCCCTAATTAGTTTAGTTGATCATAATCTTGAAAACAAGCTTAGAACTACCTTAAACGCAGATCCAAAATTTAAAAAACTACTTGATCAAAAGAAAATGGCCATAGGCTTGGTTTTGTTAAACGACACAAGCAATATTAAATATGCACGTATAAACGGGCAAGTTGAAATGTATGCGGCAAGCTTACCCAAAATCGCAATTTTATTAAGTACTATGGACGCCATAAGTAAAGGCGAAATTGAAGAGACCGAAGCCATCCGCAACGATATGCGCATAATGATTTCTCGCTCTAACAATCAGGCTGCCACGCGATTAATCGACCTTTTAGGATATGAAAAAATAGAAAGCGTGCTAACCGATCCAAAATACAGATTGTATGATGAAGAGTTTGGCGGTGGATTATGGGTTGGAAAAAGATACGCCAAAACAGGAAAAAGATACCCCGATCCCCTGCATGGAATTAGTCATGCCGCCACAGTAACTCAAGTTTGTCGTTTTTATTATATGTTGATTAATGGTGAGCTGGTGAGCTATGAAAAATCGAAAGAAATGCTGCAAATAATGGAAGATCCTGAAATTCATCATAAATTTGTTAATTCACTGGAAACCATAGCACCACAGGCTAAATTGTTTCGCAAGTCGGGCTCTTGGCAAAACTACCACTCCGATTCGATATTGGTTTGGGGGCCGGAACATAAATACATTTTAGTCGCCCTAACAGAAGACCCCGATGGCGAGCGCTTATTAAGACAACTTGTATTTAAAATTGAGAATATTTTAAAATCAATGAATTAATCCTTATCTTTCTTGACGAATCCTGAATGAATAGTTGATTATGGAATACAACCAGATTAGCTGGAATAATGAACCTTTAGAAAAAGTCACAAAATATATTCTCGCAAAAACTTTCGACTTGCGCGAAGGCGAATATAAACGTGCGTTTCTAATGCAATTGAATATTTTCCTGATTATATCTACTTTGTTGGTTGTGAAACCTACGGTTAACGGATTGTTTATCACCGAATTTGGAGTTCAGAGCCTTCCTTTAGCTTTTGTTGTGGTAGCCATTATGGCTTCTGTGTTTTCTATCTTCTATTCCCGACGCCTAATCAAGATTTCTTTACAAATTTTGATTAACAGAACACTACAAATATCCATTTTTACGCTGATCATCTTTGGACTTTTACTTACTTTTAATATTGGTGTTCGCTATGTAATTTATCTGTTTTATATCTGGGTTTCTATATTTGCCGTATTAACCGCTTCGCAGTTTTGGATATTTGCGAACCTGGTTTTTAATGCACGAGAAGCAAAAAGACTTTTTGGTTTTATTGGAGCCGGAGCCATTGCCGGAGGTATTTTTGGTGGCTATCTAACCTCTATTTTGGCTCCTATAATGGGCACCGAATATCTCTTATTTGTAAGTGCATTTATTCTTGTTTTTAGTATCCCAATTACAAATACCATTTGGAGAGAAAATATCAGTGGAAAAAACAATCCCGTCAAAAATAGTGTTGAATTTGCTCAGGTTGAAGAAAATCCATTTCAGCTCATCAGAAAATCGAAACACTTATCCTATCTGGCCGGTATTATTGGCGTGAGCGTTATTGTAGCAAAACTTGTTGATTATCAATTTAATGCAATAGCATCGCTAAAGATTTCTGATCCGGATCAACTGACCGCGTTTTTTGGTTTTTGGTTTTCTAATTTTAATTTAATCTCCTTGGTCATACAATTATTTCTAACGCGAAGAGTGGTAGGTGTTTTGGGCGTTGGGACATCGCTTTATTTTTTACCGGGAGGCATTTTTCTGGGCGCCCTTTTGGTTTTATTTATGCCTTCATTATTTGCTGCAATATTTATAAAGCTGGCCGATGGGAGCTTAAAACAATCGATTAATAAATCAGCTGTTGAATTGCTTGCTTTACCAATTCCCTTAAATGTTAAAAATAAAGCGAAAACCTTTATCGATGTATTTGTTGATAGTTTAGCTACGGGTATTGGCGGTTTAATATTGATACTGATTGTTAACGGATTACGCTTATCAACACCGTATATAAGTCTGATGATACTGGTTATTTTAGGTTTCTGGTTTTATTTTGCCAAAAAAGTCAGGGCCGAATATATTAAATCTTTTCAGCTTAAAATTAAACAAACCGGCACGGGAAAAGATATTAAAACACTGAATTTAGCTAACGAATCTGTGCTTAGTGGTTTAATCAAAGTGTTTGAAAAAGGGAATCAAAAACAAATTTTATGGGTTCTCCAAAAATCGCGCGAAAACCCAAACGAGCGGCTATTTTATCCCTTAGTTAATTTACTCAAACATAGGGATGGAATAGTTAGAGCAGAAGCGCTTCGCAACCTGTATTTTTATCGAAATAAATCGATAAATAAAATAGCTTATGAAATGATCTTAGATCCCGATCAGGAAGTAAAAATTAGAGCATTTGAATATTTGTTGGAACATCATACAGAAAACCATATTGAATTGATGCAGAAGTTTTTATCAGATCCTGATGAGCGCGTAAGTGGTGCTGCATTGATAAGCCTGGCAAGTGAGTTTAGAAACAACCCTGAACTAAAAAAACAATATGAAATAAGGCAAGTTATTGAACGAAAGATAGAGGCTTTAAAAAATGAAACCAATGAAGAGATTCTGATTTTCAATACGAAAATACTTTTAGAAGCCATTGGGAAAGGTTATATTTCAAAGTATTTCTATTTCATCGAATTGGGCCTGAGTTCAACAAATCCTGAAATTATAAATCAAGCAATACTAGCTGCCGGATATTCTTTAGATGTAGAATTCATTGATCGTCTCATTCATTATATTCAAGACACACCGTATACAGAAAATGCAAGTATTGCTTTGGCTCAGTTTGGAGTTGAAATATACAAAATACTGAATCCCATTATTTTAGACCGAACTAAAATTGAGCTCCACCGCAAAATTCCATCCGTTGCAGAAAAAATTGATTCGCAAAGATCAGTGAGCTTTTTATTTATGCTACTCGATTCTGAAGATTTTCAAGTAAGAAAAGAAGCCCTTGTATCGTTAACGAATCTGAAAACAAAATCCTCTTTTATCCATTTTGATAAGAAATTACTTATAAAGAAGATTCTTGACGAAGCGCAACTCTTGCAAGATACACTATCGGTGCTGTATCTTCAAACCAAACTGGAAAAAGAGAGCCAATCTGTTCAAAATAATCTAAAAACAAGCCTGGTTTCCGAATCTCGAAAAAGTTTAATTCTTTTACTCGAAAGAAGGCTTGATGGTGGACTTGAACGCATTTTTAGATTATTGGGACTAAAATTTCCAGGTAGCGAAATCTCTGCAGCCTACAAAAATTTTCAAAGCAATAAGCCGGACATACGAATTAGCAGCATCGAATTTCTTGATAACTTGTTAGATACGCGTTTAAAAAGAATATTGATTCCGATTTTTGAAACTTCAGTTTTAGAAACTATTTCAAAAGAAGCGCTACTAAATTTAAATATCCATATTCCTAACGAGATAGAATGTTACACCATGCTGTTAGACGGTAATGATATCAAAATAAAACTGGCTGTTTTACACCTGATTTCACTTTTGAAGGGCGAACAATATATCAGATTAACGAAAAACTATTTATACAATGCAAATCCTAAAGTAAAAGATTTTGCTCAAAAAGCAATGGATGCCCTGCTTCAGAATTAGTCTGTATTTAATTCTTTCGAATAATATCGTCGATTTCACTAGCCAAAACCAAATGATCGACATTCGAATTCTTACGCAAAACATTCGACATTAAGGCTACTAAATAAACCGTTCCATCGGGATGCTCGATTATAGCGACAGAATTCATATAATTCTGTACATTTCCCATATACTTTTTGCAGCTAAACCCTTCTTCAGGTTTACATTGGTATAAACTACCCGACTTAAAATATACGGCCGCATTGCTCAAACGCGGCGAAGATGCGTAGCGAATTCTACGATCTGTCATATACAACAAACGCTTTATCTCCAAACTCGAATTGTGATCGACAATTTTACCTCTTTCTAATGCAATCAAATATTTCAGTAAAGCTTGAGGTGATCCAATACTTCCGCCGGAGCCTGGAATTATCGATTTTGCTCCTTGAGTAAACATACTGCCTAGGCGCCATTCATTCTCCTCAATACCAATTGCTTGCAATGGTTCGTTAACCACTTGAACAGCCAATTTCTGCAAGACTGCTTTGGGTGTTATTTTAAAAAATTCGTCGGCTTCGCTTTCAGTTAATTGAGGATAATCGACACCAAAATGATGCATCAAGATGAGTTCGCGCCAAACAACGCTGGCAGCTCCATTATTGCTCACCGACAACATATGATCCGCCCATTCGTATAAGGAAAAAACATCATCTTCACGCACTGTTCGCTTATAAAATTCTTTAGTATCCGGATTATAAAAGGGTACGGTATGCTCATCAGCAATAGCCCACCTTCCTGCTCTTACAAATTTAGTTCTCAATAATTCCTGTCTTTTTTCGAAACTATTGGGATACAAACGTTCCAATTCAGCAAATAAGCCCGCTATAACGGCAAGTTTACCAACACTTCCGGGCTGAAAACCTTTGGTTTCTTGTCGACTAGCATATTTTATTTGTTTACCCGGTGTAATATCAAGTAAAGCCACTGAATAACTTTCGTCGAGATTAGGAAACAAGGCATTTAATTTTTTCTGTAAACCGGCATCCACTTTTGGCAAAACGAGCAAACTATCTCCTTTTGCATTTTCGAGCTGTAAATGGACTTCTGCTATTTTTTTTCGCGCACCAGCTATAGGTTGTGCATCTTTAAGCTCACCGTTTAAAATCAATTGCAAACGCGCTAATCGCCTAATTCCCGTAAGCAAATAACCATCAATTGGATACGCTTGTAAGGCGGGCTCAGCAATTAAAAAAAGTATAAATAAAAACAGCGTATTACGCTTTAGCCGAAGAGTAAATACTTTTCTAATCCATTTTTTCAGACCCGATTTATTTTTGCTTGATAAATTATTTTTCATTTTCTATAATTTTTCGTTGCGTTGAATACGTTTTCCATCATCTATTTTAGGCGTAATCGATTCGAGATAAAGTGCGCTGGCTGCATTTCTGTTTTCAACAAAAGGACGAACCTGAAAAAGCCAAAGCTTATTATTCAAAAAACCTAATTCTACATCAAAAGGGCCTTGCATCGCTTTTGTTTCTTTCATTTTTTGTTTTAAAAGCGTGGCAAAATTTCGTATTGCGATTCTATTTTCGTCAGTAAGAATTGGTGACTCAAAAGATGTGGCTCTTTTTGATGTGCCCCCGGAAAAAGGTAGATAAACGAAATGAGGCTCTCTTGCCGGAGCAATTAAATCATTTTCGCCATCGGCACAAAGCAAATAGGTTTCTGCAGCCTGACTGTCAACAGCTCCGCCAACTCCTCTACTAAATGCTATGGTTAAATCGGCATTGGTTCCCATACTTACGCCTTTGGTAATAAGTACACCTGAATAATCGACATTAACACTTGGAATAACTAAAATAGAAGGATAAACATTTTCGGGATTTAATAAATAGCTTTGTCGCCATTGAAAACTCCGTTCGGTATAGGGCGATGCCCAAACTTGCTTAATTCCGTTAAATATTTTTTGTTCGTCGTTTACATTAAAAAGGGTAAGGTTTAGGCCTGCACCCGTAAAATCTTTCAAATCCTCCATATTGGTATCACTACGCACAAATACAGGCAATTCGCCTATGGGCTTACCAAGAACAACTCCAAACTGATTCTTGAAATCAGCAATAAAAGAAGGCAGTAAAGGCATTTTTTGTATGGCATTACGCAAAATTTCGAGTTTGCCCAAAAGGAAAACATTAATTTCTTTTTTCTCTTTAGCTTCTTTTTCCATTTTAACAGCTTCTTTAAAAGCTTCGTTCAGAAACTCCCAATAAGAGCCTGCATAATTTGGCATTTTTTGATCCATATGCTGTCTGAAGATACCAAAAGGAATCACTATACCTTCCACTACATTATCGGGGAACATCAATTTTAATTGACCTAAATTTGCAGCTTTTGGTCCGCATACTTTTCCCGAACTACTTGCATTTACTTGCCTTAAATTCAATACCTTATGTTGATTTAAATCCATTTTATCGATTGGAACTTTAATTTTTTCATCGGCACGTACTTGTACGGCAAACAATTCAAGTTCTTTTGCGGTCATATCTTGGCTCAGTTTCATTATCACCGTTCCTTTATTTGAAACTGCATAAAAAATTTCTTTACCGGCAAAAGCTTTCAAATCGGCAAGATTTTGCTGTGATAACACGGCATTAGGTATTCCTAAATTTCGTGCCAATAATTGGACATGAGAAACCAAATTTCCTTCCGAAACGGTTGCAATACCGGCCACTGGTTTTAAATCGGCCGGAGGCGTAAGGAAAACATAAATTTTATCGGAGGCAATTTCGATAGCTTCCGGCGTTTCGCTTACAACCAATTCTCCCTTAGCATATCCGGGATTTATTCCTCTCAGCTGACCTTGGTTAGGAATAGCAAACACATGGTTTACCAGGGCTGATTTCGTTTTTAAAAAATCGCCTAAATCGCCAACAGTTTTACCAAGTTGCAATAAAATACTCGAACGAATCAAATCATCTGAAAAACCGGTAGCCATTGGCTCAAAAGCTTCGAAACGCTTAATTTCATTGCCATAATTTGCCCGAATCATTGCTGTACTCCATTCTACTATACGTCGTGCATCTATTAAATACGCATTCAATTGTGCCAAAGAAATTTCCTCCGTTGCAAGTGGTTTTAATTTAGGAGCTATTTTATCCCACTCCCATAATTCGATAAAACCACTTCCAACGGCACATTGCGCAAGTAAATAGTTTTTTTCCATCAAATCGGCTAAATCTTTTGTTTCCCAATTAGGTAACTCTTTAAATATCAAGTCCTCAATCCGATTGGATAAGTCGATTTGCGCTGCTTTTGTTTTTAGAGGTGAAGATAAAATCGATTTTCTCAATCCAAGCATCAATTCGGAAGCATAACCTACTCTTTTTGAAACACTGTTGGTTTTACTTATTTCGTCTAATGCCGAAAGAAGCAGTTTCCCTGATTCGGTGTTCGCCCCCAATTCTTTTTGAAAATTGCGTAACGATTGCCAATCGGCCGGACGATACATCAATTCCATTTCTTTAATCAATTCATCCATTTTATGGCCGGTGCTAAGCGACAATTTTAGCCCATTTTTCTTTTTAAATTCTTTAACAGCTTGTATATCAGCGGCATCAGGTTGGCCATGAATTTTTATCCGAATATTCATAAACGACGGAATACTATCGGCAATTTCCATAGATAAAGCGCGTACTTTCTGAATATTAGAGTTTTCTGTTTTGTGGGGAATTGTTCTAAAAGCTTGCTTTAATAAGAAATAATGCGACTTTTCAAGTGATTTTTCTGCAGTCATCCACTGTAGAAAACTTGCTCCCCAGGCATTTTCGTCTTCATCCTGAAAAGCGCCCCGATAGTATTTTGCTTTTTGCAAAATCCAACCATTATCAATTGCTTCCAAATACTGTTCAATTTGATATTGCTTTAATCTGGAATAGTAATCACTTTCATCAAGGAAAGCAGCGTAGTCGGTTGTTGCCAATATCTGTCCTAGAAAAATATGATTTTCTTGAGCCAATAAATCTATCCAAGGTTTATATGTTGCGCGTTGTACCCCTCCTTTTTCCAAACACCTTTTTGGGGGTGGCACCTTGCTTCCATCCGGACAAAACCACATTATTTGTTGATAAGGGCCTTTGGTATCTTTTTTAAAAGCACTTATTTTTTCTTTAATAATCGCGTTATCAATACTTTGACCAAATATACTTCCGACAATAAACAGAAAAAAAATAATGGCTGTCAAATTTATCTTTTGCATAATGT
>JAFGHU010000221.1 GCA_016929955.1 Bacteroidales bacterium | reverse complement strand
GATACGGTGACTTGGAGTTATTGCTTATTAAGTGGTGGGGTGATTTAAAGCTATAGTGATACGATGACTTGGAGTCATCGTATCACTTGCTTTTTTCGTCTAAATTCTACTTGGTTTATTTCTTCTTTATCAAAAAGGCTTCTATCCCTTTTACAGCACGAAAACCATCAGCAATTGCACTAATGGCATCGGCCGTGCGGTTTACGGCATCGCCACCGGCAAATACTTTAGCATCGGAAGTTTGTTGTAGTTTATTGGTTACTATTCTGCCGCGATTCAATTCAATTTTATCGACATATTCGTCCGTAATAAAAGAATAATCGGCTTCCTGACCAATAGCTCCAATAATCGTATCCACTTCAATAATTTTATTGCTGCCTTCTATTGGCACCGGACGAGGACGTGCGCCTTCTTCGGCTACCATTTCTGCCTCGATATATTCTATCGCTTTTACTTTTTTACCGCTTTCGTCGGCAATAATACGCACAGGAATGGCTTGTGGATGAATATGAATGCCTTCGTCTTCTGCTCCTTCTATTTCTTCCCAGTCGGCCGGCATATCTTCTACTCGGCGTCGATAAAGAATAGTTACATCGGCGCCATAACGTGCAGAAACACGAGCTCCATCAATGGCAACGTTTCCGCCACCAATGACAACCACTTTTTTACCTACATCAAAGGTTTCTTCGTTATTGATCATACGAAGGTATTCAACAGCAGGAATCGAATTTTCGAGATCTTCGCCTTCAACGCCTAATTTCCAAGGCTTTTCAAATCCAATGCCTATAAATACAGCATCGTGTTTTTTGTAAATAGCATCGAAACTAATATCTGTACCCACACGGGTATTAAATTTAATTTTAACCCCAATTTTTTGAAGGTAAGAAATTTGTTTTTCCAAACTATCCATAGGTAAACGGTATTTTGGAATTCCATACATCGTCATACCACCCGCGTGTTGTTTGGCCTCAAAAATAGTGACATCAAAACCACGCAAAGCGAGATAATAGGCCGCGGTTAATCCCGAAGGACCGGCACCTATAATACCCACTTTATAGCCATTGGCTTCGGCAATTTCAGGATTTACAATTTCTTTAATCAAATCGGCCGTTTGAGCACGTTCAGTTGCATAGCGTTTTAGCCAACGAATAGCTACAGCCTCGCCCCTAACAGCGATAGCACAAACATCTTCGCAGGCACGTGTACACACTTTTCCGCACATTTCGGGAAGCGGGTTATTATCATAAATAATTTTCAAAGCATCATCGTCATTTCCTTTGGCAATCGCATTGATATACTCCGGAATATGCATATGTTCAGGACAAACTTCGGTACAAAGGCTACACGAAATACAGCGACTAGCTTCTTCACGAGCTTCTTCTTCGTTATAGCCCAAAACAACTTCGGCAAAGGACTTAACACGTTCTTCTCCATCGAGTTCGCGCATAGGCACGCGATTGAACACCATCAAACTTTGCTCTTTACTGCTGGTAAATGAAAGTTGATCTTTTCCGTAAGGGTTATCCACACCGGGAGTCCATAAAAAAGAATTGGCATCGGACGAAACATAATTGTATTCTTTGGTAAGATTGAGTGATCCTGTTGGACAAACATCTACGCAAAGCGCACACCAGCAACAACGACCATAATCAACTCTTGGACGTAAACCCGAATTTCCCTTATCTTGTTTGCTATTGAATTCAGCGGCCAGCTCAACCATATCAATGGCCGAATTCATACAAATGGTTGAACAGTTTCCGCAACCAATACAGGCATCCAGATCGTTATAATGAAATCCCCGATAACGATCCGAAGTATCTTTACCCAAAACATCTAAGCGCTTGGTATGCGGATTTTTTCCAAATTGGGATAAACCTGTAAGCGGTCTGACTATTCCTTTTAAATCGAAAAAACTCATTTTTCTATTTTTTATTTTTGATGGCTTGACGAATCAAGCGCAAGGTCTTTTTATCTTTCAATTTCGGGCGGACAAACACCAAGACTGTTCATAATGAACGACACATCGGCTAAATTCTGACCAACCAAAACATCCTCTAACAAACTAACACCGTGCACATAAGCCGGTCCTTTTGCATGCACTCTTCGTGGTTTATCGCTGCCATCGCTAACCACGTGAAAACCAAATTCACCACGAACACTTTCTACTTTTCCATAGGCAGAACCGGCAGGAATGGTCCATTTCATTGGGTTTGGCATCTTATTCAAATAATCGCCGGAAGGCAAATTTTGAATGATTTGACGGATCATAGATATGGTTTGACGAATCTCGAACTGACGCACTTTGGCACGCGCCCAAACATCGCCTCCTTCGAAAATACCCATTTCAAAATCGAGCTTGTCGTAAGCATCGTAAGGATTATCTTTACGCACATCGTTACCAATACCGCAGCCTCTTAAAGGAGCGCCTACAACGCCCCATTCCATAGCTTTTTCTTTATTGATGATTCCCACACCTTGCGCTCTTTTTTGGAAGATGGCGCTATCGAACATCATGCGATCGTAATCGTCGATGCGTTTTTCGATATAATCCATCGTGCGAAGTACTTTATCCTCAAAACCTTCCGGAATATCTCTACGCACGCCGCCCGGCCAGATATACATGTGGTAAATCCGTCCTCCGGTTAATTCTTCAAATAAATCGAGCACATAGTTCCGATCTCCTACCGACCATTGTCCAACGGTGTATAAACCAGCAGAACCGGACTGGCCGGCATACCAAAGCATAAAACTTTGTAAACGAGCCAATTCCAAGACCAATGAACGCAAATATTTTCCACGTTCAGGTACTTCGCGACCTTCAATTTGTTCAACAGCCAAAGCAAAAGCAGCTTCAGGAGGATCGGGTTCAGGTACGCAAAAACGACATAATATAGTAGTCGATTGCATCCAGTTTCTACGCTCAATCAATTTCTCAAATCCACGATGCAAATAGCCCACATGCGTGGCGGCTTTTACAATTGTATCGCCTTCGAGTTGAAGTTTTACCATCATATTTCCGGTAATTCCCGGATGCTGAGGGCCAAGATATAATGTTGTAGACTTTTCTCTCATCTTATTCTCTTGAGTATTTTTTTGCAAAATCAGGAATTTCTTCACCGCTACGTTTAGCAATTCGTTCTCTTACATCTTGTTTATCTTCTCTACCTTCTCTTTCGAAAAAAGTATCATTTACATAGTCAAGGGTATCAAAATCGCGACGCATAGGAGGAGCTTCTTCCCAATCTTCCAGAATAAATTCTTTTTCTCCAACAAAACCCGGGAATTCCACACCAAACATTTCGCGAATTTCACGCTGATAGGTATTGATTTGTCGCCAAATCATATCTGTATTTTCCATCACCGGATTTTCGCGTTCGAGGCGCGTTTTAACAAAAAGATTCACCTTCGTTTTTGGCGACCAGATAATATAAACAAGCTCAAACTCTTCGCTTTCCAACCAATCGATACAACTTAAATGTGTAAAACTGGAAAACCCAAGTTGTTCTTTTGCATAAAGCAAAACCGAAGAAACTTGCTCTTTTGTGGCATAAGCAAAAACGGTATCTTTCCGAACCACCTCTGTTATCAAGTGCTCAAAAGCTGTTTTCAACTGCTGAGCTACCAATTCTTCTTTCGTAGTGTTTGTTTCCATACGTTCCATTTTTACCAATTGTATTCAACCAAAGGCCAGTTTTTAAGCACTTTCTTTTGGTTTTCGCGATACCAATCCAGGTTTTCTTTGTATTTGCTTGCCCCATCGGCTTTGCCAGCCTGAATAAGCCTTTTCAATTCTTCAAATCCGGAGATTACAGATTCGGGGCGAGGCATGCATCCATTGATATAAACATCAACCGGAATATATTTATCGAGCAATTTAATGGTATTGTAAGAATCCCAATACAGGCCTCCGTTGATCGTACACGAACCAAAACCAATCACGTATTTTGGGTCTTGCATTTGCTCATAAACACGAATAACACGCTTTAATGTTTTGGTTGAAAGATAGCCTGTTATAAGCAATAAATCGGCTTGACGAGGCGTTGCAGCTCCGCGAATACCAAGACGTTCAGCATCATAGCGAGAAGTTAGTGTTGCGGGCAATTCTATGGCACCACAACCTGTTCCATAAGCCAACATAAACAAGGAATTCTTTCGTGTGAAATTCTTGATATAGTCAACGATTGTTTGTGCGTTTTTGTCGTTATACATCGAATAAATAGTTTAATCGTTTAATAAAAAGCTGCCCATAAAAGGCCGATAATGCCAAAAAATAGTGGCCATTTCCAAAAATAAGTAATGGCTTGCTCTGTTCTGTAGCGTGGACTAATTACGCCATACAAAACAGGAATCATATATAAACCGAAGGTTTTGACAACCAATTCGATCAGGTTTGAAGCGCCGCCCATAAAAATATCGACAAATAAGGTGAGCTTAACAAAAGCGAAAATAGAACCACTGGTCATCATCATTCCCAGGTATTTTCCGCCAAATTCGGAAACCGGTCCGGAAGCTACTTCGGCAGGTGCATGAACGATATCGAAAGGCGCATAATGAAACATGCCTAACATCGCCATAATAGCGGCTATAAAAGCAAAGGGATTTGTAAACATTAACCAGGTTCCTTCTAACGTTTGAATTTCCATCATTCCGGTTATGGAAGTGGTATGAAACTGAGTCATTAAGGCAACAATAGACATCACAAAAGGAATTTCGTAGCCCACCATTTGACTTAATCCACGCGTTACTCCGATGGCTGAGTTTGGGTTTCCGGTTTGTCCGGCACCCAATGCCATTCCCAGCGAGCCAAAAACCATCATATAAACGAGGAAGACCAAATCGCCACTAAAAGCAAAATTAGCGAACCAGGCTCCACCGGTTAAAACGGGGACAAACATCAGCGAGGTGATTGATGCCGTAATAGCAAAAACCGGTCCCATATGCTGCATAGCGCCGTGGTGAATACTCGTTTCTTTTGAATAGAGCTTTACTACATCGATAAAATTCTGATACACAGGAGGGCCAACACGGTTCTGAATTCGGGCAATGATTTTCCGTCTTGTACCACCATATAACATACCAACCACGAAGGCCAATAAAATGGTAGCAATTGCTCCGAGTATTTGTATTAAAATTGTATTCATTTTACAGCATCTTTTTTCTTTAACTTTTAATTTTTTTCTGATTCTTTTTAGAATCCAAAATATTTAGTGCCCGCAATAAGTAAGAGCGCTAAAAACGCCATCACATAAATTGCATAAAACTGGCCATTTCCATTGTAAAAGCGACGCACAAACTCGAAAAAGGCTTCCAAACCATTTGCAAAATCGGTATAATAATCGTCTATTTTTCTTTTAAGTAAAGGCCAAATGGCTCTTTCAAAAGGCTTGTAAAAGTCGATCTGAAACGTCATATTATCTTCAGGCTGAATTATTTCGCCCGAGGAACTTATGTCTTTTGTTGTAACATAACGCTGATTTTTATATCCTTTGTAAGTGATCAATGCCAGAGCTACCAAGAAGACACTCATTACTGCAATCATCACATCTTGAAGCACAACCATATCGCCCCAACTGTTAAATAAGATCGTCATTTGCCACCAGGCTTCGTTGCTTAAGGTATTTTCGAAACCTAAAACGGCCATTGCTTCTTGAATGGGTTTTAGAATAAACCCGGGGAAAGTACCGGCAAAAATTGAAATTCCTGAAAGAATCAGCATCGGAACGAGCATCACAGCTGGCGCCTCTTTAACATGCGCAAATTCAGGCTCTTCTTGTCCAAGGAATAATCCAAATAAAATACGATACGAATACAAAAAGGCTGCTGTACTCGATAAGAAAACCATAATCACTAAATAATAATGATCGGATGTGATTAAGGATTCGTAAAGCATCCATTTACCGACAAAACCACCTAAAGGAGGAATTCCGGCTAGAGTGATAATCGAAATTAAAGTGGCGAAAAAGGTCCAAGGCATTTTGCGAATAAGGCCACTGATTTTGGTCATATCCGTAGTTCCGACCTGACGTTCGACAGCACCAACGGCCATAAATAATGTTCCTTTAAAAACAGCATGTAAAACGGCTAAGAATAATCCGGCCATTACGCCAAGATAAGTTCCTGAAGCCAAACCCACAATAATATATCCTAATTGAGCGATGGAAGAATAAGCCAGTAATTTTTTTGCATCGTTTTGAATTACTGCATAAAAAGTAGCCAATACCGAAGTAATAGCAGCAAGCCAAGCAATGATTTCGTTTACTAGCCAGTTTTGACCACTGACCAGATTAAAGAGTACCAAGGCAAATCCAAAAACACCCATTTTCGAAAGCGCTCCGGAAAACAGCGCAGTATAAGACATTGGAGAACCTGCATAGGCCTCAGGTGCCCAGACATGCACAGGCATTATGGCTGTTTTAACACCAAAACCAAGCATCAACAATAGCGCGATAGCCAATTGATAACCATAGTTGATGGCGTAAATGCTGCTGAAAATATCTTCCAATAAAAAGCTTCCAATAAAACTATAAATGATAACAATGGCCATCAACATAGAATAAGCGCCAATGGCACTAAAGATCATATATTTTAAACCTCTGCGATCGACATCTTTTCCCGAATAGATAACGATAAGGTAAGACGACCACGTCATAATTTCCCAGAAAAAGAAAAGCGAAATCAAATCGCGGCTCATCAAAATCCCAATCATCGCGCCAATGCTCAAAAGGAAATTCATATAGAAATAGCCCAATCTGTCTTTCCCTTGCATATAAGCCGTAGAATAGAGAATGGCTAAGAATCCTAAAACCACAACGATAATTCCAAATAAATGGCTTGCAGAAGTAAAGCCCCATTGCAAATGGATACCGCCAATTTCAAAATTGATTTGTTGTGCAGTATCCATTGTAAAAAACAGATAGGACGCTGCCAACATAATCAGCACAATAAAAGCGTTGAGAAGAGCGGGCAGAAACTTATTAATAATAAAGCTAAGTATCGCTCCGCCAAAAACCAAGGTTAATATGAGTATTAAACTATTCATTTCTTTTTCTTTTTAATTACGCCCTACGGATAAAACCGATTGAATATACTGTTGTTTGTCGAGTAAATCGGCAGCGGCTCGCTCGATCAAACCAGAAATTAAATCGGGATAAACACCTATTAAGATTATGATTAATGCCAAAACAAACATCACAAATTTGGCATTTATACTCGGAATTTTTATTTCGATGGTTGATGTGCGTTCCTTAAAATAAATGCGATGAATCACACGGAAATAATAAACGATTTCGATTACGCTCACCACTAAAATAATGGCAATAACCCAGATTAAACGTTCGTCGGCGGCAGCCATAAGGACATACAATTTACTCCAAAATCCAGCAAAAGGAGGTAAACCTACAATGGCTAACGAACCCAAAGCAAAAAGGAAAGAGGTAAATGGCATTACTTTGCCAATTCCATCGAGATCGGCTATGTTTTTTTCAGTGGAGTTATAAACTAAATACGTACCGCTTAAAAAAAGCATTCCTTTAATTATGGCATGATTAAACATCAAAAAGATTGCTGCAAAAACGGCTTCGTAAGTACCAATACCAAAAGCGACTAAAACGACACCCATTTGACCGATAGAAGAATAAGCCAACATCCGCTTTAATCTTCCCTGACGTAATGCAATAACTTCGGCAACAGCCATGGTAATGATTCCCATTAGTATCATTAGTTGCAACACTTCGCTAACATCAAACAAAGTATAAACAACGCGTATCAGGGAATAAATACCCGCTTTAACAACCATACCGGAAAAAATAGCTCCGATTGGTCCAGGAGCTTGTGTATATACATCGGGAGCCCAACCATTAAGTGGAAACATTTCTGCTTCGATACCAAATCCAACAAAGAAAAGAATTAAGATTACGCCTTTCATATAGGGATTTACATCGGGCATTCTTTGTGCGATTTCAGCCATATTTAACGTGCCCACTTGTGTATAAAGCAGCACAATAGCCAAAAGAATTAAGAAGGAAGCAAAAGAACCGATTAAAAGGTATTTAAACGCAGCTTCAGCACCATCGCGTTCGCGATAAAAAGCGGTCAACGAATACGCTGAAATAGCCGTTATTTCTAAAAACACAAACAAATTAAAAATATCTCCCGTTAACACTATACCGATAGTTCCGGTGATCAGCATCATAAACAAAACATAAAATTTTTGTGTTTGTGCAAAATCAATTTCGGGTTTAAAATTGTAGGTATACAACCAAATTAAAAAGCCAAGCATGCTAAAAAGGCTCACTAAAAAACCGGTAAACGGACTAAACACCAAATTGATTCCCCAAGGTGGCGACCAACCGGCAATCACTTCAATAATGGTTGTGTTTTGGGTTATGACCTGGGTCATTAAAACGACAGAAATATAGGAAAGGTAAAGCAAAACCAATCCGGGAATGAGTCGTACTAAATCCTTATTTAATTTCCCAAACAAAGGAATTAAAAAGGCCGCCATAAGCGGAAGAGCGATATAATGTACTGGAGAAATTACCATTTTAAATTCTTTATTTCGTCAATAGCT
>JAFGHU010000220.1 GCA_016929955.1 Bacteroidales bacterium | reverse complement strand
GCGCCGGTATGAACATTGCTCAACAAGCATATCTCCAAAGGAACGCGCTTATCAAGAATAAACTGAGCCAATTCGCCAAGTCCTACAATATTTTTATCCTTATCGAATACAAAATCCTCTATAACGCGAGTAGCGTGACCAATTCTATGGGCGCCGCAAATTTGAAGCGCCTGCCAAATAGATTCTTTTCCGAAAGCTTCGCCGGCATGGATAGTAATATTAAAATTTTCGCGCTTTATAAAGTCGAATGCCTCAATATGTTTTTTGGGGGGGTAGCCTCCTTCTTCGCCTGCTAAATCGAAACCAACCACACCCTGACTTCTATAATTAACGGCAAGTTCGGCAATATCTAAAGAAGCTTTCATGTTTCGTAACGCGCATAAAATTAAACCGTAGCCCACGCCAAAATCCTGTTTACCTCTTTCCAGTCCCTTAATAACGGCTTTCATAACGTCGTCGTAATGCAAGCCCTTTTCCAGGTGAAGAATAGGCGCGAACCGGGTTTCCACAAAACAAACGCCGTCTTTGTACATATCTTCCATCATCTCGTATGCGGTTCGTTCCAAAGATTCTTTGGTTTGCATTACGGCACATGTATGCTCGAATCCCTGCAAATATTCAACCAAATTTCCTTTGTTCGCGCCTCTATGGAACCAAACTGCTAATTCATCGGGATCCTCGGTAGGGAGTTTTTTATATTTAATTTCTTTGGCTAATTCTATTATTGTACTTGTTCGTAAACCTCCGTCTAAATGATCGTGTAATTGTACTTTTGGAACTCCGCGTATTATTTCTTCTGTTGTCATTTTAACTCCTTTTAGATAATCAAAAATATTCCTTTTAAGTTGTAAAATCAACGAATTAGACAATTGCGTTATTTTTAATAATTTGTTGTGTTAAGTGGTTATGTAAGTCCAATTTTGGCTTGACTTAGGAAAGGTAAAATGGTAATTTTTCAAGGCTTTATTACAATTTTATATCAAATTAGGAGCAGTAATGAAAAGGATTGTATCTATTCTGATGGTATTAGCAATGGTATTTGGACTGGTTGCATTTCAGTGTTCATCAACGGAAATTACTAGTGCTAAACTTTACATTCAGCAGAAAAATTTACCCAAAGCAAAAGATGCTCTTCTTAAAGAAGTAGAAAAAAATCCTAAAAGTGACGAAGGCTTTTACTTATTGGGCTATATATACGGAGAAGAGGGGAATATAGATAAGATGTTGGAAAGTTTTGACGCATCTCTTGCTATAAGTAAAAAATTTGAACAAAACATTGAAGATTCTAAAAAATATCATTGGTCAAATAATTTCAATAAAGGAGTAGGCTTTTTTAACCGTGCAACAAAAGCTACAGCCGAAGACACTACCAAAATGTTTTTCGATCAATCGATTGCGGCTTTCGAAAGCGCCATCCTTTGCCAACCCGATTCCGTAAGCACATATCAAAACTTAGTGTTCTCCTACTATAATGCAGGCAGACCTATGGACGCTGTTAAACCGCTCGAAAAAATAATCGAATTAATTAAATCGGCGGATTCTTACGCTATGCTGGGCGAAATTTATTACAATAAAGGCATCGAATACATAAACAAGTATACTGAAAGCAAAGTAGCAGCCGACAGCACTACCGGAATGGAATTTTTCCACAAAGCCATTAAGGTATTGGAAGACGGCAGAAAAAATCACCCAGACAACCCGGAAATTCTGATGATTTTATCGAATGCTTATATCAATGCCGACGAGCTTGAAACAGCTATGGACACGTTTAAAGCCGGTATTGAAAAAGAACCGTTGAACAAAGTATACAGATACAACTACGGCGTTTTATTACTCGGTGCCGATAAATTTGAAGAAGCTGCCACTCAATTTGAAAAAGCTATTGAGATTGACCCCGCATACGAAAATGCGTTTTACAATCTTGGTGTTACCTACGTTAAATGGGGAACCAAGCTAAGAGAAGCCAACATTGAAGATGAAAACAATAAAGAATATCTGGAAAAATTCAAATTGTCTTTAACTCCGCTGAACAAATATTTGGAAATGAAACCCGAAGAAGCAAAAGTTTGGGAGTTGCTGGGTAAAGTATATGCCAATCTTGCAATGACTGCTGAATCCAAAGCCGCATTTGAGAAGGCAGATTTATACAGGTAAAAACTTTCTAAAAAAACATTTTGAGCCTGCAATCCTTAAAATTGCGGGCTTTTTATTGTATCAATTAAAGGTAAAAAATATGAGTTCCGAAAAAGAGGTAAAACCACAGCAAATAAGTATAGAATTAGGCGAAAAAGAAGCGGAAGGAATTTATTCCAATCTGGCAATTATAACTCACTCGCCGGCTGAGTTTATTATTGATTTTACAAGAGTAGTTCCCGGCGCACCAAAAGCGAAAGTGCATGCACGCATTATTACAACGCCTCAACACGCAAAAATGCTTTTGAAGGCATTGGAAGAAAACATTGAGAAATTCGAAAGTAAATTCGGCGAAATAAAAATTGACGGTCAGGCGCAGCCACAATTTGGATTTGCCACTTCACCTAAAGGGGAAAAAATCAATTGATTTCCCCCTTTTGCTATAAACAAAAACCCTCTTGCTTCTAAATTCTTTATCGAGTACTTTTATCCAAACAAATTTAGTTTGATATCAAATACATTTGTGATTTATATGATCCCTATCAAAGTATTGGTTGAGCAAAAAGCATACATTAACTTCAGCTTTACAAATATTTAAAAATATTTTGGAGAATAAAATGAGGATAAAATTTTTCTATAAAATTTTGTACTTATCATTTCTGGTTTTGGCGCAAGCAGCTTCCGCTCAATCAATGCCATTTTCAATAAATTTATCAATTACACCCGCTAATTTTAATATTACTGACCTGGTCGTAAACAAGAATTTATCGGGAACTCCAAGGATTGTGGAACTGACGATGTCCGAAAGCGGAAGATTAATTGTGCTAGAAGGGGAAATTTCGTGGGATGAAAATACCACCGGTGACTTTCAAACGATGTATTCCTTTACTACTAAACCGTTTGAAAGCAGGCTTCGGCTGGCAAATAATGATATAAATAATTTCGATGATATAGAAAT
>JAFGHU010000219.1 GCA_016929955.1 Bacteroidales bacterium | reverse complement strand
GATTTTAGCGATGCCGATTGGCTGATTAGCAAAATAATAAAGCTTCGTATTTTTGACGATGAACAAGGGATTATGAATTTATCCATTAATCAAGTGAAAGGCGAAATATTACTTATCAGTCAGTTTACTTTGCATGCAAGTACAAAAAAAGGCGCCCGACCCTCTTATATTAAAGCCGCACATCCCGATAAAGCCATTCCGCTTTATGAATCTTTTGTTCAGGAATTGCAAAAACAACTTGAGGCTGAAGTAAAAACCGGAATTTTTGGAGCAGAGATGCAAGTAGAGTTAATTAATGACGGACCGGTTACTATTATCATCGATTCGAAAAACCGCGAATAAGCTGTTTTTATTGCTATAAAAAAACCAAAATATTCAAGTATTTAAATGCCGTTTTTAGATAAATAAGCGATATTTGCAAAAAACTTTTAAAACAACTAAACATGGATAATACAGAAAAAGTTTGCGTTTTTTGCAAGAGAAATCAAGACGAAGTTCCTTTGGTACACTTAGAATTTAAATCAAGTAGCTATTGGATATGTCCACAACATATTCCCGTTTTAATTCACGACCCATCCAAGCTTACAGGCCATTTACCTGACGCTGAAAATTTACAAGCCGGCTGATAAATCGGTGTTCAGGCTTTACGGATTCAAGTTGCCGCTAGGCGAATTCAAGTTCAAAACAATTGCACACGCAATTTAATTACCTTTGTATTTGGGTTTAATATGGATTTAAATATAAATGCTATGAAAAGAACAAAGCTTTTATTTTTTATTTTAATGCTTTTGATAGGCGCTAGTTTTACTTCTTGTCAGAAAATAGAAATCACCTTAAACGATGTGTCTTTTGTGGTCAATGTAAACGTTGAAGAATTAGCAACAAAAGATAGCGGCATTGCTTTTGGAGGTTCCGGAATCATAGACCCGAGTTCCTCTCCCGAACTGGCTGATTATCTAAACCTGATTCATCATGTTGAAATTACCGAAGTGAAAATTAAAGTGATTTCGGCTGAACCGGCTACAGGACTTGAATTAAATGATGTTGATTTTTCGTTGACCGACAATGTAAATCAAGCCAATTTTACCTATGAAATCACGAGCCCAAGACCTATTGCCGTTGGAACAGAATTTATAATTGATTCGACCTCGCCTAATTTCAATGTAGTTTCAGATATCATCAACGATTTGCACGAAGCTACGGTGGGTATAAATGGGCATGTCAATCAAGCGGGTTTTGTGCTTGGTTTTGAATATGCTGTAAAAGCAAACATTACAGTAGGAGTGCCTTCAGGAAAATAAAGAAACACCAAGGTATTTCAGTATTCTTTGTTGAAAAGCTCTGAAGCCTAAAGAATAGCCATACGAAGATATAATTTTTAAGATGAGAAAAGGCGAAACCCACTTGGTGTTTTGCCTTTTCAGTTTTTGTGATTTGATAAATAGCGATCGAAAACTTGTAGTGTTTCAGCAAAATTTGCTCTGCCAAATCCTATTCGGATGTATTTTCCTTCATAGCCAAACATATCTCCGGGAACAGTCATAATGCCCGTTTCCTTAATTAATCGAGTACTAAAATCAAGCGCCGATGCTCTACTATTTAATTTTACAAAAGCAGTTGATCCGGCTTGTGGAGGAATAAAAGAAATTAAATTATGATGCTTATTCGCAAACGCTGTGAATAGCTCAATATTCTTTTTTATTTTCTCGATATTGATCGAAAGCAAGCGTTGGTAATTATGGAGCGCTATCAAAGCCAAAACTTCGCTGGGCGCACTAGAACAAATACTCAAATAATCTTTAAAGGCTAAAATCTTATTCAGCAATACCTTATCTTGAGTTACTATCCAACCCATTCGCAATCCGGCCAATCCAAATGTTTTGGAAGTGCCCCACAAACTGATTCCTTTTTCATACAAATCACTAACCGGACTAAGCTCTTCCATAGCACCGATGATCAACTTGTGGTACATTTCATCGGAAAAAAGATAGAGTTGATTCTTTCGTGCAAGGGCTATGATTTTATCTAAATCGCTAGGACTAAGATAGGCTCCTGTAGGATTATGCGGGAAATTGATAATGATGAGTTTCGTGTTTTTATTGACCAATCTTTCCAATTCTTGCGGATCGAAATGCCAATTTTCAGGATTGGGTTTCCAATAGGATAATTCGCAGCCCAACGACAGAACTACTTCAGTTAAAGACTGATAACCTGGCAAAACGGAAATAACATGATCGCCTGGTTCAAGCAAAACGTTCATCGCCATAAAATTAAGTTCGCCCGGCGAAGCAAGAAGCACATTTTCTTTGCTCGCCTTTTTATAAAAACCGGATATTGCTTCTCGCAGGAAAGGGTGGCCTTGACTTTCGGTATAACCCAGTTTCATTTCATCCCATAGTAAGCGATCTTCTTTTGAGGCGAGATCCAACACATCTTTCATCGCAAAACCATCACAATCGGAGCTGGACAATAAATATTTTGCTGAAAATTCGTGTTGCGCAAAATACCGTTCTAACTTAAATTCCTTTATTCTCATTTATGCTTTTGATGTATTTTGAATTCACGAATATAATCAAATAGCTAGTTGTTTAAGCCATGAAGCGTAACTATATCCTAATTAAATCTAGGTATTTGTTCCCGTATCAAACCAAGGCATAATTTCGCTTAAGCTTTTTTCAGCTCCCACAAAAGTGATGATATCGCCCAATCGTAAACGAGTATAGCCATGCGAGATTATGGTATGTCCATCGCGGCGAACGGATAATACGATAATATCTGTTGGGATGCGCAATTCGCGTAATCGCATGCCGTGAATATCTTCATTTTTAATTTCAACATCAATGGTATCTTGTCCTTCGTCCATACCAAGCAATAAGGTAGCCGCATTTGGCGAGCGCACAAAATGATCTAAGAGACTAACAATAGCTGTAGTTGGCTCAATAATTAATGCGCCCAGCTTGTGAAATTTTTCAAAATGCTCTCTTTTATTTAATCGTACAATTATTTCTTTAGTACCACAATGCTCGTAAATAAGTTCGGCAATTTCGTAGTTTTTGCTGTCCGACATCATTAAAACAACAGCTTCCGTTTTTTCTAACTCCAGTTTTAATAAATTTTCGAGGGTAAAAGCTTCCAGCTGGATAATTTCAAAATCCTTGATATCATCGGTCCGATAATTATCCACTGAAATTAGTCTTGGTTTCCATTCGTGTTTTACCAATTGATGAGCCAAAGCCAAAGATTGACTTTCGATTCCAAAAATGACCACTTCCTGTGTGGTTTCCAGCGCCGGCATTTTGGCACGTAAATGACTTTCTTTTACAATATTAAGCGACCATTTAAACAAAGGAGGCCCAATCAATTGATTGAGAATGATAATGGCAATTACGATGGTTTCGAAAGCATTGCCCCAGGCCGGAAACTCATTAGCGATTATTGTAGCTAATCCTAAAGCCACGCCGGCCTGAGTGATATAAGGCATCCACGAAATAAACGTATATTTTTTATCGTCTTTAGCCGCATAAACACCAAAAATCCCTCCAAAAAACATAGCCACTAATCGCAAAAAGAACAAAGCAAGTGCAACACCAAACACCGTAATCAGGATCTGAAACGAAAGAGAAGCCCCCGTTAAAGTAAAGAAAATAATAAAAATAACAGGGCTTATTTTCCCCAATAAATCAGAAAATTCGATGCGATGAATGCTGTAGTTAGTGACTACAAAACTGGCGACAATGCATATCAACAGCGGCTCTACAAGAATCGGATGTCGAAACAATTCTGCTGTTTCTATCTTTAAATAATAGGCCAATAAATAAACCGAATAGCCTAAAAGAAGAATTAGAGCTGCTTTGAAAAGCGAATTCAATTGGAGGGATATCATGCCTTGTAAAATTTTCCCAAAACCTATGCCTAGTCCAAAGGATAAAAGCAATTCGAATAGCAAATTAAGCAAGAACAAAAACCCGATTTCTTCATTATTGATAAATGCCTTGGCAACAGAAAAAGAGACTGCAAATAAAATAATTACAAGCACATCTTTAATAACGGTTACGCCCATTGCCGTTTTTGTAAACGGGCCATTGGCGCGCATTTCAATAATAACGGCAATAGCAGAAGAAGGAGATCGCGCCACAAAAATAGTGGCAAATAAAATGGCGATGGCGATTTTTGTTTTCGAAGGCAAATCAGCCATAAAAGGAATATAAGCAGCCAGATAATAAATAGCTAAGCTACTCAAAGCAAAAGTGATAACAAGCTGTCCTACGATCATCCACCTGATGCTATTCATTCGACTGCGCAACTCGTTTAAATAGAGCTCCGAACCGGCAGCAAAGGCAATGATAGCCAATGCCATTTGATTTAAAAATTCGAGCTTTTCAATGGCATCCTGTGTAATAAAATTAAGCATAGAAGAGCCCGCTATTAATCCGGTTATAATTAAACCACTAATCAATGGCAGTTTCATTTTTTGCAAAAAAAGTGCAATTTGATTTGCAGCTAAAGCCACGATACTAAAACCCACGATAAAGATGATTACGGTCGTTAATTCCATGGAAGCCATTTTTTAATAAAAATTCAGGGCATATCTGGCAACAAGATACTAAATTTTATGCACATAATCGTAAGGTGTTTGGTTTTTACCAACCCTAAAGGCAGGATGTGAACATCCAACCTTCTATACCCACACTAAGTGCCAAACGGCACTAAAATAAGATAAAAACAGACCTATTCGCTTATCTCTGGTATGGCTTAACGGAGGAGGAAATTGGAAATGTATGCGATAGGAAACGCGTGCAAGCTGAGCATTCAATCGAATTCTTAATCTTCTGGATTTTTAGTATAGCTTGCAATTATTCCGTCATTATCCATAGCTAGCAATTTATCGTCGCTTAATTTGTAATACTCTCCTATTCTATTGAAACTATGGAGTTCGTAATTAGGGTTTAAGACCAATTCGATGCTATGCTTACTTCCGTCGACAAGTATTTTTGTGCATTGATAATGCTTTTCATCAAGCTTGACAATAATCACTTTTGAAAAAACGCTGTATTTTTTATTTTGCACGATTTCCCACCTGCCTTCGATGGCTTTTAGGTTGGAATTTATTTTCGAAATCGTATTATTTAGCTCGGAATTCCGATCAACACGTGCTTTAACAGCCGGCGACTTTTCTTTCTTTTTTCTTTTTGTAATCGCATTGCAAGACAAAAGAAATCCTAATAAACAAATAAGGATATACGGAATCGTTTTTTTAAAACAGTTCTTCATATATATAGATTTGTATTTTTCGATATGTCAAAGATATAGAATTGCCAATCAGAGATATAGTATATTGTATAAACGTACAGAACTATTTAACAAGCGTGCCGATTTCGAGGATAAACGTTTGTACCTAAGTGCGAGTTTTACACCAACCCTTCTCAATCTTCAACGCATTTATTACGAGAATAAATCTTCCTTATTCTGTATAACCGATGTAATTTTTTATAAATTTGGATTGAAAAAGGAGTAATTCGGCGTAGGATCAATTGTAAAAATACAAAATGCAATGATGACGGGAAAAACATTACGATTTGCAAACTTTATTTTAGATACCGCAATCTATTTTTTGCTTGTTGTTTTTATACTGATTATACTAAGAAATAGCATAGAACAAGAAAAAGTTAAATGGATTTCAATTTCAATTTATTTTCTATACTATTTTCTGTTTGAATATTTTAAGGGGCAAACACTCGGTAAGATTATAACCAGATCTAGAGTTATTGCTTTACCTGATAAAAACAAGAATTATTTCTTACGAATCATTTTGCGTACATTTATGAGATTTATACCTATAGATATTTTATCTTATTTATTCTCATATAGAGGGCTTCATGATTGGATTTCACAAACGACTATAATCAAATTATAGTGCTTAATATTAACATCATAAAATTAATCAAAATGAGAAAGAAAGTTTTAAATGTATTGGGAATTATTGTAATCGCATCTACATTATCGAGTTGCGCCACCGTATTTGGAGGATCTGTTTCACAATGTCAAAGGACTAAGCCTGCTACTGGTGAACCTTCAAGACAAGTTCGGGCAGGAGCTCTTATTGCGGACATATTATTATTTTGGCCGGGTGCTATTGTTGACTTTGCAACCGGAGCGATATATAAACCATGCGATAAATAATAATTCGGATATATCCAGACTGATAGTTAAATTTCAGTCTGGATTTTATATACACTTTTCTGACATTAACACACAAGAAAACACCTGCTTAACGCACTTATAGCATTTATTTTACTTATAACCACTTAGGTGAAGGCTTCCAGTGAGAGCTTCACGCTAAATGAAACCCTCATGCTAGCCTAAACTAAATGACGAATAATAAGCACATAAAAATTATATCAAAAATGATTAACGAATAGCGATTAACGAATTTTGATTTTTGAAGGGTTTGGGACTATCCAATTCCGTGAGG
>JAFGHU010000218.1 GCA_016929955.1 Bacteroidales bacterium | reverse complement strand
TTTTTTCCGCGTGTTCTATTGAACGGAAATTAGCTCTGGAATTTTTGCGGCATGCGGAAAACAAAGGTGTTGTTTTGGTAGTGCCTCCTTATTCGATGGAGATGTACAATACGAATGAGTATAATTTTGATTCCGTTTCGCTTCCCGAAAACTTTCCTTTAAACGATTTTTTGTTTCAACAAACGCGACTTTTAAAACAAGTTTCCGATTCAGTTTTCCTTGAAAACTATCTAAATAGTTTCATTGCTCAATTGAGCAAAAGAGGATTCGCGGTGTTTTTACCTGATGATTTGGATGCATTTAGAAATGCTCCGGGCCCCCATTATGTTTTTAAAGTGGCTCAACTAGAACTTGCTGAATCGTATTTTCCTTATTTGGTTGAAGAAAAAATAGGGAAAGAAGATTTTCGTAAAATTTTTGAGTTGACTATGGTATCGCTTCAAAATTGGTTCGAGTTTGAAGCCCTTGATACAGCTTGGCAAAAGGTGTTTTATGCCGAAAATGCAATTACCGACGAATTTAATGGTGAGTTTATTACGGATAATGCAAGCGGGAAACTGGTTTATTATTATGCAATGGATTCGCTAAGGGTTAAAGATGTGTATCAGCTGGCGGATGATGTGGGTTATCTTTATGCGGGTTATTTGTCTGATTATTTGATGAATACATTTATTGAGCAGCATTACCCCAAAGAAATAAAAGCGAGTCAGTTTTTTCACTACGATGCCGAGTTGAAAATGCTTTTTCCCTTCGAAGGTGGTTTTGAGGAAGTTTCTAAGCCCCAATAAAAAAAGACCGATTCGATTATAAATAATCAAATCAGTCTCTCTCGAAAATAGCAGTGAATTTTATTCGTGATTCAAGTTGATGGCTTCCACTGATTTTATTTCAGGTAAAGCTTTTTTAACAGCTTCTTCAACACCATTTTTAAGTGTCATTGTGCTGTAAGGACAAGAACCGCAGGCGCCTAATAGCTCTACATTAACGGTATTGTCATCATCTATATTGATAAAGCGAATATCGCCACCATCATTTTGCAAATAAGGCCTTATCTGTTCAATAATCCCTTCTACTTTGCTTTGTAATTCTGCATTATTTGCCATAAAATTCAGTTTTATATTTTTAATTAGTTGAGCAACTGGCATTTGGATCAATTTGCACTATTCTAGTAGCGGCTTGTTCCACATTTCGTTTGTCAACATTACGAATTATTTTCTTAGCAATTTCATTAAATGTTTTTGCAGTAGCCGTACTGTCGTCTAAAGCAATGGGCACACCCCTATCGCCGGTTTCTGCAATGGCTTCTACTATAGGAATATTTCCTAATAATTCAGCGCCTACTTCATTTGCAACCAGTTGACCTCCGCCTTGTCCAAAGATATGGTATTTTTTATCCGGACAATCTTCGGGTGAGAAATAGGACATATTTTCAACTACACCTAAAAGTGGCACTTTAATCGAATCGTTTTTAAACATGTCGGCGGCTTTGCGAACATCGGCAAGGGCCACGTTTTGTGGTGTTGTAACAATAACAGCACCTGTAACCGGAACACTTTGAACCAAAGTTAAATGAATATCGCCGGTTCCCGGAGGAAGATCCAGAACCATAAAATCAAGTTCGCCCCAATCGGCATCGTTAAATAATTGATTTAAAGCATTCGACGCCATAGATCCTCTCCACATCAAGGCTTTATTTTCTTCGATAAAGAATCCGATAGAAAGCATTTTGATGCCGTATTTTTCGATAGGAAGAATTTTAGTTTTTCCGTTTTCTTCTTTAGCTCCAGGGCGTTCGCCATTTAAACCAAACATAACCGGCATGGAAGGACCATAAATATCAGCATCTAACAAACCAACTTTAGCTCCTGTTTTTGCTAACGCGATTGCTAAATTCGACGCAACTGTAGATTTTCCAACGCCTCCTTTACCGGAAGCAATGGCTATGATGTTTTTTACTTTACCTAATGGACCGCGGCCGGCTTCTTGTTCGCTCATTGTATCGATAAATAATTCAATACTCTCGCCTAAATCGGCCTTCAGTGTGCGTTCTGCGGCGTCTTTTACTATATGTGCATTTTTATCGTTGGCTTGTGGATAAACTAAGGCCAGACTAACTTTGTTTCCTTCAATGGTCAAACGGTCAACCATATCCAGATCAACTACATTTGAGCCTTTTGGGAAATACAGAACCTTTTTTAAGGATTCCATTATTTGTTCTTTCGTGATACTCATTATATATGTTTTTTGAGATTGCAAAGATAGCAATATTTTTTTGGATAAAAGCGCTCCGGCTAATTTAGAAAACAAAGCAAAAAAGATTTAAAACAAATTGGTAATCAAGCCATAATAATTTTAATACAGTCTAAATAAACGTGAATTTTTTTAAAAAATTAACCATTTGTTGGGATAGAAAATCAATCCGTAGCCATTCTTCTATTCGAAAATTTGTATCTTAGTTTTATAAATCGTCTAAAAGCGCTTAAAAGCATAGCATATAAATCGATACATCAGATTATTTTTTAAAACGCCAATTTATTCCCAATGCCTCAAAAACCGCAAAGTCAGTTACTTTATGAAATAGCCATTACTTTATTGCCCGGCGTTGGCGATGTAAATGCAAAAAAACTTATTGCTTATTGTGGTGGTGTAGAAGCGGTGTTTAATCAAAAGAAAAGCCACTTATTAAAAATTGATCGTATTGGAACAAAACTGGCCAACGCAATTGTTAATCAAAAGGTATTAAAAAAGGCGGAGGCGGAAATTGGCTTTATCGAGAAGAATAAAATACAAACCTTGTTTTTTACGGATAAGCATTTTCCTTCTCGCTTGAAACACGCAATGGATGCTCCGGTTATGCTTTATTTTAAAGGAAATGGAAATTTAAACCAACAGAAGATTTTATCTGTAGTGGGTACCCGAAAAGTAACTGCCCACGGAAAATCGATTTGCGATCGAATTATATCCGGATTTGAAGACGAGCAATTGTTAATTGTTAGCGGACTCGCTTATGGTGTTGATACGCAGGCGCATAAATCAAGTCTGGATTACGGATTAAATACGGTAGGTGTTTTGGCGCATGGATTGGATCGTATTTATCCGGCGATAAATCGCGAATTAGCAAAACGAATGTTGGATCAAGGCGGATTGCTCAGTGATTTTGTAAGCGGAACGAATCCCGATCCTCAGAATTTTCCAAAACGAAACCGAATTATCGCAGGATTGGCTGATGCTATATTAGTCATCGAATCGGATACCAAAGGAGGTTCCTTAATTACGGCCGATATTGCAAATAGCTATAATCGCGATGTTTTTGCTGTGCCCGGTCGCCCCGACGATCAATATTCACGAGGAACTAATTTTCTGATTCGAACCAATAGGGCCGCTTTGGTAGAATCGGCGGATGATATTCGCTATTTAATGGGTTGGGATCAAGTAAAAAAGAACACCCCCATTCAACAAAAATTGTTTGTCGAGCTTAAGCCGGAAGAAGAACTTTTAGTCAATATTATTCGCGAAGAAAAGGAAGCGACGATTGATCTAATTGCCTTAAAAGCGAATATGCCTATGAGCAAAGTTTCAGTTACGCTGTTGAATCTCGAATTTGAAGGTATAGTTCGATGCTTACCCGGAAAAGTATTTAAACTGATTTAGGAAAGGGATAAAATTTAATCTGAAAATCACTTATCCGTGTATTCTGCCATAGGCATTCCTAAGGAAGTGGCGATTCAAAATAGGTAAAAAGAAATAAAACTAGAATCCAAATTTAACCTTTTTTTGGCCGTTCTGTTTTAATAATAGGGCACGCGAATTGTTTTTGAAATAGAAATCATTGCCACTAATACACGAATAAAAATTGAATATCACTTATTCTTGTATTCTGCCATAGGCATTCCTAAGGAAGTGGCGATTTAAAATTAGTAAAACCCGTCCTAATAGTTCATTAAACTTATTTCCACGCTTTTACGATCAAACCCGTTCCTGTTTTATGTTTAATGCTGACATCTAAATAATTTAATATCAGTGCAAAAGGAAAGGTGATTACATAATAAAAAGGCAAAATAATAAAGAATAGCTTCGAAGCATTCAAGAGCAAAATGGGATATTTCATCGAAATTTTCCACGAAATTTTTCCCGGCCAGCCATATGAATAATGCGCTTCTGATTTAGAAAATCCGGCTTCCTTAAGCTTGTTTTTAATTTCAGGAATACCATAGCCATCTCTCACATGTTCGTCGATAAAAGAAGCACCTTCGTGATGATCGTGATCGTGAACATCAGAGCCACCTTGATCTGAAGGTGTGGAAATAAGCAACATAGCTCCTTTTTTCATGCTGGCATAAAAGTTTTTAAAAACCAATACGTCCTCTTCAATATGTTCCATCACATCAACAGAAAGTATAAAATCGTAGGATTCTTTTTCAACCAATTGAGTTAAATCTGCCACCGCAAACGAAGCGTTTTTCTGCTTTATTTTTTCAAAAAAATTGGTGCAGTCAGCCACTTGTTCTTCTTTAACATCAACGCCTTTTACCGTAAAATTGACGTTTCGTCGGGTCATAAAGTAAGAATATTGCCCAAAACCCATACCGGCATCTAAAATGGAAGCTGTATTTTTATTTTGCGCCCATTTTTTAAACGCACGTTTTACATGCCAGGTACGTAAAAGCAAAACATTTAGCAGGCTATAAAATAATTTACGAAGTTGAGGAGAAGCATTAAAAAAACTTCCCAAACTGCGTTTGATAGGATCGTATTGCATAATGGAGTTTTATTCGTTTTTAAGAATACGTTCAATATTTTCTAAATAATCGAGCGAATCATCTTCGAAAAAACGAAGCGTGGGAATAATACGCAATTGATTTCTAACGCGTTGCGCCAAAACAAAACGTATTTCTTTGCTGTGTTTATTTAAATTCGCAATCACTTTTTCATGATCGTCGGCTGCAAGCAAACTGATATAGGTTTTAGCAAGCGAAAGGTCGGAGCTTACCGAAACCTTGGTAACGGTGAGCATAGCTCCCAATCCCAAGTTATTCATGTCTTTTTGCAAGATATCGCCTAAATCCTTTTGTAGGAGGCGACTAATTTTTTGTTGGCGTTGACTTTCCATGCTGCGAAATTACAAAATTAAAAAGCGAATAGAGCTGGCGCACTATGAAAAATAATTTTTTTGCCACCAATGCACAAAAACGCAAAATATCACAATATATAAAATGCTTATAATGAGGATTTAGTGGGTTTTGGTGTGTTGGTGATTTTGTGGCATTTTTATTTTTTTTGAAGTGGATTATAAGTTGAAAAGATCTAAAATTCATATCGTTGCGATTGAAAAGCAGTTCCTTTTTTCGAAAGTTGAATAACTTTAATTGCGTTTCAACTTTCATAGTAAGCTAACCAAAGTACGTGATATCTACTCTATATTAGATCGTCTTCTTTTTTTATCTTTGCAGCTTAATATTCTTAATAATGAAAATAGCAATCGCCCAACTAAACTACCATATCGGAAATTTCGAAAGCAACCAAAACAAAATGATTGAAGCTATATCAACAGCTAAAAATCAAGGAGCTGATTTAGTTGTTTTTGCTGAGCTGGCCATTTCGGGATATCCGCCTCGCGATTTTTTGGAATTTGACGATTTTATAGAAAGGTGTTGGAAAGCAACAGAAGAAGTTGCCAAAGCCTGTATTGATATTGCTGCAGTGGTTGGATTGCCAACCAAAAACTCAAATTCAACGGGAAAACGTTTATTTAATTCGGCAGCTTTTTTAATCGAAGGAAAAATTCAGGATGTTTTGCATAAAAGCCTCTTGCCAACCTACGATATTTTTGATGAGTATCGTTATTTTGAACCCAATACCGATTTTCATTGTGTAGATTATAAAGGAAAACGATTGGCCATTACTGTTTGTGAAGATATCTGGAATTTGGGCGTTGAAGATTTGTATCGCATAAAACCGATGGATGAATTGATGAAAGAAAATCCGGAGGTGATAATCAATATTGCTGCTTCACCATTTCATTATGAGCAAGCGGAACGTCGAAAACGAATCATGAAAGCCAATGTAGATAAATACCGTCTTCCTTTGTTTTATGCCAATCATGTGGGAGCCCAAACGGAGTTGTTGTTTGATGGCGGTTCTTTGGCTTTTGATAATCAAGGAAAAATGGTTGGCGAATTGAATTATTTTGAGGAGGATTTGCAAGTGTTTGATATTGATCATCTTCCAAAAGAAATAAAGCAAAAAGAAAAACCAAAAAAGATAGCTTTAATTCATGATGCTTTGGTAATGGGCGTAAAGAATTATTTCCAAAAATTAGGCTTTAAAAAGGCGGTTTTAGGATTGTCGGGCGGTATCGATTCGGCGGTGGTTATGGCTTTGGCTTCTGAGGCTTTGGGAGCGGAAAATGTGCATGCGATCCTTTTGCCATCGCAATTTTCTTCAGATCATTCTATTAAAGATGCCGAAGGTTTAGCCAAGAATTTGGGTTCTCCTTATGAAATTATCCCAATCCAATCTATTTTCGAGAGTTTCGAAAAGGAATTAAAACCTCATTTTAAGAATTTGCCCTTCAATATCGCCGAAGAAAATATTCAAGCACGTGCACGTGGGGTATTGTTAATGGCTTTGTCTAATAAATTTGGTTATATCCTACTGAATACCAGCAATAAAAGTGAGTCGGCTGTTGGTTACGGAACACTTTATGGCGATATGAATGGCGGACTATCTGTTCTGGGCGATGTGTATAAAGTGGATGTTTTTGAACTGGCAAGATATATCAACCGCAAAGAAGAAATTATTCCCTGGAATACGATAAATAAACCACCATCAGCAGAACTAAGACCCGATCAAAAAGATTCTGATTCTTTGCCTGATTATGAAATTTTGGATGCTATTTTGTTTCAATATATAGAAAATAGAAAAGGACCAAAAGAAATAATTGCATTGGGTTTTGACGAGGCGCTTGTTAATCGTGTTTTAAAATTAGTCAATACCAACGAATACAAACGTTACCAAACGCCACCGATTTTAAGAGTTTCTACCAAAGCTTTTGGCATGGGAAGACGAATGCCGATTGTGGCTAAGTATTTGAGTTAGATTTTGGAGTAATTCCTTAGTGCGACTTTGTGGTATGATTTGACTGCTGAACCACAAAGGAACACAGAGTTCACGCAAAGGGACACAAAGCAAATCAAATAAATTATTTGAAATCGCATCTCGTATTGTATATCTTTGCCATATACATTATGGAATTATTAAAACAATGTACAGGTTTTGATTGGGGTGAGGGGAATCAAGATAAAAATTGGATTCTGCACCAAGTCAGTCAAAGTGAATGTGAACAAGTCTTTTTTAACGAACCTATTATCGTGACAAATGACAAGGCGCATTCTATCATTGAAAAACGATGGTATTTATTAGGCCAAACGAATGCAAAACGGATGTTGTTTGTGGTTTTTACAGTTCGGGATAAAAAGATAAGAGTAATCTCAGCAAGAGATATGAGTAAAAGAGAAAGGAGTTTATACAATGACTTATAAAAGAAAAATTCCGGTTTTTAAGACTGAAGAAGAAGAACGAGCTTTTTGGGCTGCAGAGGAAACGATGGATTATATTGATTGGTCAAAAGCCGACAAAGTAGTTTTTCCTAATCTAAAACTTTCAACGAAAACAATTTCGCTTAGACTTCCTGAGTTTATTCTGGATGAGCTTAAAGTTATGGCAAATAAAAGAGATGTGCCCTATCAATCCTTAATAAAGATGTTTTTAAAAGATAGAATTGATAAGGAATTGGGAAAAGTGTAAAGATTTATTGTAGTAAGCGAAAGTGATATGATGACGTCAAGTAATCGTATCACTAATAACCTAAAACTCCGAAGTATAGTGAAACTCAATTTCTGAGAGCTTTGCAAAACTCATTTTTTGATCCAACTCTTCGTTAAAATCTTCTTCAAAATCCTCATTTACGAAAGTAAACTGTGGTTTTTCATCTGATTTTGCCTCAATTTGAATCAGAATCTATCGCCCTGCAAAGCTCTCTTTCTCTGTATTTTTCTATAGCCAAATCCAACGCATATTTACTTTCGGCAAGAGAAACCAAACGGACTTCTTTATTCATCACCAATTTTAAGCGTTTCTACCAAAGCCTTTGGCATGGGAAGGCGAATGCCGATTGTGGCTAAGTATTTGAGTTAGATTTTGGAGTAATTCCTTAGGTAACTTCGTGTCTCCTTAGTGCGACTTTGTGGTATAATTTGTCTTCTATCTACAAGGAACATTGCCAAAGGCATTCTATTGTATATCTTTGACATAACCCGCAAGAGATATGAGTAAAAGAGAAAGGAGTTTATACAATGACTTATAAAAGAAAAATTCCGGTTTTTAAGACTGAAGAAGAA